>JAFLTF010000001.1:0-51904 GCA_022510585.1 Lachnospiraceae bacterium
TTCTTCCGTTCACATTTGAACTAATACTGACATCTCTATCCAAGTTTTTGTACTCCCTACTCTCTCATAAAATAACTGTTCCCGATCTGTCTTGCCTGGCCGTTTAAGCTGAGTTTAACAAGCTCATTCATAAGCTCCGGCAGAGGCACATCGCGGCTACAATTTGATAACATGCGTTGTTTTATCATTTCCACAGACTGAGGCGTATCTTCCAGATTATCCAGTATGTCTATCTGCCTATCGGACAATAAGGATGCAGAGCCCTTTTGGACGGATATCTGTCCGGTAAGGCTGCCGATCATATCCTGGGGTGAAAGAGCCACTGCCGCGCCCTGCTGCAGCAGGCGGTTTGTACCTTCACTCAGGGCATCCGTCACCCTGCCCGGCAGGGCATAGACTTCTCTGCCCTGTTCCAGAGCCATATCTACGGTGATCAGGGTGCCGCTTCTGTGTTTCGCCTCAATCACCAGCACAAAGTCAGAGAGTCCGCTGATAATACGATTCCGCGGCGGAAAAAGGCTGTTGCGGGGTGCTGTGCCGGGCGGATATTCCGAACAAACGCCGCCCTGTGTGCAAAGCAGATCGTATAAGTCTTTGTTCTCCGAAGGATAACAAATATCCACTCCGCAGCCCATGACCCCCAAAGAATAGCCTCCTGCGGCCAGTGCCGCATTTTGTCCGATTCCGTCGATACCTCTTGCCATGCCGCTGATGATCTGCATCCCCGCCATGGCAAACTCCCTGCCAAAGCGCTGTGCCATATGTTTTCCGTATTCCGAACAGCTCCTGGCTCCTATGATGGCTGCCGTTGGCTTGTTTTTATCCGGCAGCTTTCCCCGATAGTAGATTCCGTAAGGGGCGTCCGGAATCTGCAGCAGCCTGTCCGGATAATCGCTATGTCCCAGGCAGGTGAATTTTATTTTCCTTTCCAAAAGGCGACGGTAAGCGCCCTGCACATCCCAATGCTGTTTAGCATCAATAATTCTCTTTGCCAAGTTCGGAGTCATCCGATTCTGTTTCAAAATCAGCTCCAGTTCTTTTTCCGGCAGATGGTAGAGAATCTGTGGAGTTTTTACCTGCGCAAGCAGTCGCACAATGGTCTTACTTCCCACACCTGCGATATTATACAGCCAATATGCGTAAGGCAGTTCACATTCTTCCAGCGAAGTTATTTGTTCCTTCATATTTTCCTCCTTTACTGCCAGTATTTGCGGTCTGCCACCCGATAACACAAGGCCTCCGCCAGATGAACTTCTTCTATCTGTAAAGAGCCCGCCAAATCTGCAATCGTGCGTGCCACCTTGAGAATGCGGTGATAGCTTCTGGCAGTCAGATTCAATTTGCAAAATATCTGTTCCAGCATCTTCTCCTGAGTTTTTCCAAGAGGACAGTATTCTCGTATTTCCTTGATGCCCATATCCGTATTAAAGCGCAGCTTTGTACCTGCAAAACGCTTTTTTTGTATTTCTCTTGCCTGCAGAACACGGGCCGCTATCTGCGCGCTGCTCTCCTGCCCTGCGGATGCCGTCAGTTCCGTAACGTCGACAGCCGGCGCCTCCACACAGATATCCATTCTGTCCAAAATCGGTCCGGATACCCTTTCCAGATAGCGATGCACCTCATAGGGAGTACATCTGCATTTTTGCGCATTTGGATGATAACCGCAGGGACAGGGGTTCATAGCTCCTACCAGCATAAAATCTGCAGGATAAATATAGTTTCCGGTACTCCTCGCAAGCTGCACCTGCCGCTCTTCCAGGGGTTGGCGCAGGATATCAATGGTTTCCCGCTTAAACTCAGGCAGTTCATCCAAAAACAACACACCCCTGTGGGCAAGAGTGACCATCCCCGGTGTCGGTATTTTCCCGCCGCCGACCAAAGCCTGTCTTGTGATCGTATGATGAGGCGCAACATATGGACGTTTTGTTATCAGGGCATCCCCCTGCATAAGCGCACCGGATACGCTGTATATGGCAGAAACCTCCATACTCTCTTCCAAAGACATTGGCGGCAGGATGGAAGGAATCCTTTTCGCAATCATGGTTTTGCCGGAACCGGGAGGGCCGATGATGAGCAAATGATGAAAACCCGCCGCGGCAATTTCCGCCGCCCGTTTTACTGCCGTTTGTCCGTTTACATCCGCAAAATCCGGCTCCGATTCACCTTTTCCGTTCTCAAGCATCCTGTAAGCATCGATCTTGACCGGCGCAATCAGTTTCTCTCTGTTTTCCTTATCCGCACACAAATAGGATAAAGCTTCCCTGATATCAGCCACACCTATTATTTCCATATCCTGTACAACGGCGCCTTCTTTCGCATTTCCCCTGGGCAGGATGCAGGTTTTCATCCCCTGTTTTCTTGCTTCGTTTACGATGGGCAGTACGCCTCTTACCGGTTTTACCTCTCCGTTTAGGCCAAGTTCTCCGATAATGACGGTATTTTGCACGCTTTCCTTTGGAAAATAGCCCAGCGCCTCCAAAATTCCAAGTGCCACCGGCAAATCGAACAGAGATCCTTCTTTACGCAGGTCGGCAGGAGAGAGATTTACATTAATGCACATGGACGGCAGCGGCATCCCTGCGTTTTTCAGGGCCACCTTCACCCGTTCCCTTGCTTCCTTCACCTCAGACCCCAGTAGGCCTACCATCTGAAAACAAGGTAATCCCTTCGATACGTCTGCTTCCACCTGGATCAGAGAACTTCCGATACCGTGAAGCGTACCTGATGTAATTGAACCAAACAAATATATTTCCTCCTTTCGTTTTCGATTATGACACTTGTGTCATTTTTACTTTAAAAAGTTTGAATTGTTCGGCGATTTGCCGGATCACGAATTTCTGATGAAATCCATAGAAAATTTTAGAACATCTTTATCTTATCCAAAAAGAAACAGGCTGTCAAGAAATAAATCCCGACAGCCGTATAAACATTCCACATATTCCGTTTTTATGATATCGTTACATGCCACCCATAACCTTACTCTGCATGCCGTCTGGATCTACGGCAAACTGAATCGCCATGTCGCCACTGATCTTTCTGTCATAGAAATGCTTTAAGAGACATTCGTCCATCGTGATCATACCCATCTTACGGTTGGTCTGCATAACAGAAGGCAGCTGATGGGATTTTCCTTCACGAATCAGGGCGCGTACCGCATTGTTTGCATGCAGTACTTCAAAAGCAGCTATACGCCTTTGACCATCCGCTGTAGGAACCAGCTGTTGGGAAATAACCGCCTCCAAAACATTGGCAAGCTGAACCCTGATCTGCTGCTGCTGGTGCGGAGGGAAAACGTCGATGACACGGTCTACAGTACTTGCCGCGCCGATGGTATGTAAGGTGGATAAAACAAGGTGTCCTGTTTCTGCTGCTGTAATGGCAACGCTGATGGTTTCAAAATCACGCATCTCACCTACCAGGATAACGTCAGGATCTTCACGCAGCGCTGCACGGAGTGCATTTTGATAACTCAAGGAGTCAAAACCGATCTCACGCTGGTTTACCATTGCCACCTTGTGGTGATGCAGATACTCGATCGGGTCTTCCAGTGTAATGATATGAGCATCCCTACTGTTATTGATCTTATCAATAATCGCTGCCAGGGTGGTAGATTTACCACTTCCGGTAGGTCCCGTAACCAGGATCAGCCCTCTTTTCCTTCTATATAAATTAATGACGGATTCAGGAACACCCAAAACTTCCGGCGAAGGTACTACGGTACTTACAAGACGAAGCGCCAGCGCTATGGAGCCTCTCTGCCTGAAAGCATTCACACGGCAGCGCCCAAGATCGGAAATGGAAACGGACATATCGTACTCTCCCTTCTCTTCAAAGATCTTACGCTGATGTTCTGTCATGATCTCAAGCAGGATAGCCTTCGTATCGTCATTTGTCAATACAGGATAGCCCTCAACATCGATCAATCCTCCGTTTACACGCATTTTCGGCGGTACCCCTACCGTGATATGCACATCAGAAGCCTTGGCCTCATGTGCGATTTTCATAATACCCTCCAAACGTGTCATTTCCTAAACCCCTCTTTCTTAACGTATTTTAATTGTTCTGGGAAGTGTATTCTTCCTCTTCCTGTCTGTCATCTACATATTCAGGCTCTTCTACTTCCACTCCCTGCTTTTTCAGAAGATCCATATCCATAACATAACGGTTATCCATCGTCTTCATGATGTCCGTGATTTCTAAACGATCCGGTCCCTTCGGCTGGTTGTACAGATCGACCAGTTTGTTATCCCGGAATGTCAATATCATCGGTTCTAAGATATTGGCCGGATTCTCCACCAATACAAGCGCTTTTTCTTTATTGTTCAGTTCCACGCTGACACCGGGGAAGAGGATCTTGATCGATTTACAAAAAGCCTCCACGATGTTTTCATCAAAATAATCCGGATGATCCATCAGATATTTCAAGGCCGCCACTTCTGATGACGGTTCCTTATCCACCTGCATCGCCGTCATTGTATCAAAGGTCTCAGCCACGCAAAGTACCCTGGCAGGCAGCAGCATCTTTTGAATATCCGTTTCTTTCTCGTTCTCCAGATTCTCCAGATTCGCCTGTGACTGCATACAAATGCGTTTGATATTGGGTGAGTCTGTAAAGATATGCTCAAGCAGTCCGAATCCCGCTACTTCCGCCATCTTCACACGTTCCCTTTCCTCCGGCGTCCACACATCCTTCGCCAGAATATTACTGGGCGCCGAAAGTTTACCGATATCATGAACAATAGCAGCGGTAACCGTCTCAAGCTGTTCCGAAACGGTCATCTGCATTGCATGAGTCAATATTGCACATAGAATCGCAACATTTAAGGAATGTTTATAAAAATAATCTTCCGTGCTGCGCAGATTCTGCATGAATTTTATTTTGGTATTCAAATGACCGTAATTCTTGATGATATTGGACACGATCGTAGGTATCTTCGCCGTTTTGCCCATACGCAGAATGGTGACAAGTTCTTCCTGAATGGAAAAAACGCACATCGTCTGGAAACGTTCAAATTCAAGATCTTCCCGCGTCATCGGCGGAACAGGTTCCGCAGGTTCCAGCACAAAAATACCAATCAGACCAAAATTTTTGATACTGACAATGCCCTGACTGGTAAGTTTCGAATTCCTTTCATATAGCAAAACGCCGTTCCTATTATAAATAGGACGTGCAAGTCTCATACCTGTCTTTAGATCATCTCTTTTCACAAAAATCATCTGTTTTATCCCCCTGTCTATCTGCCTTAATCAAAACCTTCCCTCAGTTTTTCCAAAGCCCTTTTCTCGATCCTAGACACATAACTTCTGGAAATCCCCAAATTTTTCCCAATTTCCCGCTGTGTTACTTCTCTGTCATCCGCCAGACCGTAGCGCAGGATCAGGATTTCTTTCTCCCGTTCGTCCAGTTTATCATTTAAAAGCCCCGATAGGCGTTTTAAATGTTCTTTCGTTTCCATCTGCTCGATCACATCCGGTTGTTCCTGTTCAATGATATCCAGCAGATTAATCTCATTGCCTTCCCTATCGGTTCCGATAGGTTCATAAAGCGACACCTCTCTGGAAGTCTTTTTTCTGGCCCGCAAAAGCATCAACAATTCGTTGTCAATACATCTGGAAGCATATGTGCTGAGTTTTCCTTTTCCCGCATCAAAAGAATCTATCGCTTTAATCAGTCCGATGGTTCCTGTTGAAATCAGATCTTCCATGTCTTCGTCCACATTCTGGTACTTCTTCGCAATATGCGCCACCAGACGAAGGTTATGCTCAACCAGTATCTCTTTGGCTCTCTGCCTTTGCGCACTATCTCCTTCCTTCAGCCTGCGAAGGTAAGCGGCTTCTTCTTTCGCCGTCAGCGGTTGCTTAAATGTTTTCAAAAGAAGCCCCCAAAGTTTATTTACTTTATTCTATGACCCGGGGACAGTGCAAGTGCCTTTCCACTCAAAATAAAAATAAGGGAATTCAATGTGCCAAGTTTATTATACAGATTTATTGCATAAAATTCAATACAATTTTACAGTTTATCGAATAAAGAAATCGCGGCTTAAAACTGTGCCATGACATAATTGCTGATATCCACTCCGTAAGGGGTTAAGCGAATCGGTTCATCGGCTTCGATAAGACCCTCCCGCCGGAGCTTTGCAAGGGTTTCTCCGTATATATTTTCTATAGGAACACCAAATTTATCCAAAAAATCTTTTTTTTCGATGCCTTCCATCAGCCGGAGACCGAGAAACATGAATTCTTCCATCTGTTCCTCTCCGGTCAGAGCCTGCTTATTTTCCACAACTCCTGTGCGTACTCTCGTCCGATAATCTTTCAGGGTCTTCGGATTTTCAAAACGCACTTCCTCTACCATGGATGCGGCGCCCAGTCCGAAACCGACATAATCTCCCCTTTTCCAATAGACCTTGTTATGCACACATTCATAGCCTTCTTTGGCATAATTGGAGATTTCATAGCGGTGATAACCGTGTAAGGCAAGCATTTCTCCCGTCAACTCATAGAGACGCCTGTCCTCATCTTCCGAGGGAAGCGTAAGTTCCTTCCTATGTTCGTAAAACCATGTGCCTTCTTCCAGGATCAGGCTATAGGCTGAAATATGCTCCGGTTCATGAGCCAGTACTTTCTTAAGCGTTTCTTTGTAAGAGTCATAGGTCTGCCCGGGAATCGCCGACATCAGATCGACGTTGATGTTGTGAAAACCCATCTTTCTTGCCATATCATAGGTATGACAGAACCGGCGGTAGTCGTGAATCCTGCCCAAAGTCTGCAGTTCTTCCTCATTCGTACTTTGCAATCCGATGCTTAAGCGGTTGATTCCCGCCCGCAGATATGCCGCAAGCTTTTCTTCCGTTACCGTACCGGGATTGACTTCTATAGTCAATTCAAGAACATTTTCAAGATGATAGTTGTTTTTAAGTTTCCATAATATTTCTTCTATCTCCCTGCCGTCCAAAACAGAAGGGGTCCCTCCGCCGATAAAGACGGAAATCACCTGATGGCCCTTGTAAAAGGGCGCCTGCCCTTCTATTTCGGATAAGAGCAGTTCCAAATATGCCTGCCGTTCTTTTTCCGACGCCGGATAGGATAAGAAATCGCAATAAAGGCATTTTTTGATACAAAAGGGAATATGGATATAAATACTCAGATTTCTCATAAGCTTAATTTTCATCCAGCTTCAAAACACTCATGAAGGCGCTCTGGGGGATCTCTACGCTGCCGATCTGGCGCATCCGTTTCTTACCTTCCTTTTGTTTCTCAAGCAGCTTCTTTTTCCGGGTAATATCGCCGCCGTAGCATTTGGCAAGAACGTCCTTGCGCATTGCCTTGACAGTCTCTCTGGCAATGATCTTGCCGCCCACTGCCGCCTGGATCGGAATCTCAAACAGATGTCTGGGGATTTCCCCTTTTAACTTCTCACACATCTTCCTGCCTCTTTCGTAGGCGCTGTCCGCATGAACAATAAAGGAAAGGGCATCCACTTCTTCATGATTGATCAGGATATCCAGTTTCACAAGCTTGGACTGCTCATAGCCTTTCATCTCGTAATCAAAAGAAGCATAGCCTCTGGAACGGGATTTCAGCGCGTCAAAGAAATCATAAATGATCTCGTTTAAGGGCAGATCGTATTTTAATAAGGCTCTCGCAGCCTCAATATATTCGGTACTGACATAGCGTCCGCGCCGCTCCTGGCAAAGCTGCATGATGGGGCCGATGAATTCCGACGTCACCATGATCTCCGCACTGACTACCGGTTCTTCCATATAGTCGATCTCGGAAGGATCCGGCAGATTGGAAGGATTGGTCAGCTCGATCATTTCACCGTTCGTCTTGTGCACACGATAAATAACCCCCGGCGCCGTGGTCACCAGGTCCAGATTGTATTCTCTCTCCAGGCGCTCCTGTATGATCTCCAGATGCAAAAGTCCCAGAAAACCGCAGCGAAAACCAAAGCCCAATGCAATGGAAGTCTCGGGTTCATAATTCAGGGAAGCGTCGTTTAATTTCAATTTCTCCAGCGCATCCCGCAGATCGGGATATTTGGCGCCGTCCGCCGGATACATGCCGCAGTACACCATGGAATTGACTTTTTTATAACCGGGCAGAGGTGATTCGCATGGATTCATAACATCTGTTATTGTATCTCCCACCGCAGTATCTTTCACATTTTTAATGGAAGCGGTCAGATACCCCACCATGCCGGCGGAGAGTTCCTCGCAGGGAATGAACTGTCCGGGACCGAAATAACCAACCTCTACCACTTCCGCCGTGGCTCCGGTCGCCATCATTTGAATGCTTGTCCCTTTGCGTACGGTGCCTTCCATTATGCGGCAGAAGACGATCACACCTTTATAAGAATCATAAACCGAATCAAAGATCAGGGCCTGCAGCGGGTTGTCCGGATTGCCCGAAGGGGCGGGAATCTTTTCTACCACCGCTTCCAGCACTTCCTCTATGCCGATTCCGTTTTTGGCAGAGATAAGCGGTGCGTCCTGGGCTTCGATCCCAATGACATCTTCGATTTCGTTTTTCACCCTGTCCGGTTCCGCACTGGGCAGATCGATCTTGTTGATGACCGGAAACACATCCAGGTCATGATCCAGAGCAAGATAAACATTCGCCAGCGTCTGCGCCTCAATGCCCTGAGCCGCATCCACTACAAGAATCGCACCGTCACATGCCGCAAGGCTTCTGCTGACCTCGTAATTAAAGTCCACATGACCGGGCGTATCAATCAAATTAAAGATATATTCCTGTCCGTCTTTCGCCTGATAAATGATACGGACCGTCTGCGCCTTGATGGTAATTCCCCTCTCCCGCTCCAGATCCATATTGTCAAGCACCTGCGCCTGCATCTCCCTGCTGGTGAGAAGCCCGGTCTTCTCTATGATCCTGTCCGCAAGTGTAGATTTCCCATGATCGATATGCGCCACAATACAAAAATTCCGAATTCTGCTTTGGTCTATCGCTGCCATACAATTTCCATGCCTTTCTTATCGCCTTCTAAAACCATAAAGACAGTATAGCAAATTCCGCCCCGAATGTCCATCATCCCGTTTTTCTTCCGGTCGGCAGATCTAGTCCGTATCGGGTTCCTCGCCGGACAACACCAAATGAAGGACGTGGGCTAAAGGATCGATGGCATTCATGACCTCTTCCACGGTGTTGTTTTGCGCACCCAGCTCGATCAGCAGATATTTCGGACTAAGATGCATGTTATAGCGGTAAGCTTTTAAATAGATCCTTCTTGCGATACCCGGATAATATTCGTTGCTTGCGGTCTGCATTTGGAAAGAAAAGGCAAGATTATCGTCCAGATACGGGTTTTCCAAAGATTCGATAGGTCCGTTTTTTGCAGTTCTGCTCAGTCCGTTGAAAAACATGAACTGCGCTGTAGGCCGCCCCTGCAGATCTACGACCAGTCTTCTGTCCTGCGGCATTTCATCCCTATGTAGATCGATCACAACTTCAATAGAAGGGTTTTCGGCAAGCAGTGTTTCCATTGCGGGAAGGGCATTGCTATAGGAGTAATCCCTGGATTCCTTATCATAGCTTTCCGTATGGTGCATCACATTGTATCCATACTTTTCACGCAAAACCTCTGCCAGCTTTTCACCGGCTCCCACAATGGAAGTGGTTTCATCTCCTGCTATGGAATCTGCAAAAGCCTCCTGGGAATGGGTATGATAGATCAAGATCTGAGGCGCATCATTTGTATTCTTCATTCTCATATCCTTAGAGAGCAGTTTCTGTGTATTTAACAGCTGCGGACCGGCCGATGTGGTGGAATCAATGGCGTAAAAAGCTTTGACAAGGTCCTCATAATCTTGCAGATCATCCCACTGATAACGATAGGCAGGCTCCTCCACTTCATAAAAAACCGAATCTTTCGGATCCTTTGCTTCTGTGCCATCCTCTTTTACGGTTTCTCCCCTTGCCGCCTGATTTTCATCGATCAGCCCGTTTTCCGCAAGAAACGCCTGTTCCAGACTTAGGTCCAGATGAATGGCATCTTCTCCATACTCCAGAGAATCTTCATCAATACTCTTATGATTCTCATCAGAGCCTTCCAGGATCATCAGCTTTTCATAATCACTTTCTTTCATGGACGTGATATCGTAGACCGTTTCCTGTTCCATACGATAGAGCAGGACCGGAAAATTCTCCGCAGCCAGGCGTTCCATTAAATTACTGCTGTTATTTTTATGTCCTGTCTGTAAGATCGCCACCCCCGGCAGCCATACATCCATGACCGACTGTTCCAACCAGGTCTGCAAGAAGTCCTTTTTCGTTTGTTCCCGCTCCCGGATGTCATTATAGAGTTCCTTTAAAACCGCCGCTCCTGCAATCATGCATAAAACAATAAGCAAAATGCGCAAAATTTTTTTCATGATTTATTATATGAAGCGATAAGAGCTAACATGATATGGAGATATCCAGCGCCTTATTCAAAGCATCACAGAGAATATGGCTGATCTGCTGCACCTGAAAATCCACATCTTTGCTGGTCACATACATATTATTGAGTTCCGACAGGGCATTTGGATACTCTCCGATGGCATCCCCCACGATGGTTGCTGCATCCACTACCGTAGGTACGCCAATGGCAAGCACCGGTACGTTCAAACTTTCCTTAGTCAACGCGTTTCTGTGGTTTCCTACACCCGAACCGGGATGGATGCCTGTGTTGGTGATCTGTATGGTGCGATTCAATCGTTTGGTAGACCTGGCTGCCAGCGCATCGATGACAATGACCTGATCGGGATTTGTCTGCTCTATAACGCCTTTGATGATCTCTGCGGATTCCATCCCCGTCCTGGCCATGACTCCCGGCACCAGACTGCTGACCATGTGCATTTTGGAGCAGTTATATGCGACCTTTCCATATTCCATGACAATATGTCTGTTGACAAAAAGATTATCCACTACGTTCGGTCCAAGAGAATCCGCCGTTACATCCCTGTTGCCAAGTCCTACCACCAGAATGGATTTTTCTTCCTCCGGTTCTGCGATCAGCTTTCTGATCTCCTGTGCAAGTATATCGGATATTTCCTGATGGTAGTCATCCTCCGGTTCGATCATTCCGGGGGCTTCTAAAGTAACATAGGTTCCCATGGGTTTTCCCATTGCACGGGCACCGTTTTTGGTTTCGATGATGACCTTCGTAATATGCACGTCACTGTCCTTATCGTAGTTTTCTTCCACTTTTATACCATGGACCTCTTTTTCTTTTCCATCAATACTCTCTCTGGCCTCCAATGCCAGGTCCGTTCTGACCTGAAACCAACCCATAGCGTCATGTCCTCGTTTCTTCATCCTTGTTTGTTTATAATATGCAAAGAGTGGTTGTTTTGCATGGTTTTAGTTTTAACAAAAAAGTCGAAAATATGTATTGACAGAAATTAACTCTTATTCTACAATAATATCTGTGTTTTCATTAAATCGTCCGTGTCCGGGTTAATGAGACAGATTGAAAATAGGAGGTGTGCAACTTGGCTAATATCAAATCTGCGAAGAAAAGAATCTTAGTAAACAGAACAAAGGCTGAAAGAAATAAAGCAATTAAGTCCGGCGTTAAGACTTCTATTAAGAAAGTAAACGAAGCAATTACCGCTAATGACAAAGAAGCTGCAAAGGCCGCTCTGCTTGCTGCTACGTCTACGATTGATAAGGCTGCTTCAAAAGGCGTATATCACAAGAATACGGCTTCCAGAAAAGTATCCCGTTTGGCACAGGCAGTCAATAAGATGGCTTAATTAATTAATTGATTATAATATTTTCTTATCATATAAAAAACAACCCATACCGTCATGTGGGTTGTTTTTATTTTATGCGTATTTCTGTCCTTGCCAAAATTGACTGTATCGGTCAATGTGCGGATGATGCACTTTTTATCGGCTGTGGCCTCCGCCGCCGTGACTTCCGCCGCCTCCGCCTCCGCTATGGCCTCCGCCGCCTCCACTGCTGCTGGATTCAATACGGTGTTGTACTACGTTCTTCCGCAAGAAAATATCCTGTCTGTTGACAAACTGTGCATTCTGCCCTTTTACATAAGTAACCGCAGTTGTGGTCTTTTTACCGCTGCGGGACTTCCAATTTGCAATAATAAACACAATTGCCACAATAATGCCTGCCGGGATGGGCAGCCATGGCGGTACATCTGCATGGAAGAGGCGGGTCCCCAGCATATCATCATAAAAATCATTGACATAGGTCTTATAAGCACGGTATGGATCATGCTCCACATAGCGGTACACCCGGTCCAGAATGTGGTCAATGTCTTCATCCAAATAAGCAGTCTTCACAATGCCGGTCGTGCAAAACCATGTATGGATCTTTCCGTCATCTGCCCTGCTCCAGTTATCTACCAGGATCACACCGTCTCCGTTCGGTCTGTCATAACCGAGATTATTTTCCTCCCAGAACTGTTCCGCATAGATTCGGACAAACTGATTGGAAGGCACTTTCGGCTCGATGCTTCTGGCATATTCTTCCAAAGGTTCATTCAGGGTGACCAGTACGATATCACAGCCCGTCTGCTTTTCTCTTTTGGCGATCAGCTCCCTGAGTTTCTGTTCCTCCTTATCCGTCAGAACATCCGCTTTGTCAAAAACTCTCTCCGTGATCAGGCATTCTTTATTGGTACGTTCATAATAATTTGCATTGGATTTCAGAATATGCAGACCTTTTAAGGAAAAAAATATCACAGCCAGCACGATCAGAGTAATATAGACCCATTTAAAAAATTTAAAATACTCTCTCATCTACAGCACCTCCAAAATCGCGATTGCCAAAGAAGTCATCACGCTGACGGATATCATGGCAGAAAGGCCGTATAACAGCACTTTTAATCTGGATACCGGTGTCTTTCCGACGACCTTACCGGTCTGCCCGTTTACATGGAACCGATAGACTTCTCCGCGATACCGGTATTCATACATCCATACCGGCATCAGTGCATAGTTGATACCGTTTCTGTCCAGATTGAGATCTTTCCGAATAGGTCTGACCGAATTATAACCCGTTAAGGACTGCTGCATCAGTTCTTCGGAGGCTTTCTGCACTTTCACCTGAGCGCGTCCTTCCAATTCCGGAGCCCCCTGATTATACATTTCTCCGTAAAAACCCGACATATATTTAGGCTGAAATTCTTCCAGCTCCTGATATGTATAGGGCTCCATCAAATCCATTTCTCCGTCATCCATAACAAAGGAGGCATCTACCGGAACCCTTTCAAAACCCGCTTCCATCTGTCTGATAACTTCATAATAGGAGGTCTCTACATATTCCGTATTACCGCTCCGCCAGCTCCTCACCTTGGTACCCTCGCCCTGGAAATGGTAATGTGCCTGATAATCATACAGCCAGAAAGGCACATAGATTCCCCGCATCTGCTCCAGACTCTTCTGTGAGAGAAAACCTGACGGTGTAAAGACCCTTTTAGAAAATTCTTTATTCAGCGCCTCTACCGCCTTTTCTTTATCTACCTTAAAGGGCAGGATCAGATGGGGCTCATAAATACCTTCCACTCTTTCGTCAAACACGATGTGGCTGCCGCAGTGTGTGCATCTGTCCGCCGAAGTATATTGCCCTACAGAGATCGGCGCGCCGCAGTTTCCGCATTGGGTAAGGGAACCTTCTTTAATCACATTCTCACTGTCCAGACTTTCACAATGGGGACAGTACATCTTCTTTCTGTTCGGTTCATAGACTATGTTACCGCCACAGTTTTTACATTTAAAAATCATATTGCCGCTCCTTCCTGTAGTTTCTTATCTATTGTAACAGAAAATTGTTGAAATTGACAGAGAAAATATAAAATTATCATTGCCCATTCTTTCTATTTTCTATATACTGATATTATGAAACCTGATGGCAATCACATCTTAACACAGTAAAGACATTGCGCCTGCGTGCGGAATAGAAAGGCTTGGTGAAAAATATGGGTGGATTCTTTGGCGTTGCATCAAAAGAGGATTGTGTGTTTGATCTGTTCTTTGGGACGGACTATCATTCTCATCTGGGAACCAGACGTGCCGGCATGGCTGTCTATGATAAGGAAAACGGTTTTGACCGGGCAATTCACAATATTGAAAATGCACCGTTTCGAACCAAATTTGACAAGGATGCAAACACCATGCACGGCAGCATGGGCATCGGCAGTATTTCCGATTATGAACCGCAGCCGCTGATCATCCGTTCCCATCATGGCACCTATGCCATTACCACAGTGGGCAAAATCAACAATACAGATGAGATCGTAAATAAACTTTTTCAAAGTGGACATGCCCATTTTCTGGAAATGAGCGGCGGTGAAATCAATGCAACGGAACTGGTTGCCGCTATCATCAATCAAAAAGAAAATCTGATCGAGGGCCTGCAGTACGCGCAGGAACTGGTGGAAGGCTCTATGACGATGCTGCTTATGACACCGAAGGGTATTTTTGCCGCAAGGGACCGGCTCGGCCGTACTCCGGTGACGATCGGCAGGAAAGAAGGCGCCTGTTGCGTTTCCTTTGAGAGTTTTGCCTATCTGAATCTGGGCTATACCCAGGCCAAAGAGCTGGGTCCCGGTGAAATTGCCATTATCACGCCGGAAGGTACAAAGACGCTGGTTGCGCCGGGAAAGGATATGAAAATCTGTACGTTCCTATGGATCTATTACGGTTATCCTTCTTCTTCCTATGAAGGTATCAGCGTAGAGACAATGCGTTATCAATGCGGTACTCTGCTTGCTTCCCGCGACAATGTCAGTGCAGATAATGTTGCCGGCGTACCGGATTCCGGAACCGCTCATGCGATCGGCTATGCCAATAAATCCGGAATTCCTTTTTCCAGACCTTTCATCAAATATACGCCTACCTGGCCCCGTTCCTTCATGCCGACGATGCAGAGCAAACGGAACCTGATTGCAAAAATGAAGCTGATTCCGGTACATGACCTGATCAAAGGCAGAAGCCTTGTGCTGATTGACGACTCCATCGTACGGGGCACGCAGCTTCGGGAAACAACGGAATTCCTGTACCAGAGCGGTGCAAAAGAGGTACATATCCGTCCTGCCTGTCCGCCCTTATTGTTTGGCTGTAAATATTTGAATTTCTCGCGTTCTACTTCCGAGATGGAGCTGATCACCCGTCAGGTCATCAAAGAGATGGAAGCCGATAATAAAGATCCGAATCTGTCGGTTTACGCCGACCCGGAATCTACACAGTATCACGATATGCTGGAAAAAATAAGAGAGAAGCTCAACTTCACTTCTCTCCGTTATCATCGTCTGGACGATATGATCGCCTCGGTAGGCATTGATAAATCCAAACTTTGTACTTATTGCTGGGATGGCCGCGAATAGCGGTCATCTTTCATCTACGCTCTACACAGACTCCATCGCCTGTACCACATCTTCTTCACAGCTTCTCATGGCCAGAATGGTCTTCCAAAGCAGATCGTCCAACTCAATTCCCATCATTTCGGCGCCTTTTTCAATAACCTCTCTGGAACAGCCTGCCGCAAAACTGGTGGTCTTGTATTTTTTCTTCAGGGATTTCAGTTCCATATCCTGTACACTCTTAGAGGGGCGCATACGCGCCGCGGCGCCAATCAGACCGGTCAGTTCATCTACCGCATACAAAACTTTCTCCATCTCATGCTCCGGCTTGATATCCACGGTCAGTCCATATCCGTGGCTGCATACGGCATGGATGATGTCTTCTCCTACACCGCCTTCGCGCAGAAGTTCCGGTGCTTTGATACAGTGTTCCTCGGGATACTTTTCAAAGTCAATATCATGAAGAAGTCCCACGATTCCCCAGTATTCTTCTTCATCACCGTAGCCCGATTCCTTTGCAAACCATTTCATCACACCCTCTACCGTGAGAGCATGCTGGATGTGGAAAGGTTCGCTATTATATTTTTTCAAAAGAAGGAAGGCATCTTCCCTTGTAATATGTTCTTTCATAATTAAATATCTCCTGCTATTTAATTTTTCATCCTTTTTTCAGCGGACTCTTACGATAGATGATATCATCGCGTCCCGGGCCGTTGGATATCATAGTGATAGGGTATCCGATCTGCCCTTCAATAAATTCTATATAGCCACGGCAGTTTTCCGGCAGTTCTTCGTAGTTCTTGATGCCGCGGATCTCACATTTCCAACCCGGAAGCGTTTTTAAGACCGGTTTGGCCTTCTCCAGTTTCGCAGTCACCGGGAAGTCCGTGGTCACCTCACCGTCAACCTCATAACCCACACAGACCGGGATTTCATCCAGATAGCCCAGCACATCCAATACGGTAAAGGCCACATCTGTGGTTCCCTGTAATCTGCAGCCGTATTTGGAAGCGACGCAGTCAAACCATCCCATACGGCGCGGACGTCCGGTAGTTGCTCCATACTCTCCGCCGTCGCCGCCGCGGCGTCTAAGTTCATCCGCTTCTTCCCCAAAGATTTCGGACACAAAGGCTCCCGCACCGACTGCCGACGAATAGGCTTTACATACGGTCACGATCTGTTTGATCTCATAGGGCGGAATGCCTGCGCCGATGGCACCGTACGCCGCCAACGTGGAAGATGAGGTTACCATCGGATAGATACCGTGATCGGGGTCTTTTAATGTACCAAGCTGCCCTTCCAGCAGGATGGTCTTACCCTCTTTGATCGCCTGATCCAGATAAGAAGCCACGTCACAGACATAGGGTTTTATCATTTCTTTGTACTGATGCAGGGTTTTAAGCAGTTCTTCCGGCACAATAAGAGGCTTGTGATACAAATGCTTAAGAAGCACATTCTTGGTTTCGCAGATTCGGTTCACTTTCTCTTGCAACAGTTCCTCGTCAAAAAGCTCACTGACCTGAAAACCGATCTTGGCATATTTATCGGAATAAAAGGGTGCAATCCCGGACTTGGTAGAGCCAAAAGATTTGCCGCCCAGTCTTTCTTCTTCATACTGGTCAAACAGGATATGATAGGGCATGACGATCTGACATCTGTCGGATACCAGAATCTTAGGCATCGGCACATCCCTGTCCGTAATGGATTTGATCTCATCAAAAAGAATCGGAATGTTCAATGCCACGCCGTTACCGATAATACTTGTAACATGGTCGTAAAATACTCCCGACGGTAAGGTATGAAGCGCAAACTTTCCGTAATTGTTCACGATCGTATGTCCTGCGTTGGCGCCCCCCTGAAAACGAATGACAATGTCGGCTTCTTTCGCCATCATATCTGTAATCTTACCTTTTCCTTCGTCACCCCAGTTGGCGCCTACTATTGCTTTTACCATTTGATATCCTCCAAACTCTTTCTAAATTATATTATCTTTCCTGGTAATTTATAGGAAATTGTTTACACATTGATTTCCGCCTTCACTCCAAGCAGTTCTTTATTCTCCGCAAGAATCGGATTCACAACTTCTTCCAAGAACTTCTCTACCTGCAGGGGCGCGCGGCCCACATATTTAGACGGTTCCATGGTGTTTTGCAGTTCCTCCTGGCTCATATTGAAGGCAGGATCTTCGGCAATCAGTTCCAATAGGTTATTCTCTTTACCTTCCTTCTTCACAGTAGCGCCTGCCATCATGGAGAGTTCCCGGATCTTTTCATGCAGCTCCTGACGATTGCCGCCCATCTTGACGGCATCCATCATAATATTCTCGGTTGCCATAAAAGGCAGCTCGCTTAAGAGATGCTTGGTTATGACTTTCTCATAGACCACCAAGCCATCCACTACATTCAGGCAAAGATCCAGAATGCCGTCCACCGCAAGAAAGGCTTCGGGAATGGAAAGCCGTTTGTTTGCCGAATCATCCAGGGTTCTTTCAAACCACTGGGTTGCCGAAGTAATGGCGGGATTTAAGGCATCCACCATCACATATCTGGACAGGGAAGCAATCCTTTCACTTCTCATCGGATTTCTCTTATATGCCATGGCGGAGGAACCGATCTGGCTCTTTTCAAAAGGTTCTTCCACTTCCTTTAAATGCTGTAATAATCGAATATCATTGGACATCTTATGGGCCGATGCCGCAATGCCCGCAAGCACGTTGCAGACTCTGGTATCCACTTTCCGGGAATAGGTCTGTCCGGATACGGGATAACATTTTTCAAATCCCATTTTCTTTGCGATCATGGGATCGATCTTATCAATGGTCTCCTGATCACCGTCAAACAGTTCCAGAAAAGAGGCTTGGGTACCGGTAGTCCCTTTGGAGCCCAGCAGCTTCATTGTAGACAGTACATAGTTAAGATCTTCCAGATCCAGACAGAATTCCTGTGCCCAAAGCGTCGCTCTTTTCCCTACGGTAGTCGGCTGTGCCGGCTGGAAATGGGTGAAAGCCAGGGTTGGGAGATCTTTATACTCTTTTGCAAATTTGGCAAGTTCTGCAATCACGTTCACCAGTTTCTTCTTCACCAGCTTAAGCGCCTGCGTCATCACGATGATATCCGTGTTATCGCCGACATAACAGGAAGTCGCACCCAGATGGATGATGCCTGCTGCCTTCGGGCATTGCTGTCCGTAAGCGTACACATGGCTCATGACATCATGGCGCACTTCTTTCTCTCTTGCTTTGGCCACGTCATAGTTGATGTCCTCGGCATGCGCTTTTAACTCGTCGATCTGTTCTTTCGTGATGACAGGCTCGCCGTTTCTTGAAAGTCCAAGCTCCATTTCCGTCTCCGCCAGAGCGATCCATAGTTTCCGCCAGGTCCTGAATTTCATATCGGGTGAAAAGATGTACTGCATTTCTTTACTGGCATATCGTTCTGACAAAGGGCTCACATATTTATCGGTACTCATTGTACTCTCCTTTTCATAACAGTTGCTATTTATTGTATTTTATAAGCCAAGTCTCTTAAATACTTCGTTATATGCCTCTTCCACATTTCCCAAATCTCTGCGGAAACGGTCTTTGTCCAGTTTTTCATTGGTATGAACATCCCACAATCTGCAGGTATCCGGGCTGGTCTCGTCAGCCAGAATGATCTGTCCGTGATACCGTCCGAATTCGATCTTAAAGTCGATCAATTTGATATCTGCCTGTAAAAAGTAGTTTTTCAGCACTTCGTTCACTTTAAATGCATATTTTTTAATGGTTTCGATCTCTTCCCATGTGGCAAGTTTCATCGCAACCGCAAAATAGCTGTTGATCAGAGGATCACCCAGCTCATCATTTTTATAGCTGAATTCAATGGTGGGCTCTTCAAAGGGCGTACCCTCCGGAACGCCAAGCCTCTTGGAAAAACTGCCTGCTGCCACGTTACGGATGATGACCTCAAGGGGTACGATCTCCACCTTTTTGACTGCTGTTTCCCTGTCGCTCAACTCTTCTATGAAATGCGTAGGAACACCTTCTTTTTCCAAAAGCTTGAACACATGGTTGGTCATCCTGTTATTGATCACGCCTTTGCCTACGATCGTGCCTTTCTTTTCACCGTTAAATGCCGTTGCATCATCCTTATAATCTACTATTAAAATATCGGGATCTTCCGTTTTGAATACTTTTTTTGCCTTTCCTTCATAGAGCTGTTCCAGTTTCTTCATTGTTGTTACCTTATCCTTTCCTTTATGATGATCCGGGATCATTTTCCCGGATTATTTCCCCGCGTACTATTCTACCCATTTTTCTCGTACTTTTCAACCATTTCTATGATTTCTTTTGTATACTCGGGATGGTTGTGTACAAGTTCCTTGATCTCTTTCTGTGCGCCGCCTGCCACAACCTCTTTATTATAGTCCATTCTCCGTCTGAGCGACTGCCTTCTGATAATCAGGTTATGCCGAATCTCTACCATCTCCTTAGGATCCAGGATGGCTTCTGTCTGGTGCAGCCAAATTGCGGGATCATTGACCTGATATCTTCTTAGTATCCGAAGCAGTTCCTGTTGGCTGTAATCCAGATCCAACTCCGCACGTCTGTATTTCTCCCGTTCTTCTTTTTCCAGATAATACTGTTTCCACAGGTTCTCCAGCTCGGCCGCGCTTGTTACCTTATATTTCAAATACAGATAATCGATCAGATTCGTGTTATTGACATATCTGATCTTTACTTTATTCTGAAGCAGGATGATCTTATTGATGCCGCGTTCTACTTTTTTTAATTCCCGCTTCGCTTCCGTATGTTTTACATAGATCACGGTAATGGCAATTGCCGCGGCCAATGCAGTAATCAAATATCCTGCCTTCGTATCCAGATCCAGTACGAACTGTAAAAACAGAAGGAGCAGAATACACAGAATCAGCGCCGTCACACAGATGACTGCCATGCCTTTGGTATCCACTATCGCATTATTAAGTTCCTGTTTCCGGAAGTGATAGGCGTTCTTTTCTCCGTCCAGCCGGCCCAAATCTTTTTTTATCAGTTCCTGATACTCTTCCGCTTCTTTTAACCTGCTGCAGCCTTCCTCGATTTCATCCAGCATGCTTTCGATCTGATAGAAACGTTCATCACTCATCAGATGCTTTCTGCCTGCATAATCGTCCCTGCTGTTTTGCAAAAGTTCCACTTTTTTGGCACAGCTTTTTAGTTCTTCCGCTTCCTCCTCCGGAATCGCCTCGATTTCTTCCATATCTTTCAGATAGGAAGTCACCGTATCATATTCAAAATGCAGATTCTCCATTTCCTTTGAGGCTGTAGCGATCTTCTCCAGGCATCCAAGCACATACTCTTCCCGTATCTCCTGATCGCTAAAGTCCTCAATCTGCTCATCTTCATCCTCGTCCCAGTCTTCTTCAAAATCCGGGTCTGCTACTATACTACGCCATTTTTTCCATAATTTTTTCAGCCAATTCATCCTGATAACCATGCCTTTCTTCATTTCAAAGCATTTCTTATTTACTAACACTCTCCCTGTAAGCATCCTTAAGCAAATTTGTCAATTTCTCTATTTCATCATAATATGCCACATCGCCTGCGGTATCGCTGCCTTCTTCTTTGCAGACCCGCAGAGTAAAGAGCATTCTGTATTCCTGTGTCGCATCAAACTGTTCCGCTGCCTGCTCCATCATTCGTTCCACCTGCATAGAGAGCTCATGCAGATCGGGATTCTCTGCAATATAGTTTACATAATCTCTGTCGCTATCCTGTAATCTCCGGGCTGCCAGAAATTGTTTCAAGCTCTCTTTACTGCCGTTTGTCTGATAAGCTTCCATAAAATTTTCCTGTGCATGCCCGAACAGAAACAGTTTTGCATTAACAACTCCCATATTATGCAGCACCCTGCCCCGCAACTCCTTCTCTCCTTCAGGCAATTGAGAAAGCAGCTCATCATACCGCTCCAGTGCGATCATATAGCGCTTGTTCTGCAGCATATAGTCTGCCTTTGCCTTCTGCTTCTCATACGGATTTAATCCCGCATTGTTTTTGATCAGTGTTTCGATACGATTGACTGTCTCCGTCGAATAAAGCCCTGCATACTCTAATATGGTTCCCACATAAGCGCTTGGCGAACCCTTCTGATTTACCAGTGCAAAAAGTGCATGGGCAAGCTGTGGCAGCATACATTGTTCATCCAGCCAACGGGCAAGCTTCTCACTTACGATCTCCTGATCCAAAAGTTCCGCATTTTCCACAAGACAATAGCAGAGTTCTTCCAGAGAATATAGGTTTACATAAGTTTTTTCAAAAAAATATGGTGTTTTCGCGTAGCTTCCGGCAGCCATTATCATACGGCTCATCTTATGATCATGCCTTTCTTTCTCTTATGTGACTTCAAACTGTTTCTTCCACACCTTGCCTGAGGCAGGAAAAAACTCTCCAAATCCCAGATCCGTAATACTCACTTCCACATACTCTGCGGAAACCATGGTAACATCTATCTCATATCTTGTAAATCCCCCGCCACGCACCGGTGCATCCTCTAACACAACTTCTTTTATTTTAGCGGATTTTCCCGTCAACGGTGTGATCACAAAGGAAAGAGTATTTTCTTCTCCCGGCAGAATGATCTCGCATTCCTCATGCACCTCATACCAGTTCTTTCCCGCATCCAACAGGGCATAATAGGATTCCTGTCCGCGTCTTTGCACATGCATTCCCACATTGGATTTCAGCTTGTCTGCACCCAGAAAAATATGCGTTTTCCCTGCCTCAGACGGTTCTATTTTCTCCAACAGGCCAAAACAGGCGCCTTTACAAAAAAGATTGTTTCCTTGAAAAACCCTGCGATTCCTGCATAAGAACTGCAGGGATTCCTTCGTCCATCCGTCCCGAAAGCCGGCTCCGATCAGATAGGCCGACGATATGATCCTGTCTGCACACTGCTTCTGTAAAATATGCAGGAATTTTTCATCGGCAAGCGCATAACTGTCATTTTTAATGGTCTCTTCTTCCTGCTCATCGGGAATCACCATGGCAGGATAAGTCTGCTCTTCGATCAACACCACGATCGGCGTGGTTTTCTTATTACACTCCATCCGGTAGGTCTTTAGTTCATATCCGTTGTGTTCACAGGCAAGTACCTGATAGTTCCACAACTCTTCCGGCTGATGCAGTACAAAATGATAAAAACTTTCCGTATGACTCTGGATATAGATACGGGTATTCTTCAGGTTCAGATTTGCCGCCGCCTTTGACAATACTTCCACCATTCTGTCATCCAGATTCTCTACCGTAAACATCAACCCTGCAATATTTTCCTGTGTCGTAATGAAATTCATCAGGGCAAGGCTTCTTTTGATAAATAAAGTAAGAAGCGCAACAGCGTCAAAACTTTCTTCTTCAATGGTAATGGTTTCTCCCGTTCTGGCAAGCTCTACAAGACCGGTGACCAGGCTGCCTTCTTCCTCAGCATTGCTTTTAACGGCATCCTTCCCGTATAACCACTGATTTGACCCTTTTCGTTTCCACAACACAGTTGGGATATTATACTGTTTCGTACCGATGACGGTTGCAACGCTTTCCACTTCTTCTTTGCCGTCGTCTCCATATACACAATAACTGATTTGAGAGAAATCGTTGCTTAAGTCATAGCCTGCCAGTATACTGCCTTTATGTATTTTTCCTTCTGTTTTCCTGTCAAAGAACATAACTGCTCCTCTCCGACGGTCATTGCGGCCTGAATACTTTCTCTATCATAAAGTCCTTTTTATAATATTCCTCCAGTAATGTATCCACCGTATCATAATCCCGAAGTGTCCTGCCGATCATGATATCGTTGATCATACTGAATCTGCTGCTCTCGTGCGTGGTATCGCTTACATCACTTTTACTGATGGTTCCGCTCTGCATGACCTTTTCCTCGCCATCCACGGTCTCCGTGATATAGTAAAGCATCCTCTCTCCAAAAAACAGAATGAATTCTTTTACACAGATACCGGCGAAGATATCTCTCATATATTCCCGGCAATATTCTTTCTCGGCGCTGTCATCATCTTTCAGTATCTGATAGTGAATGGTAACACGGTTTCCGGGTCTGGCCCGATATTCCAGAACAGACTTATCCTGAAGAATATCCAGTGCCGGCAGGAAATTATGAAATTCCTTAAATAGCGGCAAAACGATCTGCCTGTTTAGCAATTCCTGTAAGAAATCCCGAATAACCGCCTGAATACCCTCCGTGATCTCGCTTGGATTTTCCGCATAGTACTTCAGATATGCCAGCTTGCATACCAGATGCAGATCCGCTTTCTCTTTGTAAAGTTGCAGAATACTTTTAAACAGGATCGGCTCCACTATCTTTTCCCTGATGACATAATCATAGCAGCACTGGGAAAGAAAAGCTGTGATCACTTCCTCTTTACCGCCGCTTTGCATATAGGCACGGAAGATATCCATCTTTTCTCCTATATATGCTCCCGTATAAATAAGTTGAACGATGATCCGTTCACAAAGATCATAGGTATCCACGCCGAAAGAATCGGCAGATTTCCAGATATCCCGCATGTCTTTGGTGCTTCCGTTAAAATTCCGGACAAGATAAGTCAATACCTGCTCGTCGTATTTTCCCTTATTCAAAACATGATGAAGGATGCCTGTCACAAAAGGATCTTCTTCCATATCGCCCTGTTCCAGCATCCTGCTGCATAGTTTCAGAAGCGTCTTGGCATCGATTCCATAAGGTCCAAGCCTGCGCACCCACGCGTAAGCCTCCGGATACATCCCCCTGAGTACCATGATACGCACTATCTCTTTTCTGTCGGCAGCGGCAACATCTTCCGGAGCAAGGGCCTGGAGGTATTCGTCTAATTCCCACATCCGGTTCTTTTCATAATAAAACTGTATGAGCTTGATCCTGATTTCCTGACGCCTGGTTTTCACAAGATAATCCGAGTCCGCAAGGAACCGAAACCGCTCCACATTGTCTTCCTGTATCAAAACAGAACTCTTTCGGTCATAGCAGACATAGAGCGCATAACCTATGTCCTGCATGGCAAAAGGAGCCGCTAACAGCGAGAGCTTTCCTGTGGTGACCAAAGGTTTCGTCTGACAAGAAACGCTGCATACATAACGATTATGAGAATCATCTTCCAAGATAAGCTTGCAATTCTCATCATAAATCGGTACCTGTACGCTCTTTCCCGTTACCGGATAAGCCTCCTGTACATCCGTGTAGGGATATACCGGGATCACCTGCTTTATGATATCGCTCTCTACGGTGATCTCCTTCATGAATAAAAGAGGCATCAGCGCCTTTGCAAGTTCCTCATCTACCATAGACTGCACTACAAAGTTACGATAAAGATAGGCAAGGTCTTTATTGATCCTGCCACGCTTTATCTGCTCTATGACAAAATGTTCTATAGCCGGAATGAAGTTTACATAAATATCCTCCAACTCTTCCTGATGCTTATGCACATAAGCATACAGATAGGCTGTAGTCTCATAGTTCAGGTCGCTTTGATAAGAAAAGTACATGAGTATCATCTTTGGCAGAGCTTCTTTGTCGTCCAAAGGATGGGACATCATATAATACTCATATAATCTGGTGATCCGAAGATTCTGTTCCACACCTAAGCGATACCATTTAAAATATTTCGGACCGTATTTATTCCCTTTGATCAATGTGGCACAGATTGCCTGAAGGATGTCATCCTGCATCTTTTTCCCGTAACATGCCGTAAGGATGCGAAACAACGATTCCGAATAAGTTTTCTGCTTCTGTGCCAGATACAACAGCTGAATTAAGACATCATCCTTCATCGCCTCATTTTTGGCCGCATAATGCAGTACCTGCAGTTCAAACTCACCAAGTTTAAGTAACATTGCGGGATTCATGCAGATCAGATTCCATGCTTCCATGTAAATGATCGGACTGTAACAGTGATAGGTAAAAAGTTCTTCCAAAAACGCCCACTTCCCGGAGGGATTCTTCGTATACTCATCCGATACAAACAAAAGCAGCCAGGCAATCCGCCAATTGCCGCGATTCTGCCAATATAGAGTGGAAATCCTTTGGGATACCGCATCCGTATACTCATCATCGTTGCTGTAAAGAGTCGTCAGATACAGATAATAACACCAAAGCTCCGGCATTCCTTCCCGAAGATCTTCAATCCGTTCTTCCTCCTGTTTCAGGATCCACTTTGCCTCATTGAAACGCTCCTGTGACATCAAAAGCTGGGATTGAAATAATCTGGCCGATAGATCCTTTCCATCCAGTTCTTTCAGACGTTCTATCAGTTTTCCGCTTTCTTCCATCCAGGTTTTGGTGCTGATCTTTTTCAAACGAAAAGCCTGATAATATTGCATGAGCTGCAGGGTAACATGCTTTTTTTCTTTCCGGATTCCCGCATACCTTCTGTCGCGTTCACTTTTACATATAACTGTTACCGGAATTTCGATTGTTTTTTCAAAGCTGATCAGACGGATACAGCCGAAATTATTTCCGGCATGCAGCTTTTCATCCAATATGTAATAATATAATCTGTATATATTCCCGAGAAAGGCATCTTCCGAAACCACCTCTTCATTGACCTTCAAAAAATCCCCTTCCGTCTCTATACGCAGATATGTATACCCCCAGCCGTTCCGATTGATCACAAGAGCATAGCGGGAAAGTGCGATCGGGTCTTCTATTTTGATCTGTGTATCTTCGGGAATGAATTCAACCGATTTCTTTTTATTGATGAAAAGTAAAAATTCTTCCACATTGTGCTCATTGCCGTAAATTGTGGAAAGTCCTTTATATGCCGCATAAAACTGTCTGTCGTTCCCGGTAAAGATCTGTCCGAGTTCTCCGCTGTAAAACAGATCGACCGCTTCCGCCCAGTTGCTTTTCGCAAGATTGGTAAAATGGAACAGGTTTTTGATCGTTCCGAGACTGGATTCAATGGTCTTATGTATGACGTTTACGGAAAAAGGGATATAGTATTCTCCCTGATTGGATATTATATGAAAGGCACCTTTGATTTCATCTCCGGCTTTCATTTCAGAAGTATCCGCCTGATAGAATATCTCATCCTGGCTGCCGCCAAAAGCCGGGGTAAGACATTTCATACGCAGATCCGAAGATACCACCTTACCTTCGGTCACGACTCCTTCAGGTCCGTATACGGTAAAAGAACCTTCTACTATCTGATCAGGCAGGACAGACAATTCGATCCGAGGGCATGAAAAATCGAGGGAACCGCTATCAAACTTGAAATTTCCTTCCAATATCTCATGAACAACCTGTTTCAACCTGAAAATCCTGCCTTTCACTAATTTGCTCACTGTTTCTATTATAGCATTTAGCAGTCGCTCTATGCAAGGTCAAAACATAAGAGCTTTTACGGTGACAGACTTCCTCCCCTCTGCATATTATAAGGAGAAAGATAATAAGGTATAAGCAGGTAAATATATGAACCAAAAACCGATAAGAAGCGCACAGACAGAAGGGGAAAAGACCGGCGGACTGCAGATAAACGTGACTTCGGATATCGGCTTCATACCGATTCAGAATGCCGTGATCTCCATTTCCTATACAGGGGCGCCTGAAACAGCGCTTGAGACATTGGAAACGGATAGCTCCGGGCAGGCGGAGGAAGTACAACTCCAAGCTCCACCGCTCTCGTACAGCCTGACACCGGAATCTCCGATGCCTTATTCGGAATACAACGTAACAGTGGAGGCGCCGGGATATGAATCTGTAATGGTTTCAGGTGTTGAAGTCCTGCCGGATGTAACGGCAGTGCAGAATATCAAGATGACTCCCTTAGAAACCTCTCAGGGAGAAGAAGAGCTCATTACCATTCCCGACCACACGCTGTATGGAGACTATCCGCCAAAGATTCCTGAAGATGAGATCAAGCCAATGGATGAGACCGGTGAAATCGTATTGAGCCGTGTTGTCGTTCCGGAATATGTGGTTGTACACGACGGCGTCCCCTCCGACAGCAGCGCGCCGAATTATTATGTAAACTACAAAGAATATATCAAAAACGTAGCTTCCTCCGAAATTTATGCGACTTGGCCGGAAAGTTCCATTTACGCCAATATCCTGGCAATTATGTCCTTTACGTTGAACAGGGTATATACGGAGTGGTATCGTAATCAGGGATACAATTTCACGATCACCTCATCTACCGCCTATGACCAGAAGTGGATTCGAGGCAGAAATACCTATGAAAATATTGATAGACTGGTAGACAGCATTTTCTTAAACTTTCTGTCCAGACCAGGGGTCAGACAGCCTATTTTCACATCCTACTGCGACGGTCAGAGAGTGACCTGTAACGGACTCAGCCAATGGGGCTCCAAGTATTTGGGAGATGAAGGTTATTCCGCCATTGAGATCATCCGTTATTATTACGGCAGCGATATGTATATCAATACGGCAGTCAGCGTTTCCGGTGTGCCTTCTTCTTTTCCGGGATATAACCTGACCATCGGGTCATCGGGAGAAAAGGTCAGACAGCTGCAGCAACAACTCAACCGGATCGCACAAAATTATCCGGCAATTCCCAAAATAACTGCGGACGGGATCTATGGACCTCGGACGGCGGAAGCAGTACGAGTGTTCCAAAAAGTATTCGGACTGCCTCAGAGCGGCATCACGGATTTTCCTACATGGTATGAGATTTCCCGCATTTATGTGGGTGTCAGCCGAATATCCGAACCGGGTTAAGAAATGCCCACTAAGAATACAAAAGGAAGCTGTCACGGAAATATTCAGCTCTGACGACGGGTTGAATATTTCTTGTGACAGCTTCCCTCTTTTCGTTTCTTGTATTTTCTTACTGACGAAGACGGAATTCTTCGATCATACTATTCATGGAATCCGACTGGCTTGTAAGCTCCTCACTTGTTGCAGAGTTTTCTTCTGCAGAAGCGGAGTTGGACTCTACTACGGATGATATCTTCTCGATATTCTCTGCAATATCTTTTAACATATCAGCCTGGGACTGGGATGCTGTACTTGCATCTTTCACGATTTCCTGCACTTCGTTCATGGAATTTAACACTTCTTCCAGTACCGTAGCCGTGTTTTTCGTAATCATATTACCATTCTCGATTTCTTCCAGCGACTTGGCAATCAAATCTCTCGTATTGGCAGCGGACTGCGCACTGTCAGCCGCAAGCTTACCGATCTGGTCCGCTACAACGGCAAAGCCTCTGCCGGACTCTCCTGCTCTGGCAGCCTCTATTGAAGCATTCAGGGACAACAGATTGGTTTGTGATGCGATATCTTCAATGGAAACGGTAATATTCTCAATTTCTTTGGAAGTACTGCTGATCTTCTCCATGGCATCCAAAAGACGACCGATCTCTTCTTTGCCTTTTGCTGCTTCCTTGGCAACTCTGCTTACATTCTGAGCAGCAGCAGCCTGATTCTGTGCACTCTCTGTTGCCATGCTTGTAACATTTTCAATCGTGTTTGTCAAATCATCGATCGCGCTTGCCTGGTCCGTTGCACCCTCCGCAAGAGCCTGTGCATTCTGAGCCAGCTGAAGTGCTCCGGTACTTACCTGATTGGATGCCACACTGATATTCTGCAGCGTTTCGTTCAGGCGGTAATTTAACTTCCTGATGGATTGCATCAGTCTATCGTAAATGCCCACATAACGTTCTGGCATTTTTGCATGGATATTAAAATTGCTGTTTGCCATTTCTTCCAACATTTCACTGGTATCGGATATGATCGTGCGGGTATCATCCAACATCTGACGCATTGTGTCGGCAAGTTCACCGATCTCATCTGCCGATTCATAATTGATCTTAATATCAAAATTTCCTTTCGACATTTCCGATGCCGAAGTCTTCAGTTCATAAATACCGTCACCCAGCATTTTTCCAAGAACTCTTGACAAGCCTGAAGCAAAAATGATGCTTATCGCAGCAAGCAAAACCTCTAAAACAAAACATATCCATTTGATCACATTCGCAGAGGTATACAGGCTGGCAGCTTTTGCATCTTCTATCTCCGTAATGGAGGTTATGTTTCCTGCCATTTGCGCAAAAAGACCCAGATACACTTCATTGTAAACGCGGAACGCACCTTCCGAATCATAGGCTAGGCTGGGGGTCTCAAATTCTGAGAACCGGGAATTGATCTGCTCCATGTTGCCAAGCGTAGTTTCAAATAATTCCGCATCCGCAGAGGATGTCTGGCTGAGTTCCTGCAGAAGGTCGGTCATATCCTGAAATCTGGCTCTTGCCATTTCAAGTCTCTGGGGAGTTACTTCCGCATCCTGTACCAGACAGGCGTGGAGCATGTTTTTGGCGCCTTCCTGCAGGTTTGCCTGGCTTTGGATTGCGAGTTTTACATTATTATAAGAAGTCTGATAAAAGGTCTTCACTCTGCTTGATACATAAGTCAGACTGATCAGCGAAATCACGACGATCAGAATCATTAACCCTAATGTTTTGCCGAATACATAAGCCAGTTTATCCTTTACATTTAAGTTTTTCATCTTGTTAGCGACTATTGCTTCACCTTTGTTCATGAACTGTATCCCTCCTGGTTAATTATAAGCAATCGTATCGAATTAGTGTGCTTTATCAATTATTCTAATATGAATGGAGAAATAAATCAATATTTATCTGTTTTCTTCTTATTATTTAATATCACCTGACAAACAAAGGTATTGTCCGAAGCGGAGAAATCCACCACGCCGTTATACTTTGCGGCGGTGCTTAAGATACTTTCCACTCCGATGCCTTCCCTCTCCCTGTTCTTCGGCAGTCCATCCTCAAACGGGATATCGCCGGCACAGGCGTTTTTACATACTATGACAAGTTTACTGCCTCTTGGTCCGATCGAAATGTCTACCCGGCGTTTTCCATCTGCCTCCATGCAGCCGTTTACGGAATTCTCAAGGATATTCGCAAGAATGGTCACCAGATCATAATCCGATATCTCTTCACTTTCCTCCAAATGCACATCAGCGCTGATTTCTATACCGCTTTGCTCACATCTGCTTGCGTAGGCGGACAATACCGTATCTGCAGCATGGTTTCTGCAAAACGCGGCCTGATATTTGCCCCGTTCATTTTTGTCATACTCCGATAAATAGGACAGGATTGCCTGATAATCTTTATTTTTGGCATACTCCATGACTACCATGGTGTGATGCCTGAAATCGTGCCTGGTCTGTTTTGCATTCTCGCCCATCTTTTTGTAGGAATCGATCTGCGCCTGCAGAAATTTTTCATTCGCCTGTAACTGCTTCATCCTGGTTATGTGGTCGAAATGCGCCATATAGTGGAACACGACCACATATACCGCTATCGTGAACGTACAGGAAACCAGAAGCAGCACATCGAAAAAAAGTTCACGCCTGCCCATTTTCATATTGTAGAACATAAAGAGCGTCTCTATTAACAGACACATCCCGGAAATAATGCTCATGACCCCATAGTTGCTCCGCATTTCATGATACAACCGAAACAAGCGCTCTTTGAAATAAAACAGATACCAGATCAGGACTGCCAGATTAAGTACCGCACGCAATATCCATACCACACCATTCCCCAATGTATAAGTGTCTGTCACAACGGCAACAACAATCAGGATGATCGTATATACACTGTAGTATCCGGTATAAAGAAACAGGGACTTGACCGGGTGGGATGCAGACAGCACAAGGCAGAATGTTAAAGCATAGACGACGATCCCCACTACATATCCCACAAAAATCCCAACAGGAACGGAAAACATCCGAAAGCACAGCAAACAGATTGCCAGCGCCACAAACGTATAGACAAATGATATTCCTACAGAGATCGCTGCCGTCGTTTTACGGCCATGTCTCGGCTCCACTACAATACAGCAAAGCCAGATTGATTGAAAAATATTATTGGCCAGGATGCCGGTCAGTATTCCAAGTGCGCTCATAACAATACCCCCGCATAATAAGTGATATATTGCTTTCTCAAAGATTGATAAGACCCTCTCGGCAGATAGAGCTTCATTCCGTTATCCAGCTGCACCGCCTGACTGTCCAGACCTTCCACATGATTTATGTTAATGATATACCATTTTCCGACCCTGATGATCTCCTCATACTGTGAAAATAATTCTTCCAGCACTGTCAGGGACAAACGCACACAAATCTGGGTTCCGTCCGATAAATGCAGATACTGTCGCTTCCCCTGAGCCTCACAGTATACAATATCCTGTACCGTTATCCGAAAAGTCTTGTTATTTGTCTGCAGTATCACATATTTCTGCTTTTCTGCATTTAAAATCTCAAACTGTTTATCTAACAGGGCAAAAAGTTCCTTCTCCGAAACGGGCTTGACCAGGTACTGAGCGGCATCCACCCGAAATGCTTCTACTGCGTGTTTTTCAGAGGTCGTCAGGAATATGACTCTGCTCTGATTCTTCATCTCACGAAGTTCTTTCGCTGCCTCAATTCCTGTTTTGCCTTCCATATAAATATCTAACAGGATCATATCCGGCGTATAACCTTCCTGTACTTTTGAGAGCAATTCCTGTGCATTTTCATAGGTACTTATCTCAAAATCCAATGCAGGATTCAAATTCCTGTAGCCGGTCAACATGTTTTGTGTTTTTATGATTTCCGCCTGTTCATCATCGCAGAGAGCTATACGATACATTCTCTGTACCTCTTTTCCGTCCCAAATCCTTACTTCGTCAACAACAGCATGATCTCATTACTCCTTGCCACAAACTTCGTCATCGCCTCCGGTTCAAGCGGTGCCTGCTGCAACAGAGCAAGGTCATATAACTGTTCACAGATCATCTTCACATTCTCACCGTCTTTATTCTCCAGAACATACTGTACCAGCGGATGATTTGCATTGAGGATCAAAGTCTCTCCCTCTTTGTTTCCGAACATTCCCATATCCATGCCCGGCATGGAATACATCTTCATCATATCCTGCATCCTTCTGGTTTCTTCGGATAAGGTGATCATGGAAGATATCTTTTTATTCTTGAGTTTTTCCACCTTAACGGTGATGTTGTCCTTCTTGAGGACTTTCTTCATCAATGCGGAAACTGCCTCCGCCTGCTCTTCCATTTCCTTCTCAGCTTTCTTGGATGTCTTCGCCTTGAAAGTATCGGTCAGGTCCGCATCGATCCGCTGGAATTTGATTCCTTCGTTCTTGGATTCCAACTGAGATACAAAGGGCTGGTCAATATTATGAGTCAGGATGACCGCATCCATCTTGGCAGCTTTGAACATATTGATGTACTGGCTCTGCTGTTTTTCGTCCGTCACATAGTAGATGACTTTTTCTTTCTTTTCTTCTTCGGCGGTTTCCTCTTCTGCGACGTTTTTCTCACCTTCGTCAACCACCTCGGCTTCCACTTTCTCACCGTTCTCATCTACCGCTCCGGCTTCCTGACCGGCATCCTCTTCTACCTCATCCGGATCGATCTTATTGACCTCCAGACACTCCGGAAGGGTCAGATAAATTCCGTCCAGATTCTTGAACAAAATATAATCTGTCATCTTCTCGCAGAACTTGTCGTCTTTCAGACAGCCGAACTTGATGAAAGGACTGATATCGTCCCAATATTTCTCGTATTCTTCTTTCTCTGTCTTGCACATGCCGGAAAGCTTGTCCGCCACCTTCTTGGTAATATATTCATTGATCTTCTTCACAAAACCGTCATTCTGCAGTGCGCTTCTGGATACGTTAAGCGGCAGGTCGGGACAGTCGATCACACCTTTTAACAGCATCAAAAATTCCGGAATCACTTCTTTGATATTATCCGCGATAAATACCTGGTTGTTATATAATTTGATGGTGCCCTCTATGGATTCGTACTCCATATTGATCTTCGGAAAATACAGAATGCCTTTCAGATTAAACGGATAATCCATATTCAGATGGATCCAGAACAAAGGCTCCTTATAATCCTGAAATACCTTACGGTAAAATTCAAGATATTCTTCCCTGGTACACTCATTGGGATGTTTGCCCCAAAGAGGCTGTGTCTCATTGAGGAGTTCCGGACGTTTCTTTATCTTTAATTTCTGCTCGTCCTCCTCCTTTTCCTTCTTGATCTCTTCTACCACAATATCGGTATCCAGCTTCTCAGCTTCCGTGATCGTCTGGGTTTCCGTTGTATTGGCTTTCGCCAGATAGATTTCGATGGGCATGAAAGAGCAATATTTCTTAATGACTTCCCTGGCCTTATATTCGTTACAAAACTCCAGACAGTCATCATTGATAACGAGTGTTATTTCTGTTCCGACTTCCGTTCTTGTCCCTTCGTCCATCTCGAATTCCGTACCGCCGTCACATTCCCAATGTACAGCCTTCGCACCGTCCTGATAGGACAGAGTATCGATGTACACCTCATCAGCTACCATGAAAGCGGAATAGAAGCCCAGACCGAAATGACCGATGATCTGATCGTCATTGGTCTTGTCCTTATATTTCTCAATGAAGTCCGCTGCTCCCGAAAAAGCGATCTGGTTAATATACTCCTCCACTTCATCGGCAGTCATACCGATTCCGTTATCTATGAATTTTAAGGTTTTTTCCTCCGGATTTACAACCACCTGAATCTTCGCCTGATAATCGGCAGGCAGAGAATATTCGCCCATCATATCCAGTTTCTTCAACTTCGTGATTGCGTCGCAGCCGTTGGAGATCAGCTCGCGGAAAAATATGTCATGATCCGAATACAGCCACTTCTTTATGATCGGAAAAATATTGTCACTGTTGATAGATAAATTGCCATGTTTTACTGCCATGTTGTCACATCCCTTTCTTTTATTAAAAACATTTATGACTCGAAACTTCACATGTTTCTAGAAAACAGTTTAATGCGCACCAAAATAAAAGTCAAGAAAAAATTAGCACTCAATCACATTGAGTGCTAACAAACTAACTGAAATAGTCATCATAGATATCAAAAAAATCGGAGGTATTGACCCTCTCGTCATGGATGAAATGTACATTTTCCCACAATTCATCATTCAATTTTCTGGTCAGGGTCCCTACAAAGGCGTCATACTCCTGCCCAAAGACCTCCTCTTTCCGTTGTTCTACAATCTTTACCTTATTGCTGTCAGTCTCGCTTCTGTCAAAAGTACTGATGCATTTAATGATATGGTAACCATATTCTGACTCTACGATATCGCTGATCTCTCCTGTTCCAAGGTTAAAAGCGGCCTTTTCAAAAGCGGGATCCATCTCTCCTTTTCCAAAAGAATAGGTACTCTTATCATCTTCACTGTAATGTCTGATCAATTCATCAAAATCTTCACCGGCCACAGCCTTATCCCATACCTCACATGCCTGCCGATAAGCGTCTTCTCTGGCATTCTGTGTATATTCGATCTTTTGCCCGGTTCCGTCCAACGCATAAGTCTTGAGCAGAATATGCTGTACGGTTATGGTTCTTGCTTCGTCATCACTAATCTCCGGATTGATATCCTTGATAATATATTGATAAACCTTTTCAGCCACTGCATACTCCGTATAGAGAGAGTCGATCGTATCTTCGGACACTCCCATTGCGTCGATCTCCGCTTCGCTTAAGGAGTCGAAGTAAGCTTTGGCGGCATTTTCCACCTGCTGCTTTTCTTCCTCCGCCAGTTCTACCTGGTACTGTCTTGCCATCAGATTCATGGTCTTGATCTGGGCAATCTGCGCCAGGGCAATATCCTTAACATTTTCTTCCAGGGTCATGCCGCCCAGATCTATATTCCAGATTTCTTCCCCATAGGCGCTCTCATATTGGTTCTGGATATTAGTCAAATAGACCATAATTTCCGGCAGAGTACAGGAAACGGTTTCAATACGGAATATTTCATCCTTACCAAAACCGGTTGTCAACACTACTTTTACACCGTCCGCATGATTGCCGCTGCAGCCTGTCAGATGAAAAACCATGATACACAACATCAATACCGCAGATACGGCTTTTGTCCTGTTTCTCATCGATCACTCCTTTTTATAGGCTATTTGATAACGTGTATCCAGCCCTTGGGCGCTTCGATACGTCCCATCTGGATACCGGTCAGAGTATCATATAACTTCCTGGTAACAGGTCCCATTTCCTGCATGCCGCTTGGGAATGCAATTTCTTTGCCGTGATCCACTACTTTGCCGACGGGGGAAATAACCGCTGCCGTACCGCAAAGACCGCACTCTGCAAATTCTTTGATTTCTTCGAAAGGAACCGGTCTCTCTTCCACTTCCATTCCCAGATAATCTTTGGCTACTATCATAAGGGAGCGGCGGGTGATCGAAGGCAGGATGCTGTTCGATTTCGGCGTAACCACCTTATTATCCTTCGTAATAAACAGGAAGTTAGCGCCGCCCGTTTCTTCCACATAAGTTCTGGTCGCCGCATCCAGATACATATTTTCATCGAAACCTTCCTCATGTGCAGTTACAATGGCATGAAGACTCATTGCATAGTTCAGTCCCGCTTTGATATGCCCCGTACCATTGGGAGCTGCTCTGTCAAAATCACTCACTTTAATGGTAAGCGGTTTGACGCCGCCTTTAAAATAGGGTCCCACAGGAGTCGTAAAAACTCTGAATTGATATTCGTCTGCAGGTTTTACACCGATCACGGCAGAACTTCCAAACATAAAAGGACGAATATAAAGTGTCGCACCGGAACCGTAAGGGGGTACATAAGCCTCATTCGCAGCAACCGTTTCCGTCACCGCCTGAATAAAACGTTCTTTGGGAAATACCGGCATTTCCAGTCTCTTACAGGTATCTTCCATGCGCTGTGCGTTTAAATCGGGACGGAAGGTAACGATATGCCCGTCTTCGGTCGTATAGGCCTTCATTCCCTCAAAACAGGTCTGTGCATACTGTAATACGCCTGCACACTCACTGACCATGATATTTGCATCCGAAACAAGCGCGCCTGCATCCCATACGCCGTTTTTATAATTGGAAACGTATCTCTTGTCCGTCTCATGATAGTCAAAGCCCAGATTGGCCCAGTCCAAATTCTTCTTTTCCATAATAATACCCCTCCTTTTCTTTTCCCATTATTGTATACCTTTGTTACGAAAAGTCAAGCCTGAAGCTCGGTAGCGATAAGCTCCATCGCAACATCATAGGCAAAGTCATTGATCGCTTTCTCACACATGCGAAGCAGTTTCTTACGGCTTTCCGACATCTGATACTCTTTTAGCTCCTCTATGCTCTTTGTCATGCCTTCTTCCTCGAAGTCGTCCAGATATTGATTCAGCACGCTCAGTTTTTCCTTCCATTCTTCATTGGAAAGAGCTGCTTTTTTCTCCTCCTTAACTTCGACTTTCTCTGCGGCGCCGGAATCCTCACGATTCAAAAATCTGTCAAGATTTTCCCGCATCGTCTGCATCATGCTGAAAAGGATCGGAGACTGTACCTCTACTTCTTCCAAACTGCCGGCTTTACTCTTCTTCTCCAATTCAAAGGCTTCGTCGGCCAGTTCGTCAGCTCCGATATTACGCGCATTTCCCTTCAATGCATGCACAATGATCGCATAACCGCTCATATCTTCTTTTTTTAACATTTTCTTAAGTTGTTCCTGCTTTTCCACCAAAACCTCATGGAAATCATTCAATACTTTCTTATATAAGGAACGGCTTCCGCCCATGTATTTGAGACCGTGAGAAGCATTGATTCCAATATCGACCAGGCCTTCCTCATCCATACCGTCCATACCCACATCTTCCGCCGAATCCGTATTTTCGTCTTCGGAGAGATAAACCAGCTCCTTTGGAAGATATTTGATCATCATCTCCTCCAGTTTTTCAGGTTCAATGGGCTTTGTCAGGTAATCCTCAAATCCCGCATCCAGATAAAACTCCTTCGCGCCTACTACCGCATTTGCGGTCAATGCAATCACAGGAATATCTCTGGAGGGATTTCCTTCCAACTCTCTGATAGCCTGCAGTGTCTGGACACCATCCATTCCGGGCATCATATGGTCCATACAGATGAGATGATATTCTTTTCTTTTCAGCATTTCCAAACACTCAGCCCCGCTGGATGCCACATCGATCTGCAGCTTCGTTTTCCGCAGAAGATCTTGCGCCACCGCCAGATTCATTGCATTGTCGTCCACTACCAATATTTTGCCAAGTGGTGCAATGAATTTTTCTTTATAACGAATCGATTTTCTGACACTCTTGTCATATTGTTTCTTAAAATCACCTAGCGGTTTACTGTCAACCACTTTCTGCGGAATTGCAAAGGAAAATGTGGAGCCTTTGCCGTATACACTTTCTACCTTCAGTTTGCCGCCCATCATCTCTACCAGTCTGTTGGTTACAGCAAGCCCTAGTCCACTTCCTCCCTCACTGCGGTTTGCTTCCATATCCAAACGGGTAAAGGTCTCATAGATTCTATCCATATCCTTCTGTTTGACGCCGATGCCGGTATCTGTCACGGCAATTTCCAGAAGAATACTATCTTCTTCCAGCTGTTTCCAGGAAAGGTGTAGGGTCACCATACCTGCCTTGGTGTATTTTACAGCATTAGACAGCAGATTTCCGATGATCTGGCGCAGATGGATCTCATCTCCCGATAACTTATAGGGTACATCATCTGCGATATCCAAAGTCAGGCGAAGCTTCTTTTTCCGCAAAGGAATGGAAATGCTGTTGATCAAATCATTTAAAAGGGAGCTGACATCATAGGTGTTTTCCAATAACTCCATTTTGCCGGATTGAATTTTGGAAAAATCAAGGATATCGCTGACAAGGGTGAGCAGAATGTCGCCTGCCTGTTTGATATCCAGCGCATAGCCCCTAATCGTGTCATCCTGGCTTTCCCGCAGGATCAACTCATTGAGTCCCATGATCGTATTGATCGGAGTCCTGATCTCATGGGACATATTCGCAAGGAAAAGATCTCTTGCACGGTTTGCTTTCCTAGCCTCAGCCATTGCATTTTCCAACTCTATGTTCTTTTTTTCCAACTCTTCTTTTGCCAGAAGTATGGACACTGCCTGTTTCTCCAATTTGGAAGTAAACCCGCTTTTTTTCTCCCCGCCTTTTCCTTCTTCCTTCCGACTACTCATTGCGATTTTTTTTCTCCCTTCCTGTTTTTCGCTCATATGTCATAAACTGATAAGCAACGTCAAAATAAGTCTGTTCCTCACTCTCTGCAGTTATTTCCCAGTCCTCTGTCTCATCCAGATCCGGGAAATATGCATCCGCATCATATACATGATCGATCTTCGTAACATACGCCGTATCACAGTACGGCAGCATCATACGATAAACACTCTCACCGCCAATGATATAGATCTTGTCATCCTCATATTCTTTCAGTACATTAAGCAGTTCTTCCAGGCTATGGACGACGATTGCATCCTTCACCTGATAATCCGGATCCCTGGATAAAATAATATTGGTCCTGCCCGCAAGCGGTACCCCCTGCGGAAAGGTCTCTAACGTCTTCCTTCCCAGAACCACTACCTTACCCAGTGTCTCCTGTCGGAAATTTTTATGGTCATTAGGAATCCGTACCAGAAGACCACCCTTTAATCCGATTGCCCAATGACTGTCTACTGCAACGATCAGTTTCATGATATCCTCCGCTTAGAAGCGTTTTACGCCGGTTTAGTACTCAGTTTCTATAGTTTATAACGATACTTATCAGATTGCAACAGGAATATTTTCAATCTGTTCCCCAAACCTATAATTCTCTACCTTCACATCATTTCTTGTAAACTGATAAAAATCCCTGATCTCCGGATTCAGCCAGAAAGCCGGCGCCTCATAGGCGGGACGTTTAATCAGTTCTTTGATAATAGGAATATGCCTGTCATAAATATGTGCATCGGCAATCACATGTACCAACTCTCCTACCTGCATATCACAGACCTGTGCCAACATATGCAAAAGGACCGCATACTGCACAACGTTCCAGTTATTGGCAGCAAGTACGTCCTGGGAGCGTTGATTCAATACGGCATTTAGAATCAACTTCTCCTCTCCCTTTTTCTGAGTCACATTGAAGGTCATGCTGTAGGCACAGGGATAGAGTCTCATTTCATGCAGATCTTGATGTACATAGAGATTTGTCATGATCCGCCTGCTGAAAGGATTGTTTTTCAGATCAAAAATGACCCTGTCTACCTGATCCATCATGCCTTCTTTGTACTCGTGTTTTACACCCATCTGATAACCATAGGCTTTTCCGATAGAGCCGTCTTCATCCGCCCACTCGTCCCAGATATGGCTGTGCAGATCATGAATATTGTTGGATTTCTGCTGCCAGATCCAAAGCATTTCATCTGTTGCGCTCTTTAATGCGGTCCTTCTCAGGGTAATGATCGGAAATTCTTTAGACAGATCATATCGATTCACCACGCCGAATTTTTTGATCGTATAGGCGGGTGTCCCGTCTTCCCAGTGAGGCCTGACTTTCTCTCCCTCCGTACTGGTCCCGTTCTCCAGAATATCCTTACACATATTGATAAAAATCGTATCCGCTAAACTCATTTCCGTAATGATGTTCCTTCCCAAAATATGACACTTCTGTCAGTTTTATTCTTTCTCTACTTCTCATACTTCTCGCAAAGGGCATTGATCTGATCCGCAAACTTCGCCAGATCTTTATTGGCACTGCCCTGATTCTTATAAATGACGGCAACCAGCCTCTGTCCGGCAGCCACCAGTCTGGCAAAGACATCGGAGATGGCGTGTGCTTTCTTCTTCACGGCCACAGGTTCTGCTTCATAAATGAATTCATTTGCGATCAGATCATATCGGGTGCCGCTGTAGGGTGCATAGGCAGAAAGTCCATGCTCGACCTTAAGACATTCCGTAAAAAGCTTGCAGACACTGTCCTCACCGTGTACGACAAAGACCTTTTCGGGTTTCTTCTCAAAGCCTTTGATCCAGTCAAGCAGACCTGCCTTATCCGCATGACCGCTCATACCGATCAACTGTCCGATACTGGCACGGATCTCAATGGTCTCGCCAAAGAGCCGTACTTCTTTCGCACCCTCTACGATCGCCCTGCCCAGGGTACCGTTTGCCTGATAACCGACGAACAGGATCGTACATTCCGGCCGCCACAGATTATGTTTCAGATGGTGTCTGATACGTCCGGCTTCACACATACCGGAAGCCGAAATAATCACTTTCGGTGTATTGTCAAAGTTGATCTGCTTGGACTCGTCACTGGTAATGGCAAGATGCAGTCCCGGGAATGCAAGAGGATTGATTCCCTTTTTAAGAAGCGCCATCGCCTCCTCATCGTAGCATTCAATCGCGTCCTTCTGGAAAATACCGGTAGCTTCCACAGCCAGCGGACTGTCCACATAGACTGGAAAATCTTCAAATCCCGCTATCAGTCTTTCCTCCTTGATCTGACGCAGGAAATATAACATCTCCTGGGTCCTGCCTACGGCAAAAGAAGGAATGACCACATTACCGCCTTTGTCAAAAGTGGTTTTTAATATCTTAACCAGTTCCTCTATATAATTCACTTTCCTGTCACTGTGATATCTGTCCCCATAGGTAGATTCCATGATCACATAATCGGCATCTTTCGTCCGCTTCGGATCCTTGATAAGCGGCTGGTCTTTATTACCGATGTCACCGGAAAAGACCAGTTTCTTCGTAACCGCACCTTCCGTCGCCCAGACTTCGATACTCGATGAACCAAGCAGATGTCCGATATCCGTAAATCGGATCGTAAGACCCTCACATACCTGAATCTCTTTCTCATAGGAGCAGGGAATCAGTCTCTTAATGACACCGTCTGCATCCTCCATCGTATAAAGAGGAGTCACCGGCGCATCATTTGCACTTCTTTTGGCTTTGCGGTTCTTCCACTCCGCCTCCTGCATCTGAATATGCGCACTGTCTCTTAACATAATGCTGCACAGATCCGCTGTCGCATCTGTGGCATAGATGCTTCCCCGAAATCCTCTGGAATACAAAAAAGGCAGCATGCCGGAATGGTCGATGTGTGCATGCGTCAGCAGAATGTAATCGATCATAGCCGCATCCACAGGCAGTTCACAGTTCTCAAAAACCTGCATCCCCTGTTCCATTCCGTAATCCACCAGGATATTTTTCTCATTGACACGAAGATAGTGGCAGCTGCCGGTCACTTCGTGGTCTGCTCCGATAAACATTAATTCCATAAACAGACCTCCTTTTCTCTATCATATCATTTTTCTACAAATGCGTACAGTCAAATTCCAAAGAAATACATATGATATAAGTAAAATAAAAAAATAAAATTCAAATTGAGGTAGCACTATGTTACTTACCCTTATGCCTGTGCTGCTTTTTCTATTGGCTGTATCCATAGATTCTCTGACCGCAGGATTGGCCTACGGAACTTCCAGAGTACGCATAAAGCCTCTTGCAGGTATCTTCCTCGTATTGATCCCCTCTGCCACCATTACCGTCATGAGTAAGCTCGGCTCTCTGCTCTTTACCCTTATCCCTGCCCACCTGTTCGGTATTCTTTCTTTTCTGCTTCTGTTCTTCCTTGGCTGTGAGAAACTTCTTGAAAGCCTGATACGTCATTTAGCCAAAAGATATCCGAGTATCGTTGGCAACTGGGCATGTAAGATCAAGCAGGTAAATATTATTTTTACGATCTATTTTTCACCGGAGGATGCCAATACGCAGGATGTGCAGGTCTTAAGCGCAAAAGAGGCCTTCTTTTTAAGTCTTGCCCTGTCCCTGGACAGTACCCTTGCAAGCATGGCATTTTCTTATCAGGTATCCTCCTTGCTCTTATTTTTCCTGTTAGCGGTTCTCTTTCATTTTCTGCTCTTTTCATCAGGTTTCCTGCTGGGGACTTTGCTATCCAGAAAGTTTTCCATTGACCTGTCCTGGATCAGCGGATTGTTTCTTCTGCTACTGGCCCTGTGCACTCTTGCATAGTTTCTTTTCCTCTGAGGCTTCCCGAGACGGCAACCATCAATTCATGTACGATCACCGGCGTCAAGGACAATGCAAGCAGCTGAAGCCATTCCATGCCACCCACTCTGACCGTACCAAACAGGCGGATAAGCGGCTCAATTTCAGTCACCGCAAATTGTAAAAAGAGTCCAAACGCCACTGCAAAGAGCATAAACGGATTTTTTTTATGGTTCATGCGGAAAATAGAACGATTCACATCCCGCATTCCAATTGCATGAAAAAGCTGGCTCATTCCCAAAACCATAAAAGCATGTGTCTGTGCTTTGGTCAAAACTGCAGAGATCTGATAGCCGTTGATAATGTTATGTAAACTTATCGGCAATCCCTCTGCCACCAGTCTGTCGTAAGGTACTTTTAAAAAGGCGGCAAGACTCACGCCTCCGATGACCAGTCCGTAACAAATGACACAGGAAAGACCGCCCTTCGCAAAAAGGGATTCTTCTTTTTTTCTGGGCGGTTCATTCATCAGCAGATCCGTTTCATTATCATCTACCCCGAGCGCCAATGCCGGGAGGGAATCCGTGATCAAATTGATCCATAGAATAAAACTTGCTTTCAGGGGACTGGGAAAGCCTGCAATTATGGTGACAAGCATGGTCATGATCTCACCCAGATTGGAAGAGAGCAGAAACAACACCGATTTTCGGATATTTTCGTAGATTCCCCTGCCCTCCTGAATGGCCAGCCGTATCGTTGCAAAATTATCATCCATCAACACAAAATCGGCGGCATTCCTTGCTACATCCGTGCCGTTTAGACCCATTGCAATGCCGATATCCGCTGCCTGCAGGGAAGGCGCGTCATTTACGCCGTCTCCCGTCATCGCCACCGTCTTACCAAGCTTCTTAAAGCCCTCCACGATCTTGACCTTATGCTCCGGCGTCACCCTGGCAAAAACTTTCAACTCCGACAGTTTTTTTAAGAATACATGCTCTTCCATCTCGTCCAGATCCCTGCCCGAAATGCATTCTTTTACAGACGAAGCAAGTCCCAGTTTTTTTGCAACGGAAAATGCGGTGTTCTGATGGTCTCCGGTGATCATCACGGTCTCTACGCCCGCTTTCTTAAATTCTCCAACCGCTTCCATCGCTTCCGGTCTGACCGGATCCTGCATGCTGACAAACCCCAGAAAGCACAAATCGGTTTCCTGCATCCTTCCTTCCGGCTCCATAGCAACCGCAAGCACCCTTTTGCCTTCATTCATCAGCTTGTCTAATATATGAAGCAGAGATATCCTGTCATTTTCATACAACATGGTTTTATGACCGTTCTGATAAAAATAGCTGCAGCATTCCAATATTTTTTCTGCGGCTCCTTTGGAATAAGCTATGAGACGACCACCCTCTTTGCCTGTCACCATATGGCAGGTAGTCATCATCTTTCGCTCCGAATCAAAGCCTATCTCATCTTTTCTGAAAAATTTATTCCTGAGTTCTGCTATGGGAACGTTGCAGTCCCGGGCCATACGGATCAGTGCCATTTCCGTAGGATCACCGAGTTCCCCCTCTTTGCCTGCGACCCCGTCATTACATAGAATACACCCCAGCATAAAATGAATCTTGCTGTCCCCGATCTGCTCTGTATCCTGCCAGAGTTTCTCCGGAAACAATGCCGGAAATCCGTCCCCATCTATCATTCTTCCATCTATATAACATTCCGTAACAGTCATTTTATTCTGGGTCAGCGTGCCTGTTTTGTCCGAACAGACAACATCCACCGCCCCCAGCGTTTCTACGGAAGACAATTTTCTGACAATCGTCTTGGCTCTTACCATACGCGAAACACTTAAAGCAAGTACGATCGTAACAATTGCGGGAAGCCCTTCCGGTACCGCCGCTACCGTCAATGAAACCGAAGTCAGCAGCATTTCCCCCACATTACGTTTCTGTAATACAGCAATCAAAAAAAGCAGGGCACAGATGCTTACGGCAAGAATACTGAGCGCTTTGCCCAGCTCTCCCAGTTTGATCTGGAGAGGTGTCATTTTTTCCTCTGTTTCATGTAGCATGTCTGCAATATGTCCGATTCTTGTATCCATGCCGATTGCCGTAACAATACCCCGGCCACGGCCTCTGGTTACAAAAGTTGACATATATGCCATATTTGTGCAACTGTTATTACCCTGCAGCATTTCCACATAGTCCGCATCTTTTTCCACCGGCACAGACTCTCCCGTTAGGGCAGACTCTTCCACCTGCATCCCCTGTGTCTCAAGCAAACGCAAATCAGCCGGAACCATATTTCCGGCTTCCAATAACACGATATCTCCTGTGACCAGATCCTCTGCGGATATTTTCATGGTCTTCCCTTCCCGAACCACTATCGCCTGTGGACAGGAAATCTTCTGCAGCGCCTCCACCGCTTTACCGGCTTTTCCTTCCTGAATCACACCGATCGCCGCATTCAGGACCACTACCGTAACAATGATGACCGCATCTGTGGCTTCACCCAGCAAAAGGGAAATTGCCATGGCTACGATCAGGATCAGGATCAGCGGGTCATTCAGCTGCCCCAATATCATCTGCCAGGCACTCTTTCTCTCCTGCTCCTTTAAGCAATTTGCTCCCTGCCTTGTTCTCCGCTCCAAAACCTCCTGCCTGTGAAGTCCTTTCTCCCTGTCGGATTGCAAAAGCTTCACCGTTTCTGACGCTGTTTTCATTTCATACATATTCTTTTCCCCCTAAAGCATTGAAACATGTCCTGTTTCTATACAGTATGCTTGTTCGGAAAAAGATATTACAAGCTGAGAGAATTGCCTTCTTTTGTAATCAAAAGCTTCTTAGTTTATCCGTGCCGTCATCTACCGTATTCTCAATGGATCTGACGACGACATAATAGCCGTAGTCGGCATTGACACGGACATACACCCGGTCTCCGACTTTATGACCGAGCAGCGCACTGCCAAGGGGCGACTCTGTACTGATCAGACCTTCCAGAGAATTGCCCCTGACAGTGGTTACCAGTTTGTATTTTTCGATCGTTTTGTCCTCTTCAAAAAGGACCTCCACCGTATTGTTCATACCGACTTCGTCTTCCGGAGACTCATCGGATACGATAATGGCGGTTTTGATCATCCTTTCCAGATAACGGATCCTGCTCTCGTTCTGGTTCTTAACTTTCTTAGCGGCATGATACTCAAAGTTTTCACTCAGATCCCCATGCGCCCTTGCCTGCTTAACATCTTCCAACGCTTCTTTACGCACCACGAGTTTACGGTATTCTATTTCTTCCTGCATCTTCTCGATATCTTTTTTGGTCAACTCATTATGCATAAAGTCCACTCCTTTAAACAGTCTGGAATTTCCCGATATATACCGGGAAGGTATCTGTACCCCGCATTTCCTTTCCTGCTGTGATCGTTACACTCTTGTCCGTTACCAGATATTCGATCTCAGCTCCTGCCTCTACTACAGTGCCCTGCATCAGGACACAGTTTTTCACCTTTGCGCCTTTAGCGATCTTCACACCACGGAACAGCACGCTGTTCTCCACTTCTCCTTCAATGACACATCCGTCCGCCGCCATAACATCCTGTACCTTCGCACCTTCAATATATCTGGTGGGATCGCCGCCGTGCAGCTTGGTGTAGATCGGAGGTCCGTAAAAGAGTGCATCCAGATTATAATCATCCAACAGCTTCATGTTCTCGTCAAAATAACTCTTCATATCGCTGATCCGCGCCACATAACCCTCATATTTATAAGCCTGTACATTCAGGAAGTTGAGCCGCGGCAGAAGTACATCCCTTTCAAAATAGTGCTGCCCGCGCACAAATGCCGTATTGATCATCTTGACCAGTAATTCCCTTTCTATGACATAAATATTCATAGAAAGATTCTGGACTCCCGAATCCTGCGGGTTTACAAAAATTTTGGTAATCCTGCCATCCTCAATGCCGAAGGTATAATAGAAACCTTTATCACCGGCCTGGGATGTCAGAAGGCTTTTCGGCACTTCCTGTTCATTATAGGCAACGGTAACATCTGCGCCGCTGTCAATATGCGCCTGGAGCATATCTTTAAAATCAAAGTTGACTGCAATATTCGTATCCGTCAAAATAACATATTTCTCTTTTTGATCCTTAATAAAGCCCAGTATGCCGGCCAACGCCTCCACACGCCCTACATATTGCTTGGAGGTTTTCTCCGCAAAAGGAGGAAAGATATTTAATCCGCCGTTTTTGCGCACCAGATCCCATTCACGTCCGGAACCCAGATGATCCATCAGCGAATGATAGTTGTTATTTACCATGATGCAGACATTGTCAATGCCGCAGTTGGTCATACCCGATAAAATAAAATCGATCAAACGGTAACGGCTGGCAAAGGGAATGGATGCCATCAGGCGTACGTTTACCAGATCCGGAACCAGAGCATCATAACTGTTCGGGAAAATAATCCCCATTGCACTTCTGTTAGGATTTAACATATCTCTTCACCGCCTTCCACGTCTCTGTTCACCATAGCTTTGGGACCGATCACGGCATTGTCCCCGATTGTAATGCCGTCACCTACGGTCGCCACATCATTTTCATCTCCGGTGGGCATTGCGCCTACCACTGCGTTTTCACCGATCGTCACATTTTCCGCCACGATACAGTGCCGTACCACGGCGCCGGATTTCACCACCGTATTACCCATGACAACAGCATCCTCGATTACAGCGCCTTTTTCCACCTTAACACCCTCAAACAGAATGGAATGTCTGACCGTCCCATGAATCCGGCAGCCATCAGTTACCATGGAATTCTCGATCACTGCACCTGCACTGACCTTGTGACCGGTCATACCGCTCTTGCGGCTGTAGATCTTCCAGTCTTCGTCAAACAGATTGATTCCGCTGTGATCCGGATCCAAAACCTCCATGTTGGCCTCCCACAAGGAAGAGATCGTTCCCACATCCTTCCAGTAACCGCTGAAATGATAAGCATACATTCTCCGATTATCCCGAAGAAGATTCGGAATGATGTTGTTTCCGAAATCATTGGCGGAATTCGGATCCGCTTCATCTTCTTCCAGATACTGTTTCAAAATATCCCAGTTAAAAATATAGATACCCATGGAAGCCAGATTGGATTTCGGCTGCTTGGGTTTCTCCTGAAATTCCGTGATCCTGTCATCTTCGCCCGCAACCATCAGTCCGAAGCGACCGGCTTCTTCCCAGGGAACTTCCATAACGGCCACGGAAAACTCCGCCTCTTTCTCTTTGTGGAACCGCAGAAAATCACTGTAATCCTGTTTACAGATCTGATCGCCGGAAAGAATGATGACATACTCCGGATCATACCTTTCAATAAAGGAAAGATTCTGATAGATTGCATTGGCCGTTCCTTTATACCAGTCCGATTTCTTGGCCTTCTGATAAGGCGGAAGAACATGAACGCCTCCATATAAACGGTCCAGATCCCAGGGTTGTCCGTTTCCAATATACTCGTTCAGCACCAGAGGCTGATACTGCGTCAAAATACCCACCGTATCAATCCCCGAATTGACGCAGTTAGACAGCGGAAAATCGATGATCCGATATTTCCCGCCGAAGGGGACTGCCGGTTTCGCAAGTTTTTCCGTCAATGCATAGAGCCGGGAGCCCTGTCCGCCGGCTAACAGCATTGCGATCATTTCTTTTGCCATATTGATTCCCTCCTATAGAAAATAAATATATCTTATACAATAAAAGATTCAAAAATATTATAGGGAAATTATACCTTAAAATGGAAAAAAATGATAGACTTTTTATGCAATTTATATAAGAAATATGTCTCTTTTTCAGCCTTCTTTGTTGTAATGGAAAAAGAGGTGTGCTAAAATGATCTACAGATATCAGTAAAGTCAAGTAAGAAGATTCACAAACGGACTATTGTAAAAGCGTGCATATACAGGGAGACTTCTATGGAGATTGGTAATATAAAACCTACAAACAATTATGCGGATAGGAACAGGATGGTTGATCAATCCCAAAATACCGGCAAAAAAAGCATTCTTTTTACAAATGCGACAGATATAGGAAAGGCTCTGGCAACAGGCCAGGTCAAGGTGGACGGCGTCACCATCGATCTGTCCAAGGAAGCAATGCAGGCTCTTTCTGATGCAAGAGAAAAGTTCTATGCCGACAGGGATGCGGAAACGCTGCGCTATGTTGCGGAATTTAACAGCTATGCCGCCAAGGCGCAGAGTGAAGCCATGGAAGATATCTCCGAAGATATGGCTAAAGCTTTAGAAACCGCAAGGAGGATCGCCAGAGGAGATGTAGTGCCTGCAATCGATGAAAGAAAATTGTTGGAATATGACAAAGAACTCTATCAGATGGCCAAAGCTTCCGCCATGCTGCATGCAAAAGAAAAGCATAAAAAAGAAAAATCTCTTTACGAGGATGAGGAAAAGCGGGAATATACAGACCCGGAAGCAGAAACTGCTCCGATGCAGAAATATGGCGTAGAAGTGGAAGTTTCTCTGGGCGATGTGCCTGCCGTGGAGAACATTACCGAAGGACCTCTTGAGAGTTTTTAAATACTATATTATATAGGAATAAATAGAAAAGAAAAAAGTCGCAAGTTCCGGTTTTAATAAACCGATCGATTTGCGACTTTTTGATATGTTCATTATTCATGTATCCGACTCATGATTGATGGAACAATTCCCTATACCACTTCAGTGAATCCGTATAAGCTTCATAGACATCGTTCATATCAATATTCTTTAAGACCATCAATCTGGATACTTCCTGCCAGTTAGCCATCTCATACTGCAAAACAAAATCAAGTATAGGTGCCATCTCTCCGGTATGATCAACCAAAGCATGCTCGATTTCCTTAGAGACCTTTACCATTTTCAAAGCCTCTTCCATGGGTTTATCCAGAATGACATCAAGTACGGAGAAAAGTCCCATCAAAAACAGTTCCGAAGACTGTCCTGCCATTTCATAAAGCGGTGCTAAGTTCTCAGCAAATTTCGCACGCAGGAGAGAAAGTCTCGTAATCTCACTGGGTCTGTCCGAGCAAAGCTCATTGGTAACCGCAGTATTGATCCATTTCTTCAACTCTTTCTGACCAAGCATCGCCGCCGCATGCCTGATCGATGTGATCTCCGAGTTGCGGGACATATGATTTACCATCTTAAGCAGCGAAATGACCAGTGCAGTATCCCTTCCTACCACATCCGCGGCTTCCGACAGATCAAAATCCACATCATTTACGATATTCAAAAGTTCAATATAATTTGTTTTAAGCGGTGATACCTCTGTCTGTGCCTCTGCAACAGGTACACGGAAGAAAGCGCCTTCATAGAGATCAAATTTACCGATTTTCTTCAGCTTGTCAAAGTCTTCCTGTGAACCAATATCTACTACACAGATCTTGATATTCGGATACATCTTATCAAAAAAAGGCTTTGCATTCGCTATATTTATCTTTTTATAATCCAACAGAATATAGTCCATAAGGGCAAGTATCTCATGATATTCCGCAAACTTTTCGATCGGAAGCTTTCTGATCGCCATCTGATACCCCATCTTCCTAAGCTGCTTGATACGGTTGATATACATTTCCTCAGGAACGATCGTATGATCTGCCAAAAGGACCAGTCTCTGGCGAGGTGCGCTGCACTGATTTTCAATATCCGTAAAAATGGAGATACTATTGATTTCTACGAAAACCGTATTATCCGCCGACAGGGTTTCAATTCCCATACTGTCAATCAGATCCAAACCCGAGATACTGGCAGCATCATCATATAACGCTGTGGAAAGCAGACTCGGATTCAAAAGATAATTCCTTTTCTGCGTAAATATGGAATAGGCCCTTACCTCCATGTTCTCATCAAATAACGGTATTAATGTTACAAGCATAGTCTTTCTCCTATCAAAGATATTTTATCTTAATCTCTATTATATAATCATACTATATTTTTACAAAGTTGGATATCTTTTTTGCGTATATTTTTAATTTTTTTTTATTTTTTTTTAATTTTTTCCGGAAATGCCCTGCGAATCAAAAAAACCCTAGATATCTCCAGGGATTTTAAGAGCTGCTGACGGGAATCGGACCCGTGACCTCCGCACTACCAATGCGACGCACTACCGACTGTGCTACAGCAGCTTGTTACAAATATAAGCGGAACAGAGTCCTCTCTGTTTACCGAAGTGTATTGTATCACAGGGTATTCCGCTTTGTCAAGTCTGTCTTCTTATAAATAGCCTTTCTCAGTTTCGTTTTAATGCGCTGCAGGGCGTTATCCGTGGATTTTTCATCCCTTCCCAGCACCTTGGCTATCTGTGTGTAACGCATGCCGGTCAGATATAAGTCCAGAACCTGTTTTTCAAATCCGCTCAACTCTTTTTCGATCGTCTTTTCAAGCTGCTCCACATTTTCCTTATCAATCAGCATTTCTTCCGGACTTTGTTCCGCCTTGAGGGCCAGCATATTGACAAGCGTCATGTCGCCTTCGCTGCGTTCCGGGTCTTCTTTCGTTGTTGCATACAGGGAAACGTAGGTATTCAGGGGTATATGCTTCTGACGTCTGGAAGCCTGCACTGCGGTATACATCTGTCTGGAAATACAAAGATCCGCAAAAGTGTAAAAACTGGCATCCCTGCCGCTGTCAAAATCACGCACTGCCTTAAAAAGCCCTATCATTCCCTCCTGGATCAGATCGTCGTTATCCGCACCCAGAATGTACATGGACTGCGCCTTACTTCTGACCAGATTTTTATATTTGTTCATGATAAAGTCCATAATGCCGGTTTCTCCGTCCCGCAGACGTATCATAAGCTCTTCATCGCTGTATTGCTGGTATTCTTCGTTCATATATTCCCTTCTGTCAGTCCGATAAATTTATTTTGCGACGTTTTTCTTGTATCCTGTCGTTACCGATTGTAGTATTTTACGATCTCGGCTGCAAAATGCTCTGCCAGAATCCGATAACCGTCCTGATTTCCATGCACACCGTCAGGAAGATAATCAGCGATGACATTAGCGTCATGGGAGTCCAGAATATTGGAATTATACAGATCTACAAGTTCAAATCCGTATTCCTCTGTCAGTTCTTTTATGACATCCGCAAAGTTTTTCTGTGGCAGTAAATATTCTCTCTCACTCATCAGATAGTCATGCAGGATATTCGGCAGCGGCGTTGCAAAAAATATGACAGCGTCCGGATAGCCTTCCCGCAGACCACTCATCAGTTCGTCCAGATCCCCGCAGAAAGTGCCGTACGCCCTCTCACTCAAATTGCCAAATTCATGATCCGATACGCAAAATCCATCATTGGTGCCGCCCAACACAATGATCATGTCCGCATCCTGCGGGATGTCCATATACCGTTCCACGAAAGGATCTGCCCAGTATCTGCCGACAGAAGAACCGCCGATTCCCAGGTCATAAACCTCTTGTAATCCCAAAATCTCTTTCAATTGCACGGGATAGCTGTATTGCTCAAACTCTTCTTCACTTTCCAGATTTGAGGCTGCGGTTATGCTGTCACCCAGACAGGCAATTTTCATTTGGGAAAAATCATACTGATTCCCTGCGATCCACTCCCTATCCTTTTGATTCGCCTCTAAGGTTTCTTCATAGGAAGTTTTCAACATCCGCCTTTGTTCCAGAGAAATCTCATTGCCGGATACTGTTTCGTTTCCTGAAACCGTGGCATTTCCCGATAC
>JAFLTF010000001.1:52004-69999 GCA_022510585.1 Lachnospiraceae bacterium
GGCATTTCCCGATACCGTTTTGTTTCCTGAGACCGTGGCATCTCCCGATACCGTTTTGTTTCCTGAGACCGTGGCATCTCCCGATACCGTTCCGTTTCCCGTGGCCGTTTCCTTTCTTGTTTCTGTTTCGCCAATGAATCTTTGAAGATTCTCCACATCCTTCGACATAATAAGAATCTCCGATTCCATTTCGGCAACACGAGCCTGGGCCTGGGCATTCCTCGCCATGACAGCCTCTCTATTCTGCCTGTCCGTCTCTTCTGCGACCTTTTTCTCAATCACTCCGGAATATGCTTTTAACGCTGCCAGAGCTGTCAACAAAGCCGTTATGATAAAAATACCTGTCAATAAATAATCTACTATTCTTTTTTTCATAATTACATCATCATATCTTTATATAAGATCCTGGCTTTATTAAAGGATCTATTACATTTTGTACTATCCTTATGTTGCCGACAGCAATCTCTGCCGCACGATTTCATAAGATAGCACTCCCGCCGCTACAGATGCATTCAGGGAATCAATGTCCCCCTTCATCGGAATGGATGCTGTAAAATCACAGGTCTCTTTGATCAGCCTTCCTACGCCCTCTCCCTCATTGCCGATCACAAGTCCGATCGGTCCTTTCAAATTCAGCTGATACATGATCTCGCCGTCCATATCGGCACAGACAAACCATAAGCCCTGCTTCTTTAATTCCTCTATTGTTCTTTTTAAGTTGGTCACCTTTGCTACCGGCGTATAGTGCAATGCTCCGGCAGATGCTTTGGCAACCGTTGCAGTTAAGCCTACAGCACGATTCTTGGGAATGATGACTCCATGCGCTCCCGCCAGATTAGCCGTTCGAATGATAGCTCCCAGATTATGCGGATCTTCAATATTGTCCAAGAGGAAAAGAAAGGGATCTTCACCCCTTTGTTTCGCCAGTTCCAGCATATCTTCCACATCGGCATACTCATAGGCGGAAATCTGCGCAATGACCCCCTGATGTTTGCCGGTTTCGGACAATTGATCCAATCGTTCCTTTGTGACATATTTGACCAGACAGCCCTGCTTCTTCGCCTCTCTCTTAATGGTCAGAACAGGACCGTCCTGGCAGCCGTCCAGCAAAAACAACTTATCGATCGTCTTTCCGGACCGAAATGCCTCTATCACTGGGTTTCTTCCCTCAATCATCGATTCCGTATATCCCATAAGAACTCCTCATCTTATATGCAGCATACTTTTATATTTCCATACCCATTTTATCAAACGCAGTCTGTATCAGTACAAGCAGTCTGTCCGTCCTGTCCTGAAGATAAAGATAGCCAAACAGCGCTTCCAGTCCGGTTGCCTTGCGGTAATCCGCAACAGAAGCATTTTTTGCGGAAGTATATGACTTGGCATTTCTGCCCCGATGATAGACCGCTTCCTCCTCCGGTGTCAGCTCCTCCTCCAATGCTTCTATCATCCGTGCCTGTGTTCCGGCATTGACGTATTTGATCACAGTTTTATGCAGATTATTCGGCGGCTTATTAGCACGTCCTACAATAACGGTGCGTATGACCAGATCGTAAATGGCGTCTCCGATATAAGCCAGCGTAAGCGGTGAATAGGTTCTGATATCTACATCGCCGCAGGCAAATTTCTGTTTGATCGCAGATAAAATCGTTATACTCTCTTCCATTTCACACCTTCACGGGTATCTTCCAGGATAATACCCTGCTTTTGCAACATGTCACGGATCTCATCGGCTCTTGCAAAATTCTTCGCTTTTCTTGCATCCTGTCTTTCCTGAATCAGTTTCTCGATATCGTCATCCAGGATCTCAGCTTCTTTTTCCACAATTAAACCGCAGATATCTGATAACGCAAGAATTTCTTCCTTCAAAGCCTGAATGAATGCACTGCTGCTTTCTTCCGTGGCTTTTGTATTCGCAAACTTGACCAGTTCAAAAATGGACGAAATTGCGTCAGCCGTGTTAAAATCATCCTCCATCGCCTCATCAAATTTGGTCATAAACCCTTTCGCTTCTTCCAAAGCCTCCGTTTCGTGAGGCTTAAGTGCATCCGCCATACCCGCGTGTGCCTTCTCCAGAAGATAATTCAGATTTGCAACACAGGTTACAATTCTTTCATAACCGTTCTTGGCCGCCTCCATCAGATCCGCACTGAAATTAAGCGGACTTCTGTAATGAGCGGACAGCATGAAGAATCGCAGTACTTGCAGATCGTATTTTTCGCTGATGTCTCTTACCGTAAAAAAGTTCCCCGCGGATTTGGACATTTTCTTATTGTCAATATTTAAGAATGCATTGTGCATCCAATATTTGGCAAAAGGCTTTCCATTGGCTGCTTCGGACTGAGCGATCTCATTCTCATGATGCGGAAAGATCAAATCCTCTCCGCCTGCATGGATATCGATTTCATCTCCCAGATACCGTTTGCTCATAACCGAACATTCGATATGCCACCCCGGTCTCCCCTGACACCAGGGTGATTCCCAATAGGGTTCCCCTTCTTTTTTGGGTTTCCACAATACGAAATCCAGCGGATCCTCTTTTTGTTCTTCTCCGGAAACCAAAAGAGAGCGGTTTCCTCCCTGTAGGTCATCCAGATTCTTATGGGATAATTTACCGTATTCCCGAAAACTTCTTGTCTTAAAGTATACCGTGCCGTCCTCCGCCACATAGGCATGCCCTTTTTCCAGAAGCGTTCCTATCATATCCAGCATACCGTCAATTTCTTCCGTTGCCTTAGGATGCGTCGTTGCCGGCTTCACATTCAAACCCTTCATATCCTTCCTGCACTCTTCGATATAGCGCTCGGAAATGACAGCAGGCTCCACTCCTTCTTCGATTGCCTTTTTTATGATCTTATCATCCACATCCGTGAAATTGGAGACATAATTGACATCATAGCCTTTAGACTCCATATACCTTCTGACTGTGTCGAAAACGACCATGGGCCTGGCATTTCCGATATGGATCAGATTATAAACGGTAGGGCCGCACACATACATGCTGACCTTTCCCGCCCGGATCGGCTCAAACTCTTCCTTTTTCTTTGACAAAGTGTTATAAATTTTCATAAAGTCTCTCTCTTTCTATTTATCTATGCTTCTTTTGAGTTCACGCATTTCCTGCTCCAGATCCAGAAGACGGTTAGTCAATTCTTCATTCTCACGCTGTAAGACCCCCAAATCTTCCATCACGGGATCCGGCAGATGAATATGATCCATTTCGTCCTGCGGCAGGGAAACGTCTCCCCGCTTCACCACGCGTCCCGGAACCCCCACCACTGTGGAACCGGGCGGCACCTCCTCAAGCACCACACTTCCGGCGCCGATCTTACTGTTGTCTCCAATGGTAAAAGAACCTAACACCTTCGCGCCGGTACTGATCATAACATTATTGCCGATGGTAGGATGTCTCTTCCCCTGTTCTTTGCCTGTACCACCCAGGGTAACTCCCTGATAGATAGTAACATTATCGCCGATAATACTGGTTTCACCGATGATCACACCGTTTCCATGATCGATAAAAAAACCTTTTCCGATCTGCGCGCCGGGATGAATCTCAATACCGGTTTTACGCGCTCCCTTTTGGGAGACCCATCTGGCCAGAAAATAATGCTTTTTCTGATATAACTTATGGGCAAAGCGATAATACAGCATGACTTTAAAACTCGGATAAAGAAATACTTCCATATTGGAATGAATAGCCGGATCACGCTCTTTTATGACCTTTATTTCTTCCTGTATATATCTGAAAAATCCCATTGATAACAAACCCCTTTGCTTATTTGCAAATGATTCAAGAAACGCGGATAACCTGTCTCCTGCTATACTTGAGACGAAATTATCCGCGGTTTATAATAATTTCTTATATTATCAGAATATGCAAAATACCCGTTTTTGTCAAGCGTTATCATTCCATTAAGAAAGTGCAAGCCTATTTTCCCAATCTTTCAAAATGAGCTCACAACTATCCACATCAATCTCGTCCACCGCATCTTTCAGCTTAACAAACATCTCCTGCTGCCATTCTTTATAATAATATCGATTCATATCCCGAATGACCTCTTCCATCTGATCCATATCCAGATTAGAAAGAGCCTCTCTCATTTTCGAAAAATACCTTAGCAGATCGGTATCCGTCATGGCCTCCTTTACAGTATCGTCCTCATTTTCTTCCTGACAGAAAGGTTCCAATACAGGAATATACCCCAAATATTGTTCCAACAGACTATCCGTATGGCGATGAATATATTCCGTATCTCTTGCATTTCCTGCCTTCTCCAGATCAGCTGCCTTATCCGATAAGGAAATCGCGCCGACCTGCTTGGAGGAACTCTTCAAGGCATGTACCTCGATGGTATAATCTGTCCAGTTCTCCTGTTCTTCTAATGACTTGATCAAATTCGCCTTTTTCTCAATGGTACGGTAATATGCTTTTAAAACCGTCCAGAATAGTTCTTCATTTCCCAGAAATCTGAGAGCAAAAGGCACATCCAGGTCCCCTATCTCCAGATTCACGGGGTCTTCTTTCGGCGCAACGCTCTGTGTATTATAGATCTTTTGGATCTTTTCGATCGGAAGCCATTGCCTTACCTTGGATACCAGGATACGAAGTTCAATCGGTTTGGCAACAAAATCGTTCATGCCTTCCTGACAAAACATCTCCTTCGTTCCCTCCACTGCATTGGCCGTCAGGGCAATGATCGGTACATCATTATACTCCGGATGGAGCCTTCTGATAATATGAGTTGTTTCTACACCGTCCAGTTCAGGCATCATATGATCCATAAAAACCATATCGTAATGATATTTACTGATCATATCAATTGCTTCCATGCCACTGTTTGCAGTATCGATCTGCATTTTAAGCGGCTCCAATAACCCTTCCGCCACTGTCAGATTGACCGCATTGTCATCTACGATCAAAATGTTTGCCTCAGGCGCAATAAACTCAAATTCGCTCATTTGCGCATCCCCATTATGAAAATGAGCGTCCTCTCCGTTTAATATCACCGCAATATTCAGAATCGAAAGCGGTTTTTTCACCACGAGAAGATTCGGAATATCAAAGCTTACGTTGTCAAAAAAATCAACTAAAAGAACCACGGTAATATCCGGCCTGCTTTTTATAAATTCCTCCATTGTCGAAGCAAATATGGAAGATTCCAGAAAGAGAAATTTTTTACTCTTTAGCTGTGTATTTGCAAAATCCATATCGGCGTCCAGATCTTTGTATTCTATTCCCAGACTGTCAAGATCTTTATAAAAATGTTCTTTTACATAGGGATTGGAAAGCAGCCCGTATACCAGAATATCCGAAGGGTCTTTAATGGAGAGCGAAGGCGTATCGTCGATCACTCTCTGGGGAAGCACAAAAGAAAACCTGCTGCCCTTGCCGTATTCACTTTCCACCCAGACATTGCCGCCCATCAGAGAAAGCAGCTGCTTGGTTATGGCAAGTCCCAGTCCGGTACCTTCTATATTGCGGTTTCTCTTACTGTCTACTTGTTGGAAAGATTGAAACAGCTTATCAAGATCATCCTTTTTGATACCGATCCCGGTATCTTCAACACAAACCTGCAGTTCTATTTCATAGGAAGATGTATATACATAACCCAATTTCAGTTCAATCTTGCCTCTGGAAGTAAATTTTGCCGCATTATTGGCAATATTTAACAGAACCTGTTTGATCCTGATATTGTCTCCTAAAAGCTTACTCGGCAGATTGGGCGGGATATCCAAGATCAGTTCTACCTCTTTACCCTCCAGCCTTGTCATAACAATATTGGCAACATCGTTTACAAGGGATAAAGGCTCATAATCCACTGCATTGATATCCATTTTGCCCGATTCTATCTTAGAAAAATCCAGAATGTCGTTGATGATGGTAAGCAGGGACTTCCCGGCATACTTGATCTGTTTGATATATTCTCTGGCCGCAGGGGGCAGATCTTCCCGCAAAGCCATTTCCGCCATACCGATCACGGCGTTCATAGGCGTCCTGATCTCATGGCTCATATTTGCAAGGAAATCCGATTTCATATTGGATGTCCTTTCGATATCGATCTTGGCCTGATAAACAATGTATCTGTTATAGGCAATATCAGAAAGCACCTCCGCAATGGAAGATATCAATTTGAGCGCACTATCCATCAATTCCTGATCTACGATCTTGATCTTTCCTGCAGCCTCCAGATACTCCTCGGGATCTACACCGATCTCCTCTGCAGTCTTCCTTATCAATTCGGGGTCCGGGCTCTTTGTAAGAACCTGTCCGCCCACAAAACATCCTATCACCTTGTCATTTACCATGATCGGCGCCGCAAAATCGATCAGTCCCGCATGACAGAAATATGTAATGGACTTTCCGGCCTTTAACGCCTTCTCCGTTCCCATCTTATCGCACTGGGAGCACCGAACACAGCCAACCGGAGATTTTCTGGTATATTTCATACAAAACTCAGAAAAATTAGAGCCCTCGGTCACAGGTTCCCCGTTGGTGTCCGTTGTAAGCGCCGCAACACCGATCATATTGGAAAAGGCGTTCTGTACCCTTTGTAAAATATCTCTATCGATCAGATCTGTCAAATAATATTCATGATCTACATTCATAAGTAATCCTCTTCTACGCCGAGAACAGTTGAAATCGTCTCTAATAATTTCTCACGATCGATGGGTTTCAACAAATAACTCTGTGGTTTGAGAGCAAGCGCTTCCTGAATCTTCCCGCGTTCTGACACACCTGTCAGAAAAACTACCGGAATCCCGTCCAGAGATTTTTTCGCCCGTATCTTTTCCAAAACGGCGGGACCGTTTTCTCCGGGCATCTCATAATCCAATAAAATCAGATCCGTACTCTTGTTTTCCAAAAATTTCATGGCAATCTTTCCGTTGATCGCCGTTGCAACATCATAGTCGTCATGCAAATGTTCTTTCAACATTTTTAACATGATAGGGTCATCGTCTACGATCAGAATATGTTTCCGCTTTGAGGCAGGCTCTGCCGCTTCCAATGCTGCGACAACCTGTTCAACGGCGGCTTCCGATGCAGGTTCACCGTCCTCTTTCCGGGTAGTCTCCATGTTGATTTCATCCGCTAAAGTCAAAGCCTCTTCCAGCGAAGAAAGCATCTGCTTGAGGGACTCTTTATCCGAACCGGCTTTTTTGTTCCGGGAGGAAGAAATTTCTTCGAGCAGGACTTCCTCCTTCTGCTTTTCTTCCTCCATCTTATACGCCTGCTGATATCTCTGCCTCTCATTCAGAAACCTCACTATTTGTTCCTGAATATAAGAAGTAGTAAAGGGTTTGACCAATGTCATATTGGCAACTTCGGGAGCATATTTTTCAAACTCATCACAGTCTTTCTTTGCCCCTATCAGGATAAACGGCGTTCTTGACGCCGTTAAAGATTGTTTGATATTGGCCATTTGCTTGAGCGTATCCTGAGATTCGTTATAAAGACAATATATGAAAGCATCCGGATTAAAATACTTAAGATGTCTGGTAAAATCCCCAAAGCGCGTTGAAGTAGAGAGTACTTCAAACGCATCCGTCATCTGAATAAAAAAATCATCAATAATGGGATTATTCTTTCCTGATACTAAGACTTTGTATTTCATTATGGTAACCCTTTCTCTATATATTCTCCCTAAAAACTCTACCATATTCCACAGGTTTTGACAAGAATCCCTACTCCCGTTCTGCCTGCGCTCTCTCACTTACGGGACAGCCGCTGCATCCCGCACAGCCTCTTTCCCCTATCACATCACGGTCATAAAGTTCTGCCGGCGTACTTAAGATACAGACTGCCTGAGACGAAATCCCTTCACCGTTTCCGGTAAAGCCAAGGCCCTCTTCCGTTGTTGCTTTGACATTCACCTGAGAGATCTCAATTTTCAATGCATCTGCAATATTCTTCTGCATGGTATCGATAAAAGGCCGCAGCTTCGGCTTTTGGGCAATCACCGTTGCATCGATATTTTCAATCAAAAAAAGCCGCTCTTCCAGCAATTCGCCCACCTGCCGCAAGAGTTCCAACGAAGAAATCCCCTCATAGGCAGGATCCGTATCCGGGAAATGTTTTCCGATATCTCCCAAGGCGGCAGCTCCAAGCAGCGCATCCATTATGGCGTGCAGCAGTACATCCGCATCCGAATGGCCAAGCAGCCCTTTTTCAAAAGGAATTTCCACACCGCCAAGGATCAGCTTCCGTCCTTCTGTAAGGCGGTGTACGTCATATCCGGTCCCGATTCTCATGCTTCCAGCAACCCCCTATCCTTCACAAGCTGTATGATCAGTTTGGAAGCATAGTCTTCCCCTAACGCTTTTGTATTGATGGATAAATCGTATTCTGCCGGGTCCAGCCAATGATGTCCCGTAAAATACTTATAATAATTTGCCCGGTATTTATTTGTTTTGGCAATCAGTTCCTCAGCCTCAGACTTGGATTTCTGTAATCTTTCCATAATATTCTCAACACACAGATCCATAGGTGCCTGAACATTGATTTTGACCACATTGGTCAATCCTCGCAAAACATAATTTGCCGCCTTGCCCACGATGATACAGGGCGTTTTTCCATCCATGGCCAGTTCTTTGATGACCTGTGCCTGAAAATTAAAATAGTTTTCGTTGGTCAGATAACGCTTATCATTGACGTTATATACGGTGCCTTCATAGACGCCTTTGGAGGAATTGATCGCAATAAAACCCTTTTTTATCTTTTCGTTTGCTTCAAAAAAATACCTTTCGTTAATGCCGCTTAGATCCGCCGCCATTTGAAGAATTTCCTCATCATAATAATCAATTCCCAGTTCTTCGGAAATTTTTCTGGCAATATGGCTGCCGCCGCTTCCAAACCCTCTTGAAATGGTTATAACATAATTCTTCATACGACTACCCCCTTTTTCTATGCTCCATAATATAGTCCAGCAGCTTATCCGCTACTTCTGCCTTACTCATCATGGGGAGCTGCACGGTATCTTCTTTAGACAGCAGAGTGACAATATTGGTATCGACTCCAAACCCGGCTCCCGTTTCCTTCAGATTATTCGCTGCAATCAAATCCAGATTTTTCTTTTCCAATTTTACACGGGAATTGTCTATCATATTCTCCGTCTCCATGGAAAACCCGCATAAAAACTGATCTTTTCTCTTGTGCGCTCCCAGAAATCCCAGGATATCTTCGGTACGCTCAAGTTCTATGGTCAGATCATCCTCTTTTTTCTTTAGTTTTTCCGCCGCAGCCACTCTTGGCCGGTAATCCGCTACCGCCGCAGCCTTGATAATGATGTCCTGTTTCTCTGCACAGGCTTTGACGGTTTCCGCCATATCTGCCGCAGATTCTGTTTCCACTACCTGCATATCGATCGGAGGTGCGATCTGTGTTTTCCCGGTCACCAAAGTGACCTCGGCGCCACGCATCATCGCCGCCCTTGCGATCGCATAGCCCATCTTCCCGGTAGAATGATTACTGATATAGCGCACCGGGTCAAGTTTTTCTCTGGTAGGCCCCGCTGTCACCAGTACCTTGATGCCTTCCATATCTTTGGGCGAAAGCGCCTTTAAGATAAATTCCATTAAAAGCTCCGGCTCCGGCATTTTACCTTCTCCCGTATCACCGCAGGCCAGATATCCGGTCTTTGGTGTGACCACCTCCATGCCGTAACTTTCTAATGTCCTGATATTATCCTGCACAATAGCATTGTGATACATCCTTGTATTCATGGCTGGCGCAAAGATCTTGGGACATTCGCAGGCCAGCAGCGTGGTGGTGAGCATATCGTCCGCAATCCCGTGCGCGGCTTTCGCAATGATATCGGCGGAGGCCGGTGCAACCATGACTACATCCGCCAGTTTAGCCAGCGCTACATGCTCCACGCTGTGATTAAAATTCCTGTCAAAGGTATCGACCAGGCACTTGTTTCCGGTCAGGGTCTCAAACGTGACAGGGGTAATAAACTGCGTTGCATTTTGCGTCATTATGACAGTAATGTCAGCATTTTGTTTTTTTAACATACTGGCAAGAGAAGCAATCTTATACGCCGCAATACTTCCTGTTACACCAAGTACGACATGTTTTCCCTGCAACATTTTGTTTTCCCTTTCCCTATTAGTAATTTCAAAATTCTACTATTCTATATTTTTGTGATATATGATAGACAGACCTTTTAAGGTCAGTTCATTGTCGTGAATCATTTTCTTCTTGCAATAGGGGACAATACTTCCCGCCAGTCCTCCTGTTGCCACAATATCTGTCTGATATCCGAGTTCTTCCCATATACGATCGATCATACCGTCTATACAGGATGCCTGCCCCATAACAATACCGCTTTTCATACAATCAACGGTGTTTTTGCCAATGACTTTCTTTGGCGCTTCCAGACTGATCTTGGGAAGCTGTGATGTGCGGTTTACTAAGGATTCTAAAGATACTCTGACACCGGGCAGGATCATACCGCCGATATAATTTCTGTTCTCATCTACCACACTAATGGTAGTTGCGGTTCCCATATCGATCAGGATCAGGGGGGCTCCATAGTATTTCAGTCCTGCGACTGCGTTGACAACCAGATCGGAACCCAACTGCCCCGGATTGTCCATTAAAATATTCAGACCGGTCTTAACACCGGGTCCCACCAAAAGGGGGGAAATATGCAACAGTTTCTCCGCGGCCGCTTTTACCACATTATTTAACGGCGGAACCACGGAAGCAATGATACAACCCGTAATATCCTGTATTTTTATCTGATACAGATCAAGCAGGGTCTTGAGTTCCACCACATATTCCAGCTCCGTTTTGGAAATATCCGTGGATACTCTCTCTACAAAATATATCTTTTCCAGTTCAATGCATCCGATGACAATATTGGTATTTCCGATATCGATTGCTAAGATCATACTGTTTCTTCCTATTTTCCTTCCGGATTTATTTAACCGCCCAGATAGGCCTTACGTACCGCATCGTTGTGAAGCAGTTCTTCTCCGGTACCGCTTGTCACAATACGGCCGGTTTCCAATACATAACTTCTGTCCGCAATGGAAAGCGCCATCTGCGCATTCTGTTCTACCAACAGGATCGTGGTCCCGGCCTGATTCAGTTCTTCAATGATCTGAAAGATCTTTTCTACCAAAATAGGGGCAAGACCCATAGAAGGTTCATCTAACATCATTAATTTGGGTTTGGACATCAGCGCACGTCCCATTGCAAGCATTTGCTGCTCACCGCCGGACAAAGTACCGGCCACCTGTTTATATCTTTCTTTCAAACGGGGAAACCGGTCATATACGCTTGCGATCAGATCCGCAATTTCTCCTGCGGAACGGGTATAGGCTCCCATTTCCAGATTCTCCTGTACGGAAAGCTGCAAAAAGATGCGTCTGCCTTCCGGACAGAGGGCCATGCCTTTGCCTACAATTTTATGAGCCGGGATCCCGATCAGGGAGTTCCCTTCAAATTCGATACTGCCTGTGGCAGGTTTCAAAAGTCCTGCCACCGTATTTAAGGTGGTGGATTTTCCGGCGCCATTGGCGCCGATCAAGGTGACGATCTCACCTTCATTTACCTCAAAGGAGATCCCCTTGATTGCATGAATGTTTCCGTAATATACATTGATATCTTCTACCTTCAGCATACTCATGGCTTACCCTCCTTTTTCTTACCCAGGTATGCCTCAATTACCTGAGGGTTATTCTGTATCTGCGCCGGATTGCCCTGTGCGATGATCTTACCGAAATTGAGTACGGCTATATTTTCACAGATTCCCATGACCAGACTCATATCATGTTCGATCAACAACACCGCAATCTGAAATTGATCTCTGATCTTACGGATGTTTTCCATCAGTTCCGCCGTTTCAGACGGATTCATACCCGCTGCCGGCTCATCTAAGAGAAGGAGCTTCGGTTCCGTTGCCAGTGCACGCACGATCTCCAATCGGCGCTGTGCACCGTAAGGAAGCGAACTTGCTGTAACATCCGCCAGATCCTGCATATCAAATATCGATAAAAGCTCCAACGTTTTTTCGTGAATCCTCTTTTCTTCACTCCAATATTTCGGCAGTCTGAAAATACCGCTCCACATCCCGTACTGTATGGAATTGTGCAGGCCGATCTTCACATTGTCTCCCACACTCAGTTTTTCAAACAATCGAATATTCTGAAAAGTTCTTGCGATCCCGGCACGGTTGACCTGAATCGTATTCATGTTTCCGATATCCTTTCCATCCAGAAGGATCCTTCCTCTCACCGGCTGATACACCTTGGTCAGCAGATTAAAAACCGTGGTCTTTCCCGCACCGTTTGGTCCGATCAGTCCGGCAATCTCCGTTGCGCCAATCTTCATATTAAAATCGTCTACGGCGGTCAGACCGCCAAAATCGATTCCCAAATGAGAAACTTCCAGAACAGGACGAGCTGTTTTTTCTTGATTATTCATTTGTCTGCCTCCTGTGATCGATTTTTCCGAAAATACCGGCTTTCATTCTGCCCAGCATATCTTTTGCTTTCCGGTTATTGGTAAGGATCATGACTAGGATGAGTACGATCGCATATACCAGCATCCGGTAATCCTGAAACTGTCTGAGCATCTCCGGAAGCACTGTCAGAACCGCAGCTGCGATCATCGAGCCGCGCAGGTTGCCGATTCCGCCAAGCACAACAAATACCAGAATCAGGATGGATGTATTAAAATCAAATTTCTTAGGTACAACCGTGGAATAATTCAACGCATAAAGCGCACCTGCCGCTCCTGCCATGGCGGCGGAAACAACAAATGCCATCATTTTGTATTTCATAACATTGATACCGCAGGCCTCCGCTGCGATCCGATTGTCCCTGATGGACTTGATCGCGCGTCCGCTGCGACTGTTCACCAGATTCTGTATGATGAATAGTACGATCAAAATAAGGATTACCGCACTTGCAAATGTAGAGATCTTCTTGATCCCCAAAGCTCCCATGGGACCATTGATGATCGTGATTCCATCCGCTTCCATTCCCAGCGCATTTGCATCCTTCATACTGATATGCAGCCCATGACTGTCAACACCTATATAAAGACAATTCAATACATTCTTAATGATCTCGCCAAATGCCAGCGTTACGATTGCCAGATAATCCCCCCGCAGACGAAGCACCGGAACACCGATGACTGCACCTGCCACAGCTGCAAATGCAGCTCCGATCACAATGGCTAAAATCAGACGGATCCAGGATGCCTCAACAGAGTTCTGCATACAGGCAGCCGCAATGACACCGCTGAAGGCGCCTACACTCATGAATCCTGCGTGTCCCAGACTCAGTTCACCCGAAATTCCTACGACCAGATTCAGGGAGAGCGCCATGATCACATAGGTACAAATAGGGATCAGCTGCCCCGAAAAAGAGCTGCTGAGTTTCCCCATGGAAAGCATAATCTGAAAGATCAGGAAAAATACCAGCACTATGCCGTAATTGATAAAACTGCCGCGTGCACTTTTAGATAGTTTCTTCATATGCCTCACCTACACTTTCTCATTGATCTTTTTGCCGAGAAGACCGGTAGGTTTCACAAGCAAGATCAGAATCAATACGGAAAAGACGATTGCATCGGACAACTGTGTGGAAATATACGCTTTGCCGAATATTTCTATGATGCCAAGCAAAATACCGCCAAGCATTGCTCCGGGAATGGAACCGATGCCTCCGAATACTGCTGCCGTAAACGCTTTAATACCCGGCATTGCACCTGTTGTCGGCATCAGGGTCGGATAAGCGGAACAAAGCAGGACGCCCGCTATTGCTGCCAGCCCGGAACCGATTGCAAAGGTCAAAGAAATGGTAGCGTCCACGTTAATTCCCATCAGTTGTGCCGCATCCTTATCTTCGGATACCGCACGCATTGCTTTTCCCAGTTTGGTCTTATTCGTAAACAACGTTAAAACCACCATAATAACGATACATGCTATGATCGTAACCATCGCTACCGAAGAAATCTGCAGTTCTCCGATAACAAGCGGCGGCAGGGTTACCATGTTGGGAAAGGCCTTCGGATTGGAAGTCCAGATCAGCAATGCCGCATTCTGTAAGAAATAAGAAACACCGATGGCAGTGATCAAAACAGCCAGCGAAGTTGCCATACGAAGCGGTTTATATGCCAATCTTTCAATCATGATGCCAAGGATGGTGCAGACAAAGATGGAAAGCAGGACAGAGGGTATCACCGGCCACCCAAGATAACTTGTGGCACAAAATGATATATACCCGCCTACCATTATGACATCGCCATGGGCAAAATTCAGCATCTTTGCAATACCGTAGACCATCGTATAACCCAATGCGATTATAGCGTATACACTACCAAGGCTTATCCCGTTTATCAGATAATTTAACATATTAATAACCATGCCTTTCTTTTAGTCCTGCTACAGCCAATGCCGCGCTTTCTGAAGCATTCTTATGTAACAAAAGGGGCTGCCATCGAAAGACAGCCCCTTATCATACTTCTATTCTAAGAGCTTACAGACCTACATATACACCGTTTTCAATTACAACTGCCTTAGGCGCTTTGTTGACTTCACCTGCTGCAGTCCAAGTCATGCTCTCACCTGTAATGCCATCTACAGAGAAGGACGGATCGGAGAATACGGAGATCAAAATCTCACACAGATCCTGATAACTTACTCCGTCCACATTATAACCGCCGTTCTTATCCGCATAATAGGACAGCGCTGCATAAATTGCATAAGCACAATCATAACCGTCTGCCGCAAACTGAGAAGGAACCTCACCATTGCCGCTCTGATATTTGTTTACAAAGGAAACAGTCATATCATCCGTTGCATCGGCAGAGAACGGGGTAAGCAGCATAACGCCTTCTGCCAGGGAAGTATCAAAACCTTCCAGAGAAAGGATACCGTCCATACCGTCTACACCGAAGAATGTTACATCATAGCTCATGGATGCAGCCTGCTGCATGATCAGGGATGCCGGTGTGTAATAAATCGGCAAGAATACCAGATCGGCCCCTGCATTCTGTGCTTCCGTCAACTGTACGGAGAAATCGTTTGCCGTATCATCCGTAAAGGTGGTTACGGAAACAACATCCATTCCAAGGCTGTCCGCAGCGTTCTGGAATGTCTGATAGATACCTGTAGAATAAGCATCAGAGTTATTGTAGATGATCGCCACCTTCTGTGCCAGACCGTTATCGGAAATATACTGCGCGGAAGCAGAACCCTGGTTCGGATCTGAGAAACAGAGCTGGAACACATTATCATTGCCTTCCGTTACGGAAGTAGCGGAAGCGGAAGGTGTCAGCATGAACATACGATCCGCATATGCTTCGGAAGCAACCGCTACACAGGGAGTTGTGGTAACACAACCGATAATAGCCTGCGCATTCCAGTCTTTCAGGTTGTTGTAAGCATTTACGGATTTCTCGGCATCATGCTCGTCATCCTGTGCATTTAATTCGATCGTAAAATCACCACTGAGTGCGTTGATCTCATCTACTGCGATAGATGCACCGTTATCTACGGCATTGCCGTATAAAGCAGCTCCTCCGGTCAAAGGTCCGATCACACCCAGTTTCAGAGTTCCTGTCAATAAAGAACTTCCTGTTGTGGCGCTGCCTGCAGAATCCCCATTGTCCGCAGCGGTATCATTGCCTGCGGCACCATCATCTGCTGCAACATTGTTGTCTGTGGCGCCATCATCTGCTGCACCGTCATCAGTTGTTCCGACATTGGTATTGCCTGCAGAATCACCGCCGCATGCTGTCAACGAGCAAACCATTGCTGTTGCAAGCAACATTGCGAGTAACTTTTTTTTCATAATATTTTCCTCCTGACTTAAATAATTTTATAAAAAATGACCTTCTCCATTTCGGGGAAAGCCACCTTTGACCAAATAGCGAGAGGGGGACTTGAACCCTCGACACCACGGGTATGAACCGTGTGCTCTAGCCAGCTGAGCTATCTCGCCATATACATACTTATTGAATGCGCATTATCAATAAGTATGTGAAATGGGACCTATAGGGCTCGAACCTATGACCCTCTGCTTGTAAGGCAGATGCTCTCCCAGCTGAGCTAAGATCCCATTCGACAGCGGATTGTCAGCAATTATCCGCTTATATAACCCGCTTTGCCAGTATACACTTTATTGTGCTGTCTTGTCAAGGGGTTTCTTTCTAATTTTCCTTATTTTTCATTATTACATTCTGTCCGGCGCTGAAAATCCAAGCAGGTCTATGCAGATTTCCAGTACGTCTTTCGTCAGCAAAAGAAGAGCAATCCAGCCGGATTTTTTCCTCTCATCTTCCTCTGTCAGGATCTTGGTCTCATGGTAGAAGTGATTGAAAGCATTGGCCAGATCATAGATATAAGCACAGATCTTATGGGGCGCCACTTCTTCGTAGGCAGCTTCCAGCATGGCGTTAAATTTAGTGATCTCAAGCATAAAATCTTTTTCGGACGGATTGACAGCTTCCCCGATTGCGACGTTTTTCTTAACTTCATCATCCGTCAGACCACCTTTCATTTCTTTATACTTATTTAAAATGGATTTGATCCTGACAATCGTATATAAGATATAAGGACCGGTATCTCCTTCAAAAGAAGTAAAGCGGTCGATATCGAAAATATAATCCTTGGAGGCCTGATTGGAGAGATCTCCGTATTTGACGGCAGAAAGTGCTACTACTTCAGAAGTCTTTTTCGCTTCTTCCTCGTCCATGGACTTATTTTCCGCAATTTTACGGTACATTTCCTGATTGATCTCCCGGATCAGATATTCCAGACGCATAACGCCGCCGTCCCTTGTTTTAAAAGGCTTGCCATCCTTGCCGTTCATGGTGCCGAAGCCGATATGGATCAGCTCGGTTTCCGGCTTCACCAGCCCGGTCTTTCTTGCACAGCGGAATACCTGTTCAAAATACAGATCCTGCCGCTTGTCGGCCAGATAGATCAGCTTATCGGGCTGATAGGTTTCCATACGGTCCACTATGGTTGCCAGATCGGTTGTATTATATAAGGAAGCACCGTCCGATTTTAAGATCATGCAGGGCGGGATTTCCTTGGTATCCGTCTCTTCCTTTACATCTACCACCAATGCCCCTTCACTTTCATGGGCAAAGCCGTCCTTTTTCATCTTTTCCACCATAGCCGGTATCATATCGTGGACATCGGATTCTCCTTTCCAGAGATCAAATTCCACATTCAGGGCGGCATAATTCTTCTTTAGATCCGCTATCGATACATTCATGATGTGATGCCAGAGTGCACGGATTCCGGGTACGCCGTTTTGCAGTCTGTAAGTATCTTCCATGGCCTGTGCCTTATATTCCGCGTCTTCTTTGGATTTTGCGCTGGCCGTGGGATAGATCTCCTCCAATTCCGATATGGTAAAAGGGGCTTCTTTCGGATATTCTCCCTCATAGGTTTCATCAAAGTAAATCAGATCCGGCTGCCTTAAGCGCAGTTCCGTAATAATCAGGCCCATCTGCAGACCCCAATCTCCCAGATGGATATCCCCGATGACCTCATGTCCCGCGAAACGGCAGATCCTTTTAATACTCTCTCCGATAATAGCGGAGCGCAGGTGTCCTACATGAAGGGGTTTGGCAACGTTGGGGCCGCCGTAATCCACCATGATCTTCCGGGGATGTTCCGGCATCTGCAGGCCAAACTTATCGGTACTTTGCATTTCCTCCAAATATTCCTTTAAAAAGGCTTCGGTCACCTTCAAATTCAAAAATCCGGGGGCCACCGCATTGACTTGTGAAAATACGGTACTGTCTTTCAGATTCTCTGCTACTTCATTTGCAATCATGATCGGGGCTTTATGATATTTTTTGGCTCCCGCCATCGCACCGTTACATTGAAATTCGCATAAATCCGGGCGATTAGACAGGGTGACCCTGCCTAAATCCCCATCATAACCGGATTTCTCGAAGGCAGTTTTCATTTCTTCTGAGATTAAGTCTAAAAATTTCTTCATAATTCTTCACCATTCTTTC
>JAFLTF010000010.1 GCA_022510585.1 Lachnospiraceae bacterium
ACTCCAGAAACCGGCGTGCAGGCATTCTGATTGGGCAGGGCTATACCATGGAGGAAGCCATGAAAGAGGTCAAGATGGTGGTAGAGGGCGTTTATTCCGCCAAGGCTGCTATGGGACTTGCCAAAAAGTATGATGTTCAGATACCGATCATTGAACAGGTCAACATGATTTTATTCGAAGGAAAGTCGGCGGCAGAGGCGGTCGGCAGTCTGATGCTTCGGGATAAGAAAATTGAGAATCCACTGATTCCGTGGGAAGATTGAAGGTAAAAAGAGTTCTAAGCGATATAAATTGCAGGGAAGAATCCCATGAAAAAATGAAGCAGAACAATATTTGCATTTATTTATATCTGCGCCACGATCTCCGCGGTTGTTTTCGGTCTGTTCATCGTATAAATATGTATACCGTCTACGCCATGCTCTTTTAAATCAAGAATCTGACGAATCGCGTAATCCATACCGGCTTTGCGCATATCTTCTTTATCCTCACCATATTTGGCGATAATATCCGCAAGTTCCTTCGGAACGGAGGAACCGGACAGGGAAACGCTTGTGCCAAGCTGTTTGGAGCTGGTAATGGGCATGATGCCTGCGCAGACCGGAACGGTGATCCCGGCCTTCCCGATACGTTCCAGAAAACGATAGAAGATGTCGTTTTCAAAAAACATTTGTGAGATGAGGAAGCTTACACCGGCATCTACTTTTGCCTTCAGATGTTCCAGATCACTGTCTATACTTGCCGCTTCGTAGTGCTTTTCCGGATAACATGCACCGGCGATCAAAAGGGAAGTATTTTTTTTCAGATGAGCCACCATATCGGAAGCATAGAAAAATTCTCTGTTCTCAAATTGTTCATCACTCATCCACTGCGGTCTGTCACCACGCAACGCGAGGATGTGGCGGATGCCTTCTTTTTCCAGTAATTCACAGTTTTTCTCAAGATCACTCTGCCGAAAACCTACACAGGTAATGTGCGCAATCGCGTCAATATTTAATTGATTCTGAATATATGAGGCTATTTCAACGGTCTTACCCGCCTTAGAGCCGCCAGCACCGTAAGTACAGCTGATAAAATCGGGATGCAGGCTTGCCAGGGAGTCCATGATTTGAAAGACAGCCTGAAATTCATCATCTTTTTTGGGTGGAAATACCTCAAAGGAGAGGCTTGTTTTGGTCTTATTGAGTAAGTCGTTTATCATGAATAAATCCTTTCTCTTGCTTTTGTATTTAAAATATCGTAACATAAATCTAGGTGATTATCAAGAAATGAAGCTGCCAAAAGAAGTTGTCAGGAGCTTTGGCAGAAGAAGAAAATACCGGGAAGGAATCAGAATATGAGCGAACAGAAAACAACCTTTAATAGTACCTCGCAGTATGTAGCTTCCAAAGAACTGCTTGCCAGCGTAAACGTTGCAGTGGCATTACAGAAACCCTTATTGATCAAAGGAGAGCCGGGCACCGGGAAGACCATGCTTGCCCAGGCAGTAGCGGAATCCCTTGGCAAAAAGCTGGTGATCTGGAATATCAAGTCCACAACCAAGGCGCAGGAAGGGCTTTATGTCTACGACACCATCCAAAGGCTGTATGACGGACAGTTCGGGGAAGAGGGGGTAGATGACATTGCCAGATATATCAAACTGGGCAAGCTGGGTGAGGCTTTTGACAGTGAAGAGCAGGTTGTTTTGTTGATAGACGAGATCGACAAGGCAGATCTGGAATTTCCCAATGACCTGTTATGGGAACTGGACCAGATGGAATTTTATATTCATGAGACGAAGCGTACGGTCAAGGCGAAACACAGACCGATCGTGATCATCACATCCAATGCGGAAAAAGAGCTGCCGGATGCATTCCTTAGAAGATGTATTTTCCATTATATCGATTTCCCGAATGCGGAGCTGATGGAAGAAATCGTAAAGACCCATTATCCGGATGTGGAAGAGAAGCTGTTAAAGGATGCCATGGAGGTATTCTACTGGATCCGTTCGATTAAGGATATTCGCAAGAAACCCAGTACGTCAGAACTGATCGATTGGATCAATGCCCTGCAGATCGGCGGGATTCCCACCGACAGATTGAAGGAAGAATTGCCTTTTATCGGAGTGGTTGTAAAGAAGGATGAGGATTTGGAGACGTTAAAACATGTTCAGTAAATTCTTTTATACCTTAAAAGCAAAAGGGCTTCATGTGACCCTGACCGAATGGCTGACCTTGCAGGATGCCTTGGATAAAGGACTTTGCAATAGTAGTCTCACGGATTTCTATTACACGGCAAGGATGATCTTGGTGAAGTCCGAGACGGAGTTTGATAAGTTTGACATGGCTTTTGATGAAGTGTTCAAGGGTATCCAGTCGGAGAACGAGATCAGCAAGAACATGATGCGCTGGCTGGATAAATCTGATATGATTGACGAATTTCATGAAGAGATGCGAAATGTCATGAATGAGGAACAGATCCAGGTGGATAAGGAAGAAGTAGAGCAGAAGTTCAAAGACCGTCTGCGGGATCAGGATTCCGAACACAATGGAGGAAGTTTCTGGATCGGTACGATGGGAAAGACTTCTTTTGGCAACACGGGCGGCAATATGGGCGGCATCAGAGTTGGCGGTTCCACCGGATACCAGTCCGCCTTTCAGGTAATCGGTGCAAGGAAGTATCGTGACTTTCGAGATGACAGAATATTGGACAACAGGCAGTTTCAGATGGCGCTTCGAAAACTCAGACAGTTTTCTTCCAAATTGGATATTCCCAAGACGGAACTGGATATTGATGGTACTATCGACAAAACCTGCAATAACGGGGGTTGTCTTCAGATCGTGATGGAAAGACCCAGAAAGAATGCTGTGAAGCTGCTTCTTTTGATGGATTCCGGCGGCACCATGATTCCATACAGCAATCTTTTAAATGAACTTTTTCAGTCAGTCCATAAGTCCAATCACTATAAGGATGTGAAAACTTATTATTTTCATAACTGCATTTATTCCAAGCTGTATAAGACACCGGAATGTGAAAACGGTGACTGGATCGATACGGAATGGATGTTCCGGAATTTGGACAGCGATTATAAGGTGATCATCGTCGGGGATGCGGCGATGGCGCCGGAGGAGCTTTATTCTACATCCGGTAACTACAGAGGACCGAACGGCGGCCTCTCCGGTATGGAATGGCTTCAGCTTATGAAGAAGCACTATAAAAAGATTGTCTGGCTGAATCCCAAGATGGCGCCCGGACATGCGCCCTGGCGGGAAGCGGAGACGGCAATCAAAGGGATGTTTCCGATGTATAAGCTGACCGTAGACGGGCTGAACCGGGCCATGGTGAAGCTGATGACGAATAAATAAATTCCCGCTTGACAAATTCTTAAATTTCATATAAGATACAAAACAGTTGAATATGACAGGCGTTGATAAGAACAAGTAGTAAAAGAGGAAACGAACAGAAAGCAGCCGGAGGATGAGAGGCGCACGGGAAGTCTTTTATGAATACATCTTGGAGCTTCATGGCAGAAATCATAGTAGGTCATGACGGAGGAATGCACGTTACAGCAGGAGAGTATTACGGTAGGAGGATCTCTTTTATACGGAGTTTTCTGAGCGTTGTACTTAGTGAGGCAGACAGTGTGAGCTGTTTGTGAAGTTAGGTGGTAACACGGGTTTTAGACCTCGTCCTTTCATAGGATGGGGTCTTTTTTATGCGTGAAACGGAAAAAAGCAGCGAAGGGAGAAAGGAATATGAAAATTTATGAAGAACTGCAGGCAAGAGGCTTACTTGCCCAGCTGACGGATGCTGAGGAAATCCGGGATTTGATCAATGAGGGAAAGGCGACTTTTTACATCGGTTTTGATCCCACGGCGGACAGCCTTCATGTAGGTCATTTTATGGCACTGTGTCTGATGAAAAGATTACAGGAAGCAGGAAACAAACCGATTGCCCTGATCGGCGGCGGTACGGGAATGATCGGTGATCCTTCGGGCAGAAGCGATATGCGCAATATGATGACCAGGGAGACGATTGAATATAATTGCGAATGCTTTAAGAAACAGATGAGCCGCTTCATTGATTTTTCCGAGGGAAAGGCTCTGATGGTCAACAATGCGGACTGGCTGACGGATTTAAATTACATTGAATTTATCCGTGATATCGGTGTACATTTCAGTGTCAACCGCATGCTGACGGCGGAGTGTTATAAACAGAGAATGGAAAAAGGCTTAAGTTTTCTGGAATTTAACTACATGATCATGCAGAGTTACGATTTCCTGGAGCTGTATCAGAGATATGGATGCAATATGCAGTTCGGCGGGGATGACCAGTGGAGCAATATGCTCGGCGGTACGGAGCTGATTCGTCGAAAACTGGGGAAAGACGCCTATGCTATGACGATCACCCTGCTTTTAAACTCAGAGGGAAATAAAATGGGTAAGACACAAAAAGGTGCCGTGTGGCTTGATCCGAACAAGACCAGCCCTTTTGAGTTTTATCAATACTGGCGTAACGTAGCGGATGCGGATGTTTTGAAATGTATAAGAATGCTGACCTTCCTGCCGTTAGAGCAGATTGAGGAGATGGATAAATGGGAAGGCAGCCAGTTGAATGAGGCAAAAGAAATCCTCGCTTATGAACTGACCAACCTTGTGCATGGAGAAGAAGAGGCGAACAAAGCCAAAGAGGCAGCAAAAGCGCTTTTTGCAGGAGGCGGAAGTTCTGAAAACATGCCCTCGGCACAGCTTACCGATGATCAATTCATGGATGGAAATATCGATATTCTGGGAATCCTGGTGGCAGCCGGCCTGGCAGCATCCCGCTCCGAAGCGCGTCGTGCGGTAGAGCAGGGCGGCGTTACCGTAAAAGGTGAAAAAGTAACGGATGTAAAAAAACTTTACAGCAAGGATGAAATTGCGGCAGAAGAATTTATTATCAAAAAGGGTAAAAAGAGTTTCAAAAAGATTCTGGTGGATTAAAGGAGAGAAGAGTATGGGAAAAAAAGAAAGAACATTGATGTCCTACACCCCTGAGATCAAGGTGATGGATTGTACCTTAAGGGACGGCGGTCTGGTGAATGACTTCTTTTTTACGGATGAGTTTGTTAAGGATCTGTATCAGGCGAATCTGAAAGCCGGCGTAGATTATATGGAATTCGGCTATAAGGCTTCCAAGGAGATGTTCGATGTCAAGAAATTCGGAAAGTGGAAATTTTGTGATGACAAGGATATCCGGGAAATTGTGGGTGACAACAAGACGGATATGAAGATTTCCGTCATGGCGGACGTGGGACGCTGTGATTATAAAAAAGATATTTTAAATAAAAAGGACAGTCCGATCGACCTTGTCAGGATAGCTACCTATATCAATACCATTCCGGCAGCGGTTGCAATGATTGAGGACTGTGCCAAAAAGGGCTATGAAACAACCGTCAATATCATGGCGATCTCCAAGTCTAACGAGGTAGATATCGACGCGGCTCTGGAACTTTTATGCCAAAGCAGCGTGGACTGTATTTATCTGGTGGACAGCTACGGTTCCCTCTATCCGGAACAGATCAGCAGACTTTCCGATAAATATCTGGAGATTGCGGATAAGTACGAAAAAAAGGTAGGCATCCATGCCCATAATAACCAGCAGCTGGCTTTTGCCAATACGCTGGAAGCATTAAGACGCGGCGTAAGTTATCTGGATGCTACGGTCAGCAGCCTGGGAAGGGGATGCGGCAACTGCCCCAGTGAATTATTGTTGGGATTTCTAAAAAATCCGAAATATACGATCAACCCGCTTCTGAAGTTTATCGAGAAACATATTGTACCGATGAAAGAATCGGGAGTTGTATGGGGGTATGATGTGCCTTACCTTCTGACAGGTATTTTGAATCAGCATCCCAAGACGGCAATTCAGTTTATGAAAGAAGAAAGAAAAAATTATCACGATTTCTATTTGGAACTTTTGGACAACTTCTAAAATATGACACAAGTGTCATTATTGCTTATAAATTTTATAAAGATGATCCATGGTGGCTCCCATATTGAGAAGCAAAGCATCCAAAATAGTGATGGCTGCCATGGATTCCACAACGACCACGGCCCTTGGAACGACTACAGGGTCGTGTCTGCCTTTGATGGAGATTTCAATATTTTCACCCTGCTTATTGACAGTCTGCTGTGTACTGAAAATAGAAGGCGTGGGTTTTACATGGGCACGGAGGATGATTGTGGAGCCGTCACTGATGCCGCCTAAGATGCCGCCGGCATGATTAGTGGCTTTGGTAATTTTGTCTCCCTGCATTATGAAAGCATCGTTATTTTCGGAACCCTTGCAGGAAGCAACCTGCGTGCCGTCTCCGATTTCTACGGCTTTGACCGCACCAATGGACATAATGGCTTTGGCAAGGCTTGCATCCAGTTTGTCAAAGACCGGTTCACCGATACCGGCAGGGCAGCCATTGATGAGGCATTCGATTACACCGCCTGCAGAATCATGAGATTTCATGCATTCGTCCAGATAGGCTTCCGCCTTTTTGGAAGCTTTGTAGTCAGGCATACAGGTTGGCGTTTCCAGAATTGCCCGGGCATCAAAAGCAAGATCATCTATCGTTACAGGACCGATGGAACGGGTATAAGCCGTCAAGGTAATACCCAGAGAGTTTAATATCTTGGAAGCGACCGCTCCCGCGGCAACGCGGCCGATGGTTTCTCTTGCGGAAGAACGTCCGCCGCCCCGATAGTCTCTGAATCCGTATTTGGCATCAAAGGTGAAATCCGCATGGCCGGGGCGGTAATAATTGGCTATTTCGCTATAATCTGCAGAACGTTGGGAAGTATTGTGCACGATCAGGGAAATTGGCGTGCCGGTTGTTTTGCCCTCAAAGACACCGGATAGAATCTCCACCTTATCCGCCTCTTTTCTGGGAGTGGAAATCTTGGTCTGTCCGGGCTTACGGCGGTCTAAAAACACTTGAATATCGGCTTCCGAGAGAGGCAGTCCGGCAGGAGTTCCGTCAATAACGACCCCCAGCGCTTTTCCATGAGATTCTCCCCATGTTGTGATCTGAAATAGTCTACCATAAGATGAACCGGCCATAGATGTTCCATTCCTTTCTTTGCCATTTTTGGTAAAAGTATATCATGAATCGGAATAGAAAGAAATGATTTACATAAAATTTTTTGATTTTCGTAAAAAAAGAGATGTACAAATGAAAATTATGTGTTATCATATAGATTAGGGTTTTAGTAGTTAAATTTGCCATTATGAAAGTGGTGTACAGATAGATGAAGAAAACTTTTCAGGAAAAAGCCAGGCATAAGTGCATGGGAATTGCCAAAAAGCATAAGATTTTGACATTACCCTGCCTGATCGTACTGACTTTTATATTAGGAATTTATTACATAATCAGACATTTTGCAACAAATGGGAAAAGATACATAGGGATCGCCTTTTCCCTGTTGTTCTTTATGCCCAGCTGCAGTTTCTCCTTCGGGGTATTTTCGGGGCAGACAAGTTTTATCAATACGCAGGATTCCTATAATGCAGTCGTAGAGGATTCCGATGTAACGCTTGCCGTGGAAAAAGAAGTAACGCTTGATGAAAACGCACTTCTGGAAGCGGAAGAGATCGCGAAAGAGTATGAAAGTACAGAAGATATCGAAAACGCAGATTTCTATACATTAGATGATATTCTGGGAGATGCGGATGTCTATGAGATTGGAAACAATCATACAGATGTTGCGGAAACTGCAATAGAGAATGAATCAGAATCTGTATTTGACAGCAGTGACTGGAAACTCATATTGGTCAACAAGCAACATCCGATCCCGGATGATTATCAATTCAATCTGGGCACTATTAAGGGAAGCATGCAGTGTGATGAAAGGATCATTGCCGATCTGCTGTCCATGCTGCAGGCTGCCAAGGATGACGGCATCAATCTGATGATACGTTCTCCATACAGGACGGATGACAGACAGGAGAATAATTTTAACGAAAGAGTCAAACTGTATGTGGGACAGGGTTATTCTTATATGGAAGCATATAAGAAGGCTTCCAGGGTCATTACCATACCGGGAGCAAGCGAGCACCAGATCGGTCTTGCACTGGATATTACTTCGGATACCCACAGTAGTCTGGATGGGGCTTTTGGAGATACGGCGGCAGGGAAGTGGCTTGCAGAACATGGCTGTGAATTCGGGTTCGTTTTAAGATACCCGGAAGGCAAGGAATATATTACCAGTATTGACTATGAACCCTGGCATTTTCGTTATGTAGGCAGGGATGCTGCCACAATCATGAAGCAGGACGATATCTGTTTGGAAGAATTCTGGGACAAATATCTTTAATGGAGATAGGCGATGTTTAAAATAATCAAACAGGAAGGCAGGGCGAAGCGCGGAGAGTTTCAAACCGTGCATGGCTTGATACAGACCCCTGTTTTTATGAATGTAGGTACGGCTGCCGCGATCAAAGGCGCTGTATCAACACAGGACTTGATGCAGATAGGAACACAGGTGGAATTGTCCAACACCTATCATCTACATGTCAGACCCGGAGATCTGGTCATTAAGAAAATGGGCGGTCTGCATAAGTTCATGCTATGGGACAGGCCGATTTTGACTGATTCAGGCGGCTTTCAGGTTTTCTCATTGGCAGGACTTCGTAAGATCAAAGAAGAGGGAGTTTATTTTAACTCACATGTTGACGGCAGAAAGATTTTCATGGGACCGGAAGAAAGTATGCAGATACAATCCAATTTAGGTTCCACGATTGCAATGGCCTTTGATGAGTGTCCTTCCAGTGTGGCGGACAGAAGTTATGTGCAGGCATCTGTTGAACGTACAACCAGATGGCTTGCCCGATGTAAGGTAGAGATGAACAGATTGAATGATCTGGAAGATACAATTAATCCGCACCAGTTATTGTTTGGCATCAATCAGGGTGCCATTTTTGATGATATCAGAATAGATCATGCCAAAAGAATTGCCCAGATGGATCTGGATGGTTATGCAATCGGAGGACTTGCGGTAGGAGAAACTCATGAGCAGATGTATCATATTATCGAAGAGACGGTACCGTATCTGCCGAAAGAGAAACCCGTTTATCTGATGGGTGTCGGAACGCCTGCGAATATTTTGGAAGCGGTGGAACGCGGCGTCGACTTTTTTGACTGTGTATATCCCACCAGAAACGGGAGGCATGGTCATGTCTATACAAATCACGGCAAACTGAATCTTTTCAATGCAAAATATGAATTGGATGATAAGCCGATTGAAGAAGGATGTGGATGTCCGGTTTGCAAAAGAGGATATTCCAGAGCTTATATCAGGCATCTTTTGAAGGCCAAAGAGATGCTTGGAATGCGTTTCTGCGTATTGCACAATTTGTACTTCTATAATACGATGATGGCGGAGATTAGAGATGCATTGGATGCGGGAGAGTTTGCATCCTATAAGAAAAAGAAACTGGAAGGATTATAAAATACTTGTTTTCTTATCCGCATTTGTGTATAGTAAAAAGATGAACTATGAAAGGAGTAGGGAAAAATGATGGGAGTTTTATTGACAGAGGAAGCAGCGGCACCGGGCGGTATGGGTTTATTTACGATCATATATCTTGTAGTGATTGTCGGTGTCATGTATTTACTGATGATACGTCCGCAGAAAAAGGAACAGAAAAGAATAGCGGCCATGCTTGCGGATTTGGCCGTGGGAGATTCGGTGCTGACCAACAGCGGCTTCTATGGGGTTATTATTGATATAACGGATGATACAGTCATTATTGAATTCGGGAATAATAAGAACTGCCGCATACCGATGCAGAAATCGGCAATTGCAGAAATTGAAAAAGCGGATGCCGAATAGAAAAGAAAAGGAAAGATAAGATCAAGATGCATTTCGGTGCATCTTCTTTACCTTATATGAAGAATGATTTATGCTGACTGGGAATGGAGGATAAAAATGGAACTGAATATCACATGTATTCCGGGAGACGGAATCGGACCGGAAATCGTAGCAGAGGCAAAGAAAGTATTGGATGCAGTAGCGGTCAAGTACGGGCATACCATGAATTTTACGGATGTTTTGATGGGCGGTGCATCCATTGACGCCTATGGGAAACCACTGACAGACGAAACGATTGAGACAGCCAAAGGTGCGGATGCGGTGCTGATGGGGTCCATTGGCGGTGATACTACAACTTCACCCTGGTATAAACTTCCGCCGAATCTCAGACCGGAAGCGGGACTCTTGGGAATCAGAAAAGCCCTCAATCTGTTTGCGAATCTACGTCCTGCAGTACTCTATGAGGAGCTTGCGGAGGCTTGCCCACTCAAGAAAGAGATTTCCGCGGCAGGCTTTGATATGCTGATCATGAGGGAATTGACAGGCGGACTTTATTTCGGTGAACGTAAGACTGTTGAAGAAAACGGAATCCGCAAGGCAATCGATACCCTTACTTATGATGAAAATGAAATCCGCCGGATTGCCATAAAAGGTTTTGATATTGCCATGAAGAGAAAAAAGAAGGTGACCAGTGTGGATAAAGCCAACGTACTGGATTCCTCGAGATTGTGGCGAAGCGTTGTGGAAGAAGTGGCAAAGGATTATCCTGAGGTTACTTTGGAACACATGTTGGTTGACAACTGCGCTATGCAACTGGTCAAGGATCCCGCACAGTTTGATGTGATCTTAACGGAAAATATGTTTGGTGATATCTTATCTGATGAGGCAAGTATGGTAACAGGCTCCATCGGCATGTTGGCATCGGCTTCCCTAAACGATTCCAAATTCGGTCTTTACGAGCCCAGTCATGGATCGGCGCCTGATATTGCGGGGAAAGATATAGCCAACCCCATTGCGACGATTCTTTCCGCATCGATGATGCTCCGTTACAGTTTCGATCTGGACAAAGAGGCGGATGCCATCGACAATGCGGTAAAGCAGGTGTTAAAAGAAGGTTACAGGACTATTGATATTATGTCCGAAGGCTGTAAGCAGGTGGGCTGTAAACAAATGGGAGATTTACTGGCACAGAAGATAGTTTGATTCACTGAATAAGAGAAGATAGGAGAAGGAGACGGAGATTATGAAAAGTGATAATGTCAAGAGCGGTATGCAGCAGGCGCCGCACAGGAGTTTATTCAATGCACTGGGTTTTACGGAAGAAGAAATGAAAAAACCGATGGTCGGCATAGTCAGCTCTTATAATGAAATCGTACCCGGACATATGAATCTGGATAAGATAGTCAATGCGGTAAAATTAGGAGTAGCGGAAGCCGGCGGTGTACCGGTGGTATTCCCTGCAATTGCGGTGTGTGACGGCATTGCCATGGGACATATCGGCATGAAATATTCCCTCGTTACCAGAGATTTGATTGCGGATTCTACGGAATGTATGGCGCTTGCCCATCAGTTTGATGCACTGGTGATGGTGCCAAACTGTGATAAAAACGTACCGGGACTTTTGATGGCGGCAGCAAGAATCAATGTACCTACCGTATTTGTTTCCGGCGGTCCTATGCTTGCCGGACGTGTGAAAGGAGAAAAAAGGAGCCTTTCTTCCATGTTTGAGGCAGTGGGCGCTCACGCAGCTGGTACTATGACGGAAGATGAGGTTCGGGAATTTGAGGAAAAGGTATGTCCGACCTGCGGTTCCTGCTCCGGTATGTACACGGCCAATTCCATGAATTGTCTGACAGAAGCATTAGGCATGGGACTTCGCGGTAACGGCACGATTCCGGCAGTTTATTCCGAGAGGATCAAACTGGCGAAGCATGCGGGCATGGCTGTTATGGAAATGTATCAGAAGAATATCAGACCGAGAGACATTATGACCAAAGAGGCTGTGTTAAATGCACTGACCGTGGATATGGCTTTGGGATGTTCCACCAATTCCATGCTGCATTTGCCGGCAATAGCCCATGAAGTCGGCTTTGATTTTGATATAGCTTTTGCAAATGATATTAGTGAAAAAACGCCGAATCTTTGTCATCTGGCACCGGCAGGTCCTACTTATATGGAAGATTTGAATGAAGCGGGCGGCGTTTATGCAGTGATGAAAGAACTTGCAGATGCCGGGTTATTACATACGGATTGTATGACGGTAACCGGAAAGACTGTAGGAGAGAATATTGCAGATGCTGTAAATAAGAATCCGGAAGTAATTCGTCCTCTGGACAATCCTTATTCCAAGACCGGCGGACTTGCTGTCTTGAAAGGAAATCTGGCACCGGACGGCAGCGTGGTAAAACGTTCTGCGGTGGTTGAGGAAATGATGGTACATGAAGGGCCGGCGCGTGTCTTTGACTGTGAGGAAGATGCAATCAATGCTATCAAAGGCGGTAAGATCGTAGCAGGCGATGTGGTTGTGATTCGTTATGAAGGACCCAAAGGCGGTCCGGGCATGCGGGAAATGCTGAACCCGACTTCGGCAATTGCGGGTATGGGACTTGGATCCAGTGTTGCACTGATTACGGACGGACGTTTCTCGGGTGCTTCCCGCGGTGCATCCATCGGGCATGTTTCTCCGGAAGCAGCGGTAGGCGGTCCCATTGCCTTGGTAGAAGAAGGTGATATCATCCGTATCAATATTCCGGAAATGAAGCTGGATGTGAAAGTATCGGATGAGGAAATGCAGGCCAGAAAAGATAAGTGGCAGCCAAGAGAGCCGGAGATCACAACGGGTTATCTGGCAAGATACCGTGAAATGGTAACAAGTGGAAACAGAGGTGCCATTTTATTGTAAGAGGAGGATGAAAAAAGATGTTACTGACAGGTGCAGAAATCGTTGTGGAATGTTTGAAAGAGCAGGGAGTCGATACGGTATTCGGTTATCCCGGCGGAACCATTTTGAATGTATACGATGCCTTATATCAACATAGTAATGAAATAACCCATATTCTGACATCCCATGAGCAGGGCGCTGCCCATGCGGCGGACGGCTATGCCCGTTCTACAGGGAAAGTAGGTGTCTGTATGGCGACCAGCGGACCGGGGGCGACCAATTTGGTGACCGGCATTGCAACCGCCTATATGGATTCCGTGCCCATGGTGGCAATTACCTGTAATGTGAATTTGCCGCTGCTTGGTAAGGATTCTTTTCAGGAAGTGGATATAGCAGGCGTGACCATGCCGATTACCAAGCATGGCTATATTGTAAAGGATGTCAACATTCTTGCAGATACGCTGCGTAAGGCATTTGCCATTGCAAAAAGCGGCAGACCGGGACCTGTCTTAGTAGATATTACCAAAGATGTTACAGCGAACCAGTGCGAATATACCAAAATGCCCATATCTGAGATGGCTGATTCCAATGTAGGTACTAAAGCAACCTATAGTGAAGAGGATATAGAAACGGTAATTGAAGTGATTCAGGCTGCTGAGAAACCGTTTATCTATGTAGGCGGCGGAGCAGTTATTTCAGGTGCCTATGAAGAAGTCAGGGAATTTGCAGCCAAGGTGAATGCTCCCGTATGTGATACTTTGATGGGTAAAGGCGCTTTTGACGGACATGATCCGCTTTATACAGGCATGATCGGTATGCATGGAACGAAAACTTCCAATTTCGGTGTCAGTGAATGTGATCTTTTAATTGCGCTGGGTGCAAGATTTTCCGACCGTGTGGTCGGTAATCCCAAGAAATTTGCGGAAAATGCCAAGGTACTTCATATTGATATCGATGCAGCTGAAATCGATAAGAATATTCGGACAGATGTGTCTATTGTAGGTGATCTAAAAGAAGTGCTCGGAAAGATAAACAGCAAACTGGCGCCGCAAGAACATAAAGAATGGATTACTCATATTGAAGAATTGAAAAAGGATTATCCATTAAATTATGATCCGGCTGTTTTATCCTGTCCTTATATCATGGAAGAATTGGATCGTATTACCAAAGGACAGGCAATCATCACAACCGATGTGGGACAGCATCAGATGTGGGCGGCACAGTATTATAAGTATTCCAAACCCCGTACACTCCTTTCTTCGGGCGGACTTGGTACGATGGGATACGGTCTGGGCGCATGTATTGGCGCCAAGGTTGGAAATCCGGATAAAACCTGTATTAATATCGCCGGTGACGGCTGTTTTAGAATGAATATGAACGAACTGGCTACGGCAAGCAGATATAATATCCCGATCATTCAGGTAATCATCAACAACCATGTACTGGGTATGGTAAGACAGTGGCAAACACTGTTTTATGATAAGCGTTATTCCCAGACCATTCTGCAGGACAAAGTGGATTTCTGTAAAGTGGCGGAAGGACTTGGATGTAAGGCAATCCGGGTGACAAAGAAAGAAGAGGTGGCGCCTGCTATAGAGGAAGCGCTTGCAGCAAATGCACCGGTGGTATTGGATTGTATCATTCCGGAGGATGATAAGGTATTCCCGATGGTACCTGCCGGAGCACCGATCAGCGAAGCTTTTGATGCACATGATCTGGAATCGGAGTCATAAAAGCAGAAAATGTAATATATTATAAATGATAGATATTATTAGAATATCGGTTGGAAAGATCATATGCGAAAACGTTTATTTTGGAAAATATTTTTATTCTTATGTATTGCCGTTTCTCAGATCACGATAGTTTATATCGGTCTGGCCGTATATTATCAAAATGCTTTTGAATATGGAACCTGGATCAACAATGTATACTGTACCGGAAAAAGTATTGATGAGGTAAATCAGGAACTTTCCATGCGATATGCACGTGATGGTATTACCGTCTATGATAAAGAGCGGAATGCTTATCAGATTACGGCTGAGGATATTAACTATCGGTACGATTTTAAGACATCTCTGGAGCTGTATCTGGCAAAGCAGAATTCATGGTTATGGGTGGATAGTTTCTGGAAGATCAGAGATGATAAGATAAGCCCTGTAATATCCTATGATGAAGAATTATTTGATACCTGCTTTTCCAAGATGCCTTTTCTTAAAGAAGGAGAACAAAAGGACAGGGAAGTTGCAATTGTGCTGACCGAGCGGGGATATGAATTGCTGGATGAAAGAACGAATGTCCTGGATATTGAAGAAGCTAAGCAGGTGGTTACAACAGCTCTTAGCAATTTTGAAACTGACGTTTTTTTGTCCGAAGAAGGATGTTATTACGATATGGAACTGACCGAAGAGATGCAGAAAACCCTTCACGAATGGGAACTGGTCAAAGAGTTTCAAGATTGTCATATCGTCTATATGTTTGGCAGTGACAGGATTCCGGTAGATGCTTCTGTCGTCTGTCAGTGGATCTTGTTAAATGAAGACGGCAGTTTTGCATTGGATGAGTCGGGAAAGCTACAGCTTAGAGAGGATGCCATCAAAGATTTTGTTGCAAGTCTTGCTGAGATCTATGATACGGTGGGAAAGTCCCGGCGTTTTTGGACGACTAACAGAGGGATGATCACGATAGAAGGCGGTACTTATGGAAATAAGCTGGATCAGGAAGCCGAAGTCGAATATCTTACGGAAGCTTTCCTGAATAAAGCAGATGAGGTACATATGCCAAAGTATAAGCAGACTACGAAGATGCAGGGTACAGACGATATCGGTAACACTTATGTGGAAATCGATATGGGCGAACAGATGATGTATTATTATCTGAATGGGAAATTAGAACTTGAGACGCCTATAGTTACAGGAAATACTTCCAGGCAGATGGGAACGCCTTCAGGAGTCAATTATGTTTATTTAAAACAGACAGACCGTATTCTAAGAGGGGAAGGCTATGCATCCCATGTCAATTTCTGGATGCCGGTCAAGGGAAATGTCGGAATCCACGATTCCGCATGGCGGAGCAGTTATGGCGGTACGATTTATCAGACAAACGGCTCCCATGGCTGCATCAACACGCCTTACAGCGCCATGACGAAGTTATATGAGATGGTAGAAGTGGGAACGCCTGTCATAATGTTTTATTAGAAACTTGACGAATACATGGGATATATGTAAAATATTTTTTAGCTTTTATAAAAAGAACCTGAGGAGGAAAAAAGAGTGGCCAGAGTATACAATTTTTCGGCGGGCCCGGCGGTACTGCCTGAAGAGGTCTTAAAAGAAGCTGCGGAGGAAATGCTGGATTATAGAGGATGCGGAATGTCCGTAATGGAAATGAGTCATCGTTCCAAAGTTTACAATACTATTATCAAAGAAGCTGAGGCAGATTTAAGAACCTTATTAAATATTCCCGATAATTATAAAGTTCTGTTTTTACAGGGAGGAGCAAGCCTGGTTTTTGCCTCCGTACCGATGAACCTGATGAAAAACCGCAAAGCTGGTTATATTTTGACAGGACAATGGGCAAAGAAGGCTTTTGCGGAAGCAAAAATCTATGGGGAAGCCGTGGAACTTGCATCTTCTGCGGATCAAACTTTTTCCTATATTCCGGATTGCTCGGATCTGCCGATCACGGATGATATGGACTATGTCTATATCTGTGAGAACAATACGATTTACGGTACCAAATTTCATACGCTGCCGGATACTAAAGGTAAGATTCTGGTTTCGGATGTTTCTTCCTGTTTCTTATCGGAACCCATGGATGTGAGCAAATACGGCGTGGTTTATGCCGGTGTGCAGAAGAATGTAGGGCCCTCCGGTGTGCAGATCGTCATTATCAGAGAAGATCTCCTTACGGATGATGTTTTACCGGGAACCCCTACCATGATGAAGTTTAAGGTGCATGCGGATAATGATTCCTTATATAATACGCCGCCATGCTACGGTATCTATATCTGTGGCAAGGTATTTAAGTGGCTGTTGAAAAACGGCGGACTGGAAGCTATGAAAGCATTAAATGAGAAAAAAGCCAAAATCTTATATGATTTTTTGGATGAGAGCAGTTTGTTTAAGGGAACCGTCAGAAAAGAAGACCGTTCGCTTATGAATGTTCCTTTTGTCACCGGAAACGAAGAATTGGATGCCAAATTTGTCAAAGAGGCAGAAGCCGCAGGTTTTGTTAATCTGAAAGGACACCGCAGCGTAGGCGGAATGCGGGCAAGTATTTATAATGCCATGCCGATCGAAGGTGTTGAAAAGCTTGTGGCGTTTATGAAGGAATTTGAGAAGAATAATCGGTAGTTTATATAACAGAAAAGAGGAAAGCAAATGTTTAAGTATCATTGTTTAAATCCTATCTCGAAAGTAGGAATTGAGAAATTCAGTGCAGATTATGTACAGACAGAGAATATAGAAGAAGCGGAAGGTATATTGGTCAGAAGTGCTGCCATGCACGATATGAATCTGCCGGACAACCTGCTTGCGATCGCCAGGGCAGGAGCAGGTGTCAATAACATTCCTTTGGATAAATGTGCCGAGAAAGGAATCGTTGTATTTAATACACCGGGGGCTAATGCAAACGGTGTAAAAGAACTGGTAATCGCAGGTATGCTCCTTGCATCCAGAGATGTAGTAAGTGGAATCAACTGGGTCTCTGAGAACAAAGACGATGAAAATATTGCTAAAACGGCTGAAAAGGCGAAAAAAGATTTTGCAGGTACTGAAATCCATGATAAAAAACTGGGCATCATCGGATTGGGTGCAATCGGTGTAAAAGTGGCCAACGTGGCAAAGCATCTTGGAATGGAAGTATATGGATATGATCCCTATGTTTCCGTAGATGCGGCATGGAACTTGAGCCGTGACGTAAAACATGCTCTGAGCGTAGATGAAATATATGAAAGCTGCGATATTATTACGATTCATGTACCTTTGATGGATGCAACCAAAGGTATGATCGATCAGGAAGCTATTGAGAAAATGAAGGATGGAGTTATTATTCTCAACTTTGCGAGAGATCTTCTGGTAGATGAAAAAGCGGTATTAGATGGCATTGAATCCGGTAGAATCCGTAAATATGTCTCTGATTTTCCAAATCCTGTAACCGCGGGAAAGAAGGGCTGTATTGTGATTCCCCATCTGGGCGCATCCACAGAAGAATCGGAAGATAACTGTGCTAAGATGGCGGTCAAAGAGTTGATGGACTACTTAGAGAACGGCAACATTGTCAATAGTGTCAATTATCCGAAATGCGATATGGGCATATGCACACAGGCAGGACGCGTTGCCATCTTCCATAAGAACATTGCCAATATGATCACCAAATTTACAGCCTGCTTCGGTGACAACGGCATCAATATTTCAGATATGACCAACAAATCCAAAGGCGAAGTAGCCTACACTATGCTGGACATCGAAACCCCCGCCTCCGAAGATATCATCAAAACATTAGAATCCATAAACGGGGTTTTCCGCGTCAGAGTCATAAAATAAGAGAAGAACTCGAAGAAGGCTCCTATAAGAACATAGGAGCCTTCGACTTCGTCCATAAATTATTCTAACACATCTTTCAATTCCGACTGCAGTTTTTCTTCTGCCTTCACGGCAGCTTCGCTGGCAAGATCCATATAAAGAATAAAAACATCTTCTACAGACATCCCTTTTTCTTTTGCAATCTCTTCCATAATGGGTTTCAGCGCTTCCAACTGAAAGGAAACCGGCGTCTTTTGCGGATCGATATCAGCCAGTACTTTTTCGGAGTAAGCATTTATTTTACGGAGAATCTCTGCATGTTCTGCGGTCATATCATCACTTCCTTTGCTTTTTGTATGATTATTTTAACACCGGATGCTTGTGCTTAACAAGCTTATTTGATAAAATAAAATAAGTATTTGAATTTACTAAGATAACTCTAAAACGGAGGCGGATATGGCAGATATCATTCCATTTAAAGCACTCAGACCTCGGACGGATCTGATAGAGAAAATTGCCGCATTACCATATGATGTGTACAGCAGGGAAGAAGCAAGAAGAAAGGTTGCAGGCGATAAGTATTCTTTTCTCAGGATTGACAGACCGGAAACACAGTTTCCGGAAGGGTATGATATGTATGCTCCGGAGGTCTATGAGAAAGCACATGATATGTTATGGGAGATGGTACAAAAAGGAGAATTTGTTACCGAAGAAACGCCTGCTTATTATGTATATGAACTGATCATGAATGGCAGGTCACAGACAGGGATCTGTGCCTGTGCTTCCGTAGAGGATTATGAAAACCAGATCATTAAAAAACATGAAAATACCAGAGCGGAGAAGGAAGCTGACAGAATCCGCCATGTGGATATCTGCAATGCCCAGACGGGGCCGATTTTTCTGGCCTACAGACAGAGGGAAGATATCAGGGAACAGATAGAGAAAGCCAAAAAGAAAAGGCCTTTGTATCATTTTACGGCAGACGACGGCATCATTCATAAAGTATGGATCATCGATGAGGAAGATTCGATCAAGGCAATACAGGAAGGTTTCGCAAAGGTAGATCGGGTCTACATAGCGGACGGACATCATAGGTGCGCTTCCGCTGTAAAAGTATCTAAGAAACGCAGAGAGCAGAATCCGGGTTATACCGGGAAGGAAGCCTTTCATTATTTTCTGTCCGTTATTTTTCCGGATGATCAGCTGTTTATTATGGATTATAACAGAGTCATAAAATCCTTGAACGGCTACACAGATGAAGAATTTCTTGCCAGAGTTTCCGAAATATTTGATACCGTTAAAGCGAAAGAGCAGCCTTATCATCCCGCAAGAAAAGGTGAAATGGGGATGTATCTTAAGGACACATGGTATAAGCTTTCGGTCAAAAAGGGCATGGTTTCGGGAGATCCGGTAAAGGACTTGGATGTTGCCCTCTTGCAGGATAATCTGCTGGAGCCGGTTCTTGGCATCTTAGATCCCAAGAGCGATGAGAGAATTGATTTTGTTGGCGGTATCAGAGGTCTGGAAGAGCTTGAAAGAAGAGTCAAAACGGATTGTAAGGCAGCCTTTGCCATGTATCCTACGGATATTCACGAGTTGTTTGCCGTAGCTGATGCGGGAAAATTAATGCCGCCGAAATCCACATGGTTCGAACCGAAGCTTCGCAGTGGTATTTTTATCCATTCATTGGAAGATTAGGGAAAGATGAAAGAGAGATTATTCATAAGGGAGGTCTAAAATGAACAAAAAATTATATAAATTAATGAAATGGCCTGAAATCGAAGGAATTATCTATTCGGAGGAAGATGATCCGCACCATGTGTTAGGAGCTCATGTGTCGGGGAATAATATCCTGATTCAGGCTTTTTTACCGGGCGCCCAAAGCGTACGTGTTCAGCCGGAAACAGGCAACAAAAGTTATCCCATGGAATGTGTTGATGAGGCCGGTTTTTTTGCGGTACTGATTCCCGGAAAGACAATTTTCCCTTATGAATATATTGCGGAATATGAGGATGGCAGTCTGAAAAAGGTAAAAGATGCTTATAACTTCAAACCGCAGATAGACAAACGCGATACCGATAAATTCAATGCAGGGATTCATTATTCCATTTATGAAAAGCTGGGCGCTCACCCGATGAAGATAGATGGTGTGGACGGCGTATATTTTGCCGTATGGGCGCCGAATGCGATCCGTGTCAGTACAGTTGGTGATTTTAACGGCTGGGACGGCAGGGTTCATCAGATGAGAAGATTGTGGGATTCCGGTATTTTTGAAATATTTATACCGGGAGTGAAAGCCGGCGACTGTTATAAATTTGAGCTGAAGGTAAAGGGAGGGCTTACTTATCTTAAGGCAGATCCTTATGCATTCGGACAGCAGCTCCGTCCTGATTCCGCTTCCGTTGTCAGGGATATTGTCGGTTTTGAATGGGACGATGCGAAATGGCTGAAAAAGAGAAAGAATGTTCATGCGGCAAATGCACCGATCAGTATTTACGAGCTGTATCTGGGGTCTTTTGCAAAACCTGAAGATGATGCTCCCTATTTGAATTACAGAGACCTTGCACCTAAGATCATCAGCTATGTGAAAAAAATGAATTATACCCATATTGAACTGATGCCGGTCATGGAACACCCTTTGGATGGTTCCTGGGGATATCAGGTAATCGGTTATTATGCACCCACTTCCCGTTACGGTACCGCACAAGATTTTATGTACTTTATGAATGAGATGCATAAGGCGGGTATCGGAGTGATCTTGGATTGGGTACCGGCACATTTTCCGAGGGATACCTATGGTCTTTCGAACTTTGACGGTACTTGCTTATATGAGCATATGGACCCACGTAAAGGTAGTCACCCGCATTGGGGAACGCTCATTTACAATTATGGCAGACCGGAGGTAGCAAACTATCTGATTGCCAATGCATTGTACTGGATCGAGCAGTATCATGCGGATGGTATCCGTATGGATGCTGTTGCCTCCATGCTCTATTTGGATTATGGCAAAAACGAAGGACAATGGGTAGCCAATATGTATGGGGGGAATGAAAACTTGGAAGCGGTGGAATTTTTAAAACACTTGAATTCCATTGTGAAAAAAAGAAATGAAGATGTGCTGATGATTGCGGAAGAATCCACGGCATGGCCGAAAATCACAGGTGATTTAAATGACGGTGGGCTGGGATTTGACCTGAAATGGAATATGGGTTTTATGAACGATTATTTAAGCTATATCAAGAACGATCCCTATTTTCGTTCGGGCTGTCACAATAACCTGACTTTCAGTATGATTTATGCCTATAGTGAGAACTTTGTCCTTGTGTTCTCCCATGATGAGGTGGTACACGGAAAGGCAACAATGCTGGGAAAGATGCCGGGTAACAGAGAAGAGCAGTTTGCAAATCTGCGTTTGACCTATGCCTATCAGATGACCCATCCCGGTAAGAAGCTCTTTTTCATGGGGCAGGATATCGGAGAATATACGGAATGGAATGAGTCTCGTGAGGTGGAATGGAACCTGTTGGAAAATGAGGAGCATAAGAAGCTGAACAAACTGGTAGCAGATTTAAATAAGATATATACGACGCTTCCGGCAATGTATCAGAAGGATACTTCATGGGAAGGTTTTGAATGGATCAACTGTATCACACCGCAGGCATGTATGCTTTCTTATCTGCGTAAAACAGACAAAGAGGAAGATACACTGGTAGTGGTTGCCAACTTTGCCAATGTGAAACAGAACCTTACCGTAGGAGTTCCCTATGAGGGCAAGTATAAAGAAATCTTGAATACGGATGCAAGAATTTACGGCGGCAATAATATAGTTAATAAAAAGGAAAAACAGACAATCGAAAAAGAGTGGGATGGAAAGCCCTATGCCATTGAAATGGTCAGCGCCCCTCTTTCTTTGAGTATTTTTGCCTTTACACCTTATACTCCGGAGGAAAAAGCAGCAATAGAAAAGGCAAAAGCAGAGGCTCTTCGCAAAGCCAAAGAAGAGGAAGAAAAAAGAGCGGCGGAAGAAGCGGCAAGGATTACCGCGATAGAGGCAAAAGAAGCGAAAGAAGCAGCAAGAAAAGCAGCTAAGGAAGCAAGAGAGAAAGCCAAAGCGGCAGACGAGGCTGCGGAAAGACTCAGAAAGATCAAAGAAGCCAAAGCCAAGGAACAAAACTAAGCAGAAGGAGTAAACTGAATGTCGGAGATTTTAACAATTGCGAATGAGACGATCAATGTTGGTTTGATTGAATCTTATTTACAGAAGCTGCCGGAAACCGCATTGCGTTTTGGCATCAGGGTACTTTTGGCATTGATTGCATTCTTTATAGGCATGCAGCTTATCAAGCTGATACGTAAAATCTTGAGGACGTCTATGAAACGAAGCAATGCGGATGTGGGCGCCATGCAGTTTTTGGATTCCTTTGTCAAGATCGCATTGTATGTGATTCTTATCTTCGGCATTGCTTCCGGCTTTGGTCTGGATGCAGCCAGTGTGGTGGCGCTGCTGGGATCCGCCGGCGTGGCGATCGGTTTGGCGATTCAGGGAAGCCTTTCCAATTTTGCAGGTGGTGTATTGATTCTTTTGTTGAGGCCTTTCAAGGTGGGAGATTATATCATACCGGCAGGAGGCAATGAAGGTACCGTAACGGAAATCCAGCTTTTTTATACCAAGCTTGCTACAACGGATAATAAAGTTGTGATCATTCCGAACGGAGAACTATCTAATTCCAGTATGATCAATGCCAGTGTAACGGATAGCCGAAGAATTGATATTTCTGTGGGAATATCTTATCAGGCGGATATCAGGGAAGCTAAGGACGTATTAATGAAACTTCTGGATAGCGATGAGAAAGTGCTGCAGGAACAGGAGAAACGCGTGTTTGTGGATTCACTCGGAGAAAGTGCGGTGGTACTTGGCGTGCGCTGTCATGTGGCATCGGAGGATTTTTGGGAAACCAAATGGCGCCTGAATGAAAATATTAAATACGCATTGGATGAAGCCGGCATTTCGATTCCCTATAATCAGTTGGATGTACATTTGGATTCACGCTAGAGGGATATCATATTAAAAATATTTTGCGGAAAGGGTAATTCAATCTTGCCAAAATGGCAATTACCCATTATAATATTTTTTGTGTTTAACAATGAGCTGGAATAGCGCAGTCGGTAGCGCAACTGATTCGTAATCAGTAGGTCGAGGGTTCGAGTCCCTTTTCCAGCTCTTTTTTATTTGTAAAAATATGCAGGAAAGAAACAGGGGTATACACATGAGTGATCAAAATCAGGAGGTCGTATGGGAACGGTCCCATCATAGCATTTTTGAAGATTTTGCGCTGGATTTACAAGGTTTTACCAATACGGGAAAGTATCCGTCTTGTGCAGGTCAGGATGTAAAGTACGGGCTGGAACTTCAGTTGAAACGTCTGAAAGAAAAAAACCTGGTGATGAAATATGATATCCAGCCAAGAGGACATTTTGCACAGGGAGGCGGAAGTGGAAGACAGTGGAAGGACGACCGGTATGTAAGCTCCATGGAATATCGTACCTGCCGATTGTCCAGAATGATATATAGAAGCGGCAAAAAGATCTATGAGATGCAGCAGAACTCTATTTTATATCAGATCATTACGAATGTACTGAATTCGGATTCCGTTTCGAAAGAGTTATATTCCTGCCCGAACTGTGGTGCTGTCAGTAAGATAGCAGACTTACAAAACGGGTGTCCGTATTGTGGGACATATTTTGAAATGCAGGAACTGTATCCGAAAGTGACGAACTACTACTTTATTAAGGATAACGGTTATACGGAAAAGGAGATCAAGCGGGATATCGGAAAGGTAATACTTCCGTGTATAGCGCTGAGTATTATCGGTTTTATTGCATATTTTTGTAAAGATGTCAATTTCAATGATTCCGCACAAGCCATTTCGCAGATGATAGCTTCCCTATTGAGCGGAATCTTTGGAGGTATGATATTTGGAGGAATCAGCGGATATATCCTTTGGGCATTTTTAAAAATCACATCCCTGTTTGTAGAAGCGGGAAAAGCGATGCCCCTGTTGGTGAATTCGGCCGGTTCGGGAGGACGTTTTGTATCATTTATGAAACAGTACAGTCCGGAATTTTCCTATGAATATTTTTCGGATAAAATTGTTTCTATGACAAAAATGATCATTTTTTCCGAGCATCCGGAAGATCTGCCTTTCTATGAAGGCGAACCGCTCGATTCCCGGTTCCTTGCTGTCATTGAATCTTCCTATACCGGTGCGGTTGCCCTGAAGCAGTATGGTGTGCAGGGAGATTACTGTTATGTTACGGTGGATGTTTATTTGGATAACCTTTATGACAACGGCAGCCGTATTGATGCAAGAAGAGAGACTATACATGCGCAAATGCGAAAGAATATCCGAAAACCAATAGATATCAACTTTTCTGTTGAGAGGATCCAGTGTAAAAGCTGCGGGACCAGTTTTAATGCCGCAAAAATACGAAATTGCCCTCATTGCGGAACAAGATATGAGATGGGTGATGACGACTGGACAATCACATGGCTTCGATAAGGAGAAGGAAATTTTTAACAATATCTTGACATACAGAAACTTCGTGCTACAATATATAGTATACCGTATGGGTGGTATAGTACAAAGGATAGTATGGGGGTCTGTATGAAGATTATTAAAAGAAGCGGTACGGAAGTAACATTTGATTTGGAAAAGATCATAGCTGCGATTCGGAAAGCAAACAACAGTGTAAATGATGCAGACCGGCTTTCTGATGAAGAAATTGATACAATCGCAGAGATTGTTGAGGGACATTGTGAAGAAATGGGACGTTCTCCCAGTGTGGAAGAAATTCAGGATATGGTGGAAAACCAACTCATGGAGTTCAGTGCTTATGCCATGGCGAGAAACTATATTACTTATCGTTATAAGCGTGCACTTGTGCGTAAATCCAATTCCACCGATGAGCAGATCTTAAGTCTTCTGGAATGTAATAACGAAGAAGTAAAACAGGAAAATTCCAATAAAAATCCCACTGTCAACAGTGTACAGCGTGATTATATGGCAGGAGAGGTCAGTAAAGATATCACCAAACGTTTTCTACTGCCTTCTGACATTGTAGAAGCGCATGAACAGGGAATAATCCATTTTCATGATGCGGATTATTTTGCGCAGCACATGCACAACTGCTGTCTTGTAAATCTGGAGGATATGTTACAGAACGGGACGGTCATCAGCGAGACAATGATCGATACACCCAAAAGTTTTTCCACCGCATGTAACGTAGCAACCCAGTGTATTGCACAGATTGCCAGTTCCCAGTATGGCGGACAGAGTATCTCACTGGCACATCTGGCACCTTTTGTGCAGATCAGCCGGGAAAAGTTGCGAAGAGAAGTACGGACAGAAATGGATAAGATGGGGCTTTCTTTGTCGGATGAGCAAATTAACGAAATTGCGGAAATGCGTGTTCGGGAAGAAATCAACCGTGGTGTACAGATGATACAGTATCAGGTCATTACTCTGATGACTACCAACGGACAGGCGCCTTTTGTTACTGTGTTTATGTATATCGGCGAAGTGCCGGAAGGGCAGACAAGAGACGACCTTGCAATGGTAATTGAAGAAATGCTGAATCAGCGGATCCGGGGTGTCAAGAATGAGAAAGGCGTCTATATCACACCGGCTTTTCCCAAACTGATTTACGTCTTAGAAGAGGATAATATCCATGAGGACAGCAAATACTGGTATCTGACGAAACTTGCGGCGAAATGTACTGCCAAAAGAATGGTACCGGATTATATTTCCGAGAAGATCATGAAGAAGTTAAAAGACGGTAACTGCTATACCTGTATGGGCTGCCGTTCCTTTTTGACCGTGTATCATGATGAGAATGACAAGCCGAAGTTCTACGGCAGATTCAATCAGGGCGTGGTAACCCTGAATCTGGTGGATGTAGCATGTTCTTCGGGAAAAGATATGGATAAGTTTTGGAAGATTCTGGATGAAAGGCTGGAACTATGCAGACGCGCCCTGATGTGCAGACATGACCGCCTCAAAGGCACACCTTCCGATGTGGCGCCTATCTTATGGCAGTACGGAGCCTTATCCAGATTGAAGAAAGGAGAACCGATCGATAAGTTGCTCTATGGCGGATACTCTACCATTTCACTGGGATATGCCGGTTTGTGCGAGTGTACCAGATATATGACCGGAAAGTCCCATACCGATCCGGAAGCTACTCCTTTTGCGCTGGAGCTTATGAAATATCTGAATGCTGCATGTAAGAAGTGGGCAAAAGAGACGAATATCGATTTTAGTTTATACGGCACGCCTTTAGAGTCCACAACCTATAAATTTGCAAAATGCTTACAGAAACGTTTCGGTCTGATTCCTGACGTGACGGATAAGAGCTATATTACGAACAGTTATCATGTGCATGTGACGGAAGAGATAAATGCTTTTGACAAGTTGACCTTTGAATCTCAGTTCCAGGAGTTATCTCCGGGCGGTGCAATCAGTTATGTGGAAGTGCCGAATATGGAAAATAATCTGGATGCGGTTCTCACTGTTATGAAGCATATCTATGACCATATCATGTATGCCGAGTTAAATACCAAGAGCGACTATTGCCAGATCTGCGATTATCATGGTGAGATCAAGATCGTATCGGATGATGACGGCAAATTGATTTGGAAGTGTCCAAACTGCGGGAATACGGATCAGGATAAAATGAATGTGGCAAGACGTACCTGCGGTTATATCGGTACACAGTTCTGGAATCAGGGACGTACCCAGGAGATCAAGGAAAGAGTACTGCATTTATAGAGGACCGATAAGAATGAATTATTCGGAGATAAAAGAATATGATATTGCCAACGGACCGGGCGTAAGGGTCACCCTGTTTGTCAGTGGCTGCACCCACAGGTGTAAAGGCTGTTTCAATGAGATGACCTGGGATTTTGAATATGGAAGACCCTTTGGGGAGGACACTGTTGAATATATTCTGAAAAAGCTGGAGCCTTCCTATATTGCAGGACTTACGCTGCTTGGCGGAGAACCGATGGAATATAAGAATCAAATAGGGCTTTTACCGCTTTTACGCAGGGTCAAAGAGGAATATCCCGGGAAAACGGTTTGGTGCTATACCGGGTATTTGTATGATAAAGATATATTAGAAGATTTTTGTATGAAGTGGGAAGAAACGAAAGAAATTCTGTCTTATCTGGATGTTGTGGTGGATGGAGAATTTGTGGAAGACCTAAAAGATATCAGTCTGCAGTTTCGGGGTTCTTCCAATCAGCGGATCATTGATGTGAAAAAGTCGATGCAGGCAGGGGAAATCGTACTATGGTAGGATTTCACCCTGCTTTCTTATACCAATGCTCCAAACTCTGAATGATTTTATACAACCCCATGGCGATCGCACAAAGGATCATGATGGAAGTGATCACCATATTCAGCTGGAACACCTGCGAACCATAAATGATGAGATACCCCAGCCCCCGTCTTGCCGCAAGGAATTCTCCGATAATGACACCCACCAGACAAAGCCCGATATTGACCTTCATATTACTGATAATCAAAGGAATGGAGCTGGGAAGGATCACCTTAAAGAGCGCATCCTTCCGACTGCCGCCGAGAGTCAGGATCAGTTTCAACATTTCTTCGTCAGACTGACAGAAGCCGGTATAAAGACTGATGATGGAACCGAAGATAGCAACAGAGATCCCGGCCACAATGATTGTTTTGGAGCCTGTGCCGAGCCAGACAATGAGCAGTGGTGCCAGTGCGGATTTGGGAAGGGAATTTAGTACCACCAGATAAGGTTCCAGAATTTCGGACAGACTGCCCTGATACCATAGAAGCATAGCGATGATGAGGCTTAGGGATGTGACAAGCAGGAAACTGACGATGGTTTCAAGCAGCGTAATACCGGTATGTCTAAAAAGGGAAGAATCTATGGTCATCTGATACAGATATTTCACAATAGCGCTGGGGGAGCTGAAGAAAAAGATATCCACATATCCGGCCCGCGTCGTATATTCCCAAAGGGTAAGAAATGTGATTAGGATCAACAGTCGAAAAAGAGTGATGGTATGGTGATGCCTGCGGTGGGCGAGCATAAAGGCCTCTTGTACGCTCAGGTTTGTTATGGGTTTACTTTTCAGAGAAGTCATCGGATAGCTCCTTCCATAAAAGATTGAAATATGTCTGATATTCTGTTGTGTTACGGATTGCAAGAGGAGAAGTGCGGTCGATGCAAAAATGGATCGGCAGTTCACATTTGACACTGGACGGACGCCCTGACAGGACAAGGACCCTGTCAGCAAGCGTAATCGCTTCGGATAGATCGTGGGTAATGAGAATAGCGGTTTTACCGGTGCTTCTGATGATGTTACCGATATCGGCGGATACCATCATTCGGGTCTGGAAGTCCAGTGCGCTGAAGGGTTCATCCAAAAGGAGCAGATCCGGCTTGATTGCCATGGTGCGGATCAGAGCGGCTCGCTGCCGCATACCGCCGGATAATTCAGATGGTTTTTTATCTTTGAAAGCATAGAGCCCATAGTCATTTAAAAGCTGCAATACATAATCCGTATTTTCTTTTGTCATGTTTTTATTTAACTCCAACCCCAAAATCGCATTTTGGTAAATTGTTCTCCATTCAAACAGATGGTCATGCTGCAGCATATAGCCGATCGAAGAGGAGGTGTTAAAGGTGATGGTTCCGCCTTCGGGCTTTAGCAGACCTGCAATGATGGACAGCAGTGTAGACTTGCCGCAGCCGCTGGGTCCCACGATTGCCAGGAATTCCCCTTCTGCGATGTCAAAAGTGATATTTGATAAGGCGGGAGTTTCTCCTTTGAGATTATGATAGGAGAAAAATATATTTTCTAAAGATAAAATAGGCTGCATTCTGTTATCACTCCCTGTATTTATAAAATATTTTATGAAAGATTTGCAAAATTGTGTTTGCATTTCTGTAAACAGGGGTTTTCGTTGACACAAAATATGTTTTATGCTATCATCAAATTTAGATTTAATAATGGCTCGCTATAGGCAATTTTAGCGGGTTGGAGGTTTTGAAACATGGCACAGCTTTGGGGTGGAAGATTTACAAAGGAAACGGATAAGCTTGTATATGCTTTTAACGCATCGATTTCTTTTGACCAAAAGTTTTATAGACAAGATATAGAAGGCAGCATTGCACATGTTGTCATGCTGGAGAAACAGGGGATTCTCACGCAGGATGAGAAGGACGCGATTGTAAAAGGGCTGACCGGAATCAGGCAGGATATTGAGAACGGCGTCTTGGAAATCACCGAAGAATATGAAGATATCCACAGTTTTGTGGAAGCAAATCTGATAGAACGCATCGGAGATGCGGGGAAGAAATTACATACCGGAAGGAGCCGTAACGATCAGGTGGCTCTGGACATGAGGCTTTATACCAGAGTCGAAATCCTTTCAGTAGATGAATTGCTTAAGGAACTGCTAAAAACTCTGCTTCAGATCATGGAAGAACATGTGCAGACTTATATGCCGGGTTTTACTCATTTACAGAAGGCACAGCCGATTACGCTGGCGCATCATGTGGGTGCCTATTTTGAAATGTTCAAAAGAGACAGGCAAAGACTTGAGGATATCTATAAACGGATGAATTATTGCCCGCTTGGAGCCGGGGCGCTGGCAGGAACCACTTATCCGCTGGATAGATATTATACTGCGTCCCTGCTGGGATTTGAAGGACCCACGCTTAACAGTATGGATTCTGTTTCCGACAGAGATTATGTGATAGAATTTCTTTCCGCACTGTCCACGATCATGATGCATCTGAGCAGATTCTGTGAAGAGATCATACTTTGGAACTCTAATGAATACCGATTTGTGGAGATAGATGATACATATGCCACTGGAAGCAGTATTATGCCACAGAAGAAGAATCCCGATATCGCAGAGTTGATTCGCGGGAAAACCGGACGGGTCTACGGGGCGTTGATATCCATCCTGACAACCATGAAGGGAATTCCGCTGGCTTATAATAAAGATATGCAGGAAGATAAGGAACTGACCTTTGATGCAATCGATACGGTAAAAGGCTGTCTGGCACTTTTTAATGGTATGGTACAAACCATGAAGTTTCATCAACCCGTTATGGAAACAAGCGCCATGCTGGGTTTTACGAATGCAACGGATGCAGCGGATTATCTTGTGGGAAAAGGCGTGCCTTTCAGGGATGCTCACGGAATCATCGGCAGATTAGTGTTGTACTGCATTGATAAGTCCTGCAGCATTGAGGATTTAACCATAGAGGAACTTAAAAGTATCAGTCCGGATTTTGAAGAAGATGTTTATGATGCGATCAGCCTTAAGACATGCGTCGAGAAAAGGTTGACGGTAGGCGCACCGGGACCGGATGCGATGCGCAAAGTGATTCAGATAGAAAAAGAATATCTTGCAGGAATAGAGAAAGGCATGGTAGAGAAACATGAGTGAAAAATTAAAAGTAGGAATTTTAGGCGGAACAGGAATGGTAGGACAGAGATTTATCTCTCTGCTGGAGAATCATCCGTGGTTCGAGGTGACGACGATTGCAGCAAGTCCCAGGTCCGCAGGTAAGACTTATGAAGAAGCGGTAGGCGATAGATGGAAGATGACAACACCGATGCCGGAAGCCGTGAAAAAAATTATCGTATTGAATGTAAACGAAGTAGAAAAGGTGGCTTCCGAAGTGGATTTTGTCTTTTCGGCGGTAGATATGACGAAAGAGGAGATCAAAAAGATTGAGGAAGCCTATGCGAAGACTGAGACGCCGGTGGTTTCCAATAACAGTGCACACAGATGGACTCCAGATGTACCTATGGTTGTACCGGAGATCAATCCGGAACATTTTGATATTATCGAATCCCAGAAAAAGAGGCTTGGAACAACAAAGGGATTTATCGCTGTAAAGCCGAACTGCTCCATTCAAAGTTACGCCCCTGTTTTGACGGCGTGGAAAGAATTCGAGCCGTATGAAGTAGTGGCAACTACTTATCAGGCCATTTCCGGTGCGGGTAAGACCTTTAAGGATTGGCCGGAGATGGTAGAGAATGTGATTCCTTATATCGGCGGAGAGGAAGAAAAGAGTGAGAAGGAACCCCTTAGAATCTGGGGAAAGATAGAAAACGGGGAGATTGTTCCGGCAACCGCTCCCGTCATAACCTGTCAATGTATCCGTGTACCGGTATTGAACGGGCATACGGCAGCCGTTTTTGTCAAATTTAAGAAAAAGCCGACGAAAGAACAGTTGATTGAAAAACTGGTGCAGTTTAGAGGCCTTCCGCAGGAACTTGAACTGCCAAGTGCACCGAAGCAGTTTATTCAGTATATGGAAGAGGATAACCGTCCTCAGGTTCAATTGGATGTAGACTACGAAAACGGTATGGGTATCAGCGTAGGACGCATCAGAGAAGATAATGTATACGACTGGAAGTTTATCGGTCTTTCCCACAATACGGTGAGGGGTGCTGCAGGAGGTGCCATCCTTTGCGCGGAGACTTTGAAGGCAAAAGGTTATATCACTAAAAAATAGGGAATTGCAGTATAGGGAAGACTGCGCAATATGGGGAATAGATATGGGGAACTTAGAGGAACGTGTAGATGCACTGAGCACATTGAATGAGAAGTTGGAACATGATGCTAAGATGCTTCGCTTGATCTGTGAAACTTCGAACAATGCGTTTCTATACTATAATTATGAAGAAGATAGTGTACAGACTATTGCAAACTGGAATTATTTCTTTAATTTTCCGGTTTCGTGTCATGCTGATTTTTCGAAATTTTATGCCTGCGTAGAGGAGCGGTATACCGCGCCTCTGCGGGAGGCTCTTTTTATTGAAAAAAAGGGGATTAAGTCGATAGCCACAGATGTGAAAATGAAGGACAGCCGGATGTGGGTTGAGGTGGAAACCAGTATCATCTATGATGAGAAAAATCGTCCCACGGATAAGATCATCCGTTTTAAAGATGTAACCAAATTCAATTCACAAAATAATGAATTGGTTTATATGGCATATTATGATATTTTAACAGGCTTATATAATCGAAATTACTTTGTGCGTCAACTTGGGGAATTTGTAAATCGTGCAAAAGATGAGAATAAAACCGTATCCGTTATGTTCCTTGATCTGGATGATTTCAGGAGAATGAATGACGGGCTGGGAATTATTGTGGGAGATGAGATCATTCAGATTTTTGGACAGTTTTTGTCTGAATTTTCCTCAGAAAACGTAATTGTTTCGCATTTTAACAGTGATATCTATTGTATTGGTATCTATGATTCCAACGGTACAAAAGCTGTGGATGCGATTTATAAGAAGATATCAAAACGGCTGAAAAAGACATTTAAGTTAAGCAGCAGACAACAGATTCCGCTGTCAGTCAGCATCGGTGTGGCGGAATATCCCAGCGCAGCATCAAATGCTTTGGAATTGATCAATTGTGCTGAAATTGTTATGTTCCGGGCAAAAGCTTGCGGCAAGGGTAATATTCAGTATTTTGACAGTAAGATCCTTGAAGATTTCCTGCAGAATGTAAAAATTGAAAATAAATTGAAAGAAGCTGTTTTCGAACAGAATTTTGAGATGCATTTTCAACCGCAGTTTCACACAATGGATAAGAAACTGCGAGGGGTTGAAGCATTGATTCGTTGGAAGGATGAAGAAGGTAAAATGATCCGTCCCGATGTTTTTATACCGATTGCAGAGAAAAACGGGACCATCGTACCTATCGGCACATGGGTTATGGAGGAAAGCCTTCGAATTTATGCAGGATGGAAAGAAAAATATCATTATCCGATACTTTTGTCTTTAAATGTTTCGGCAATTCAATATAAACAGCCAGATTTTATTGAAAGTGTAAAGCAGTTGCTGGAAAAGTACCATATATGTCCAAGCGAGATTGAATTAGAGATTACGGAATCCATTATGATCGATGATTTTAAAGCGATCACGGACAAGCTGGTTGCACTCAGGGATATTGGTATTAAGATATCTCTGGATGATTTCGGAACAGGGTATTCTTCCCTTGCGTATTTGAAGGGACTTCCTATTGACACACTGAAGATTGATAAGTCATTTGTAGATACCGTAGTTACGGATGAAAACACCAGAATTATTATAGAATCCATTATCTATATGGTCAAAAAATTAGGATATGAGACGGTTGCGGAAGGTGTGGAAACGAAAGAACAATTTGAATATCTGAACGCTATTGATTGTGACATCATACAGGGTTACTATCTGGGAAAACCCATGCCGTCTTACGGAATTGAGAAATTGATTGAAAGAGAACTTGCATAGTATGCCGGAGGAGGAACTATGTTATCAGGCAGGATATCAGAATTAGAATATCTGAATCAGAATTATGACCGAAAAGACAGTCAGGCTTTGGTCATATACGGACAAAAGCATATTGGCAAGACAGCGCTTACAAAGGAGTTTGTAGAAGATAAGCCAAGCTATTACTATCTTGCCAAACCATGTTCGGAGCGGGAACAGGTGTATCAGTGGGGGCTGCAATTAAAAGCCGAAGGATTGGCGGAGACAGATTTTCCTGATTTTCCGGATATCTTTCAATCGATCTGCGGTAATAGCGGCAGTAAAAAAGTTATTATTATAGACGAGTTTCAAAATATCGTAAAAGCCAATGGAACCTTTATGCAGGATCTGGTACACTTTCTTCACAGTGAGGAAAAAAGATGCAATGTAACGGTTCTCTTGTGCAGTTCCGCTGTCGGATGGATAGAGAACAGTATGATCGATAAAATTGGCGATATCGCCTATGAACTATCCGGTTTATTGAAGATCAGGGAACTTTCTTTTATTGACATTGTGCATCGTTTTCCCAATTTCAGAATTGAGGAATGTGTAGAGGCATATGCTATACTAGGTGGTATTCCGGGCTTATGGAACCAATTTGATGACAGATTGACGATACGTCAGAATATATGTAAAAACGTTTTGAACCCGGATTGCTTTCTCTTTGACGAAGGTCAACGCATGGTAGCGGATCAATTAAGGGAAATGAGCGTCTATAATACGATACTGGCCTCGATTGCGGCAGGAAACCATAAGTTGAACGATATGTACCTGCATACGGAGTTTTCGCGCGCCAAGATCAGCGTATATCTGAAAAATCTGATGGAACTTGAGTTGGTGGAGAAGGTCTTTTCTTATGACGCGGTAGAAAAGGACAGTGTTCAAAAAGGTGTTTACAGAATCGTCAATCCCTTTGTGGATTTCTATTTTACTTATATGTATCCCTATATGAGCGCACTTCAAACGCTGTCATCGGAAGAGTATTATAATGAGTATATTTATCCGGGATTTAAAAAATATGTAGCAGGATATTTTAAACAGGTGTGTCGTCAGCATTTAGAAAAATTAAATGGACGGGGCAGACTTCCCTTCCGGTTTGTAAGCAGCGGCGAATGGGTCGGAAAAGAAGGCAATATCGATGTTATTGCGCAAGATGCAGAGGGAAAGACTTTGGTCGCACTGTGTAATTGGGAAAAACCGATGATGACCTATGAAGACTATGAATGGGTGTTGACCTGTGCGAAGAAAGCCAGAATCAATGCTGATTATATCTATCTGTATACAGCATCCGGATTTGACGAAAAACTCAATTTGGAAGCAAAAGTAAAAAGCAACCTAAAGCTGATACAGATATCCGATATGTAAAAGGTGAAAATCAAAGATGGGAAAGAGTTTATTTATTGCGGAAAAACCCAGTGTGGCAAGAGAGTTTGCCAAGGCTTTAAAATATCAGATGAGTTCCAGGGACGGTTATATGGAATCAGGGGAGGCCTTGGTCACATGGTGCGTAGGTCATCTTGTTACAATGAGTTATCCGGAAGCCTATGATGAAAAATATAGAAGATGGTCCTTGGATACGATTCCCTTTATACCGGAAGAATTCAAATATGAAGTGATTGAGAATGTAAAAAAACAGTTTCATATCGTAAGCGGACTTCTCAACCGTGAAGATGTAGAAACCATTTATGTCTGTACCGACTCCGGGCGTGAAGGAGAATATATCTACAGATTGGTAGAACAGCAGGCGAATGTCACAGGAAAAATTCGAAAAAGAGTATGGATCGATTCCCAGACAGAAGAAGAGATCCTGCGCGGTATCAGGGAGGCAAAGGATTTATCAGCATATGATAATCTTGGGGATGCCGCTTATCTGCGGGCAAAAGAAGATTATCTGATGGGGATCAATTTTTCCAGAGTATTGACGTTAAAATACAGCAATCCTGTCAAAACTTATTTGAAAACTGACAGAGCTGTCATATCTGTGGGCCGGGTCATGACCTGTGTACTCGGTATGGTGGTGAACCGGGAGCGGGAGATTCGGGAGTTTGTTAAAACTCCGTTTTATCGAATCCTTATGGAAATTGAAATAGAGGGAAAACAATGCGATTTTGAATGGAAGGCAGTGGAAGGCTCTCGCTATTTTGCATCTCCTTTGCTTTACAAGGATACCGGTTTTCTGGAAAAAAAATCAGCGGAAGAGCTGATACGCTTTTTAACGGAAGAACCTGTAGTTTCTCCCAAACTGGAACAGATCGAAAAAAAGAAAGAAACAAAAAATCCGCCGCTTTTATATAATCTGGCTGAATTGCAGAATGACTGCTCTAAGCTTTTTAAGATCAGTCCGGATGAGACGCTGAGGATTGTACAGGAATTATATGAAAAAAAACTGACTACCTATCCCCGGACCGATGCAAGAGTCTTATCCTCGGCAGTGGCAAAGGAGATACATAAGAATATCGGTGGCCTTAAACAGTATGGTCTTGTACAGGATCTGGTACAGGAAATACTTTCAGGCGGAAGTTATAAAAACCTTGCAAAAACCAGATATGTCAATGATAAGCAGATTACGGACCACTATGCAATCATTCCTACAGGACAGGGACTTGGCAGTTTGGGCAGCCTGAATCCGACGGCGCAAAAAGTCTATGAATGTATTGTCAGAAGATTTTTAAGTATTTTTTATCCGCCGGCAGTCTATCAGAAGATCAGTCTGAGAGTACAGTTGAAAGGAGAGTTTTTTTTCTCCAATTTCAAGATACTGACGGAGCCGGGATATTTAAAAGCGGCACAGTTTTCGTTTGTGAAAAAGAAAATGTCAGAAACCGGAGAGAGTGATAGAGACGAGAAGGCCGAAGAAGGCGGAGATCTCGAGGAAGCTTGTGAGGATTCTTTTATGGAGACCCTGCAGAGGTTGAAAAATGGCTCGGAACTTACCCTGCAGTCTCTGACGACCAAAGAGGGCGAAACTTCGCCTCCAAAGCGTTATAATTCGGGAACCATGATCTTAACAATGGAGAATGCCGGACAGTTTATTGAAGATGAGGAGCTTCGTGCACAGATAAAAGGAAGCGGGATCGGGACCTCTGCCACCAGAGCGGAGATTTTAAAGAAGCTTGTAAATATCAAATACCTGGAATTGAATAAGAAAACGCAGATCATTTCTCCGACACTGCTTGGTGAGATGATTTATGAGGTAGTATCCGCATCTATTAAGCCGCTTCTTGATCCAAGGCTTACGGCAAGCTGGGAAAAAGGTTTGAGTATGGTGGCGGATGGCTCAATATCTGCCGAAGAGTATATGGTGAAACTGGATGATTTTGTTTCAAGACGTACCAATATGGTGAAGCAGATGAATAATCAGTCGGCGCTTACTGGAAAATTCCGCTATGCTTCACAATTTTATAAAAAACAGAAATAAAAAGAATAAAGGAAGGAAAAAAAGAAAAAAAAGATGTCAACAGGGTTAAAAGATGTTATAATAAAAGAGTTATATACATTGGATGAGACGATTGCAGAAGAACTTTTTGACGGTCTAACCTATCCGTGGGAGGTTTTACCGAAAATAGGCGATTTCATCTTAAAGCTTGGGGCAACTCTCCCGGAAGACAAGTATGAAAAAAGGGGAGAGAATATCTGGGTCGCAAAGTCTGCCAAAGTATATCCTTCCGCCTGCATAAACGGACCTGCAATTATTGATGAGGACGCAGAGATTAGGCACTGTGCTTTTATCAGAGGCAATGCAATTGTAGGGAAAGGCGCAGTAGTAGGAAATTCTACGGAACTTAAGAATGTCATCTTATTCAATAAAGTCCAGGTGCCTCATTATAATTATGTGGGAGACAGTATTCTGGGATGGGGAGCGCACATGGGTGCCGGTTCCATTACTTCTAACGTAAAGAGTGATAAAACTTTGGTAGTAGTGAAAGCCGGTGAAGAAAGATATGAGACCGGTTTAAAGAAATTTGGTGCGATGCTTGGCGATCATGTGGAAGTTGGATGTAATTCCGTTTTAAATCCCGGTACAATTATCGGGAAAGAAACCAATATATATCCGACATCTATGGTAAGAGGATTTATTCCGGCAGGCAGTATTTATAAAAAACAGGGTGAGATAGCAGAAAGAAAACAATAGTGGGGATAAGAGTATGGCGATTGAGATGAACTTTGAAGAATTTGATTCCATGATAAATAATATCATTGGCGGAATCTGTTTTTTGGAATATGAAAACAATAAGCTTACACCGATTTTTGTGAATGACGGATTCTACCGTATGCTGGGATATTCCAAATCAAAAGGACAGAAATATATGAAGAATATTCGCAGAAATGTCATTCCAGAGGATCTTCCGATTCTTGAGCAGGCAATCGAAGATGTCTTAAAAGATGACGGTTCAGTGGACGTAGAATTTCGTACCGTAACGGCGGATGGCGGTCTTAGATGGATTCATGTGAGGGGGAATCTGTATTCCAGAGAGGGAACGAAATATACGATCGTAACTATGGTTCAGGATATTACAGAGAAGAAAAGCATAGACGAGGAACTGCACCAGCAGGCGGAGCGGTTAAATATTCTTTTTGAATCCCAGGATGAGAGAATTGTTGATTATAATGCTAAATCAGATGTCTTGGTTGTGAGAACTTCGGGACGTTATGAATCCACCGGAGAATTGATTATAGACAAATATATAGAGAATGCCGTAAGCGACAGAGTATTCAATGAAGACAGGGCAAACTACATCCAGGTCTGGGAACGTCTTTTGAAGTCACCCGGACACGCTGCGATTGAATTTAGAACCAATATCTATGATGAAGATTACCTCTGGTATCAGGTGAATCTGACCTCCCTTTTAGGTACGGAAGGGTATGTTACAAGGGTAGTCGGAAGACTGGTCAATATCCATGATAAGAAAATGGAGGAGATGAATCTTAAACTTCGTGCAAAAAGGGATGCCCTGACCAGACTGCATGAAGAAGATGCAGCAGCGAAACTGATCCAGATCGAGCTTATGGAGGAGATTGAAAAAGATACGCTCAATGCATTGATGATTTTGGATCTGGACAATTTTAAAAGGGTATATGATGTATTTGGACAGGCACAATGTGACAGAATCCTTGCGGATGTCGGAGTGTATCTGGATGAAAGTGTGAAGGGAAGCGATGTTGTTGGAAGAATAGATATCGACAGGTTCGTCATCTATGTTAAAAATATTCAAGGCTTTTCCGATGCACAGAAACTGGCTTCCGAGATCGTGAAAAAAATTAATTTTACACTGCCCGGGGATGGAGTGGAAATTCATGTGACCTGCAGTGTCGGCGTTGCAATGTTTCCCTATCACGGCGTTACTTATGATGAACTCTACGAAAAGGCAAACAGAGCGATTACGAGAGTAAAAGCCTCCGGTAAATACGGCTACCGTATTTATGACGCGGCATCCACAATGGCATACCATGCACTTAGAAAGAACAATAATATAGCCTATGATCCGGAAAAAGGAATGCATCTTAACTGGAATATTGAAGATATGGTCATGCAGATCCTTTTCGAGGACAAAGTGATGGAAGATGCATTACATATGGCGATTGAGCTGATTGCGGTACACTATGGTTTTCACCGCGGATTCATTGTGAGCAATGAAAAAGGAAGTCTGCCCTTGTCTAAGCAGGTGAATTTTTCGCGTCACGGGTATGAGATGGGAACGGAGAGTAAGGAACACTTTGAGGTACGCCGGGTCGTTTATGAGTTTTTATATGAGTCTTTTAAGAATTGCAGTGTGATCCATGAATATGATGTGGTAGTAGATGAACTGCGGTATTATTTTCAGTCGGAAGGAATCAAAAGCCTGTTGTATTATCCGATCACAGCAAATGGAGAATTTCTGGGAGCAATCATATTTGAAAATCATGAAGATATCCAGCTGGAGTTTGAAGATTCTGTTATGGAGGAAATCCGGTCATTATTTAGGATTCTGGAGGCTCATGTTCTGCAGATCGGTTTGATGGATCGTTTACAGGATTTTGCCACACAGATTGAAATGATGGATAGCTTGGACAGCTATGTATACATTGTCAATGTGGATACTTACGAACTGAGTTTTGTAAACAGAAAGGCTTTGATGCAGCTTCCGGATGTAAAGGTCGGTGATCTTTGCTACAAAGCGTTTCAGCATAGGGATACACCATGTGAAAGCTGCCTTTTCAGTAAGATCAGCAGAGAGGAGACGCATGCCAGACATACCGAAGAGATGTTTAATTATTCGTTGCGCTGCTGGTGCAGATGCAGTGCCAGCTGGTTGGTGACAAAGGCAGAGAATGCACTGGGAATGCTGAACTTTATTGACATCTCAGAATATTTTATTGGTTAGAGAAGTTGACGAACCGTTGTTTTTCGTGTATATTTGCTACGGTAGATATATCACGTCAGCATATTAAGTAAAGAGGTTTTTGAGGAGGAGAAGATTATGAAAAAGAAATTTTTGGTATTACTTACCGTCACGTCTCTTATTGCAGCTGCTCTGTCCGGTTGTGGTTCCGATGGAGCAGAAGGAGGCACACAGGGAGATTCCGGAAAGGTTTATAATATCGGTATCTGCCAGCTGGTAGAGCATGTTGCTCTGGACGCCGCTACACAGGGATTTGAAGACGCTTTGAAAGAGAAACTGGGAGAAGAGAATGTAACTTTTGATTTTCAGAATGCGCAGGGAGAACAGACAAACAGCGCTACCATCTGTACGCAGTTCGTATCCGAGAATGTAGATTTGATTCTTGCAAACGCTACGGCACCCTTACAGGCTGCAGCCGCTGCGACTACGGAGATTCCGATTCTGGGTACTTGTATTACGGACTATGCAACCGCACTGGATGTATCCGACTGGAGCGGTGCAACCGGCAGAAATATTTCCGGTACTTCCGATCTTGCTCCCTTGGATGAGCAGGAGAATATGCTGGTAGAGTTATTCCCGGATGTACAGAAGGTGGGTATTTTATATTGTTCCGCAGAGCCCAACTCTCTCTATCAGGCAAGAGTATTTGAAAAATGTCTGGATGAGGACGGAATTGCTTATGAAGAATATACGGCTGCGGATTCCAATGAGATTCAGGCAGTCGTAACAAGTGCATGTGAATCCTGCGATGTACTTTATATCCCTACCGACAATACAATGGCATCCAATACGGAAGTCATCAACAATGTATGCCAGCCTGCAGGCGTTCCCATTATTGCAAGTGAAGAAGGCATCTGTTCCGGATGCGGTGTGGCAACACTGTCCATCAGCTACTATGATATCGGCTATAAAGCCGGTGAAATGGCTTATGAGGTTCTGGTAAACGGTGCGGATATCACGACAATGGATATCGAATATGCGCCGGAAGTAACGAAGGAATACAATCCGACGATCTGCGAGGCGCTCGGTATTACCGTACCGGATGATTATGTAGCGATCGAAGAATAAAAAGCAACGAAAAAGGGGTTAAGGAAGTAATGGTTCTTTTATTTTCACTCTCGCCCATGTCACTTGTCCGGGCAATGCCGGGTTCCTGTGCACAAGGCCTGATCTGGGGCATTATGGCTCTGGGCGTATACATAACCTTTCGTTTGCTCGATTTTGCGGATTTGACGGTGGACGGCTCGCTTGCAACAGGCGGAGCCGTCGCTGTTATGCTGATTCGGGCAGGTGTCAGTCCGGTGTTTGCGCTGATTGTCGCTTTTGCCGCAGGTATGTTAGCAGGATTCGTAACGGGTATTTTACATACCGCGTTGGGGATTCCGGGGATTTTGGCCAGTATCCTGACACAGATATCGTTATATTCCATCAATCTTAACATTATGGGAAAATCCAATCAGGCGATCAATGTAGATCAATACAGATTGGTGGTTTCTCTGCGCTATATTTCCGGTGACGGAAAGATGAGATTTTTGTTCTACAGTGGTCTGATTCTTGGGATATTGGTTCTGATTGGCATTTTATATGTCTATTTTGGAACGGAGCAGGGACAGGCAATCCGGGCCACCGGCTGTAATCAGAGTATGGCGAAAGCGCAGGGCATCAATACAAACTTCCATACGGTACTGGCATTGATGATCTCTAATGGTTTAGTAGGACTTTGCGGCGGACTGTATGCCCAGTATCAGGGTGCTGCCGATGTCAATATGGGACGGGGAGCTATTGTGATCGGTCTGGCTGCGGTTATCATTGGCGAGGTGCTTTTTGGAAAGCTTTGTGTGGGACGGCGTTTTACCTTTGCCTACACACTAGCTGCGGTAGTTGCGGGTGCTGTCATCTATTATATTGTTATGGCTTTTGTACTCTGGCTGAAAATGCCTTCGGATGATATGAAACTGTTTTCGGCAATTGTTGTGGCCTGCTTCTTATCCATTCCTTATCTAAAAGATAAGTACGGTAAAAAGGGGGTGGCATAACTATGGCATATGCATTGGAAATCAAGGATGTTTATAAGACTTTTAATGCCGGAACAATCAATGAAAAGGCCGCCTTAAACGGACTGAACCTAAATTTGAATGATGGGGATTTTGTCACGATCATAGGCGGTAACGGTGCGGGGAAGTCCACGGCTTTGAATGCTATTGCTGGTGTGTGGCCGATCGATAAAGGTTCTATTATTATAGACGGGTCTGATATCACGGCATTGCCGGAGCATGTCCGTGCTAAGTTTTTAGGACGTGTATTTCAGGACCCGATGACGGGAACTGCAGCAACCATGTCCATTGAGGAGAATATGGCGATTGCCGCAAGACGTGGAAAAAGAAGAACCTTAAAATGGGGCGTGACCAAGAGTGAGCGGGAGAAATTTAAGAAGCTTTTACAAACTCTGGATTTGGGGTTGGAGGACCGCCTTTCCGCTAAAGTAGGCCTTCTGTCCGGAGGGCAGCGCCAGGCTGTGACGCTTCTTATGGCTTCCATTCAGAAACCGAGTTTGTTACTTTTGGATGAGCATACCGCTGCGCTTGATCCCAAGACGGCAGCCAAGGTGCTGGAGCTTTCAGATAAAATTATTGAAGAGAACCATTTGACGGCCATGATGGTTACCCACAATATGAAAGATGCGATAGCCCATGGCAATCGTTTGATCATGATGCATGAAGGACGTATCATCTATGATGTGAGCGGAGAAGAGAAAAGGGGATTGAAAGTGTCAGATCTGCTTGCCAAGTTTGAAGAGGTCAGTGGCGGAGAGTTTGCCAATGACCGTATGATATTGACATAAACAGAGTATAAAAAAAGATAAATGATCCGGTCATAAATTCTTAGTAAATTCTTTAAGAAATGACTGGATTTTTTGTTTATAATATGCGAAAATAAAAATAGCGGTTATGACAGATTGTGGAAGTCTTCTTCATAGTCTGTTATCCAATATTATTACATAATCGAAAGGAGTTATCACATGATTTATTCAAAAGAAGTTGAAGAAATGTGTACTGTAGCACAGGGCGTACATCATGGCTGTGCTCCAATCCCAGAAGAGGCAAAGTGGGTTCAGGCAAAAGAAGTAAAAGATATTTCCGGTTTAACGCACGGTGTGGGCTGGTGTGCTCCGCAGCAGGGCGCATGTAAACTGACCTTAAATGTAAAGGAAGGTATCATTCAGGAAGCATTGGTTGAGACCATCGGATGCTCCGGTATGACACATTCAGCAGCTATGGCGTCTGAGATCTTACCGGGTCTTACGGTTATGGAAGCACTCAATACCGACCTGGTTTGTGATGCGATCAATACGGCAATGAGAGAACTGTTTTTACAGATTGTTTACGGTCGTACACAGTCTGCTTTCTCGGAAGAAGGACTTCCGGTAGGCGCAGGTCTGGAAGATTTGGGTAAGGGCTTAAGAAGCCAGGTAGGTACAATGTATGGTACTTTGAAGAAAGGTCCCCGCTATCTGGAAATGGCTGAAGGTTATGTAACGGGTATTGCATTGGATGCAAATGATGAGATCATTGGTTATAAATTCGTAAGTCTTGGCAAGATGACAGACTTTATCAAGAAGGGCGATGATCCGAACACCGCTTATGAGAAAGCATGCGGACAGTATGGACGTGTTGATGATGCTGTAAAGATCATTGACCCCAGATGCGAATAAAAAAACAGGAGGAAAGATAAGATGGCTTTATTTGAATCATATGAAAGAAGAATTGACAAGATCAATTCCGTATTAAACAATTATGGCATTTCTTCTATCGAAGAAGCTGAAAAAATTACCAAAGACGCTGGCTTAGATGTATATGAGCAGGTTAAGAAAATCCAGCCTATCTGTTTTGAAAACGCATGCTGGGCTTATACAGTAGGCGCCGCAATCGCAATCAAGAAAGGCTGTAAGAAGGCGGCAGACGCAGCTGCAGCTATCGGCGAAGGTCTTCAGGCATTCTGTATTCCCGGTTCTGTTGCAGATACCCGTAAGGTTGGTCTTGGACACGGTAATTTAGGAAAGATGTTATTAGAGGAAGAAACAGACTGTTTCGCATTTTTGGCAGGACATGAATCTTTTGCGGCTGCAGAAGGTGCAATCGGTATTGCTGAGAAAGCAAACAAGGTTCGTCAGAAACCTCTTCGTGTTATTTTAAACGGTCTCGGCAAAGATGCTGCAAAGATCATTTCCAGAATCAACGGTTTTACCTTTGTAGAGACGGAATATGATCCTTATACCAATGAGGTAAAAGAGATCGAAAGAATCGCATACTCGGATGGACTTCGTTCCAAGGTAAACTGCTACGGTGCAAACTCCGTTCCGGAAGGTGTTGCGATCATGTGGAAAGAGAATGTTGACGTTTCCATTACCGGTAACTCAACGAACCCTACCAGATTCCAGCATCCTGTAGCAGGTACATACAAGAAAGAGAGAACAGAAGCTGGTAAGAAGTATTTCTCGGTTGCATCCGGCGGTGGTACAGGACGTACATTACATCCCGATAACATGGCTGCAGGTCCTGCATCCTATGGTTTCACGGATACATTAG
>JAFLTF010000100.1 GCA_022510585.1 Lachnospiraceae bacterium
GCGATATTCCTGTCGCCGAAGAAGCAGCGCTCACTGCCACAGCCTTCGGAAACGACGTAATCAGGCTGTATGATGTGGGCGTTGCGGGACTGCACCGTCTTTTATCTCACAAAGAAGAAATCATGAGCGCCAGCGTAATTATTGCGATTGCCGGAATGGAAGGTGCGCTTGCCAGCGTCATCGGCGGACTTGCTGACTGCCCCGTCATCGCCGTGCCGACCAGCGTCGGTTACGGAGCGTCTTTTCAAGGTCTTTCCGCCTTGTTATCCATGTTGAATTCCTGTGCCAGCGGCGTTTCTGTGGTCAATATCGACAATGGATTCGGCGCAGGTTACCTGGCAAGTATGATCAATCATATGGACAGTGCAGGCAAAACACAGTAACAGGTGCTCATTGCATGAATCGAAAGGAAGCGTAACAATATGAAAATACTATATATAGACTGCGGGATGGGTGCTGCAGGCGACATGCTGACTGCCGCCCTCATCGAACTTTTACCGGATCCCGATGCATTTCTGGAAAAACTGAATGCCCTGTCGATTCCGGACATACGGTTTACGAAAGAAAAAAGCAATAAATGCGGCATAACCGGCACACATATGAGGGTTACAGTTGACGGTCTGGAAGAAGACGAAGATATGTATGGAGCCGATCATGGGCATGAACACCATCACCATGAGCATGGACATCACGGGCACGAACACCACCACAGCGGCATGCACGAGATCGAACACATTATTTCAGACCTGACTCTGCCCTCCAAAGTACGTGAGGATATCCTTGCGGTTTATTCCCTCATCGCTGAGGCTGAAAGCCATGTCCACGGCGTGCCGGTTTCGGAAATTCATTTTCACGAGGTGGGCACAATGGATGCAATTGCCGATGTTACCGCTGTCTGCTTGCTAATGAATGAGCTTTCTCCCGATAAGGTAGTCGTATCGCCCATCCATGTAGGAAGCGGTCAGGTCAAATGCGCTCATGGCATTTTGCCGGTCCCGGCCCCTGCAACTGCCCATATTTTAAGGGACGTTCCTATTTATGGTGGCAGCATACAGGGAGAGCTCTGTACGCCGACCGGTGCTGCACTCTTAAAACACTTTGCTTCTGCTTTTGGAGATATGCCAATCATGAAAACGAAAGTCATCGGTTACGGTATGGGAAAAAAGGATTTTCCAAGAGCAAACTGCGTCCGGGCTATGCTTGGCGAACACGAAGACAAAACCGATACTGTACTGGAATTATCCTGTAATGTGGACGATATGACTGCGGAGGAAGTCAGCTTTGCCATGGAACGTTTATTGGAAGGCGGCGCAAAGGAAGTCTATACGATTCCGATCGGGATGAAAAAATCCCGCCCGGGTACTTTGATCCGGGTTATGTGCGACGAACAGGACAAGGAAATGATCCTGCGGCTTCTCTTCCGGCATACCACCACGATTGGGGTACGGGAATGCGAAACCAAACGCTATGTCTTAGACCGGAAAATAGAAACCCAGCAGACTCCCTACGGAGAAATACGTCGCAAAATCTCTTCCGGCTACGGTATTACCCGCGTGAAGTATGAGTATGACGATTTGTCACGCATTGCGAAGGAACAAAATATCAGTATTGCGGAAGTCAAAAAGTCGATCCCAACCGATTAAGTAAAATATGAGCATTTTATAAAGGAGTTTTTATATGGATACCTTATATGAGAAAAAACAACGTCTGGAAAACTATCTTCGGGACCTTGGGAGTGTGGCGGTCGCCTTTTCATCCGGCGTGGATTCTACATTTCTTTTGAAGACGGCTCATGATGTTTTAGGTGATAAAGCAGTTGCCGTAACAGCCCGCTCCTGTTCTTTTCCTGTGCGGGAACTTAACGAAGCAAAAAGCTTCTGCGAAGCGGAAGGGATCGAACAGATTATTGTAGAATCGGAGGAATTGTCCATTGAGGGTTTCAGCCGGAATCCGAAAAACCGCTGTTATCTATGCAAACATGAACTGTTTACGAAAATACGCCGTATTACGGAAGAACGAGGCATCCCGTATATTGTCGAAGGCTCCAACATCGATGATAACGGCGACTATCGTCCGGGCCTGACTGCAGTTGCCGAGCTGGATATTAAGAGTCCTTTACGGGAAGCAGATCTGACCAAAGCGGAGATTCGTGAACTTTCCAAAGAAATGGGGCTTCCTACCTGGGAGAAACCTTCTTTTGCCTGCCTTGCCTCCCGTTTTGTATACGGAGAAACCATCACCGAGGAAAAGCTTTCCATGGTAGACCGGGCTGAACAAAGGCTTTTGGATCTGGGTTTTCGCCAGGTGCGCGTACGCATCCACGGAAATATTGCAAGAATCGAAATCGAAAGGTCTGAATTTGAAAAGATCGTACAGCCGGAGATTTCCGAAGAACTGCATCAATATTTTCAGGAACTCGGTTTTCTCTATGTTACCCTGGATCTTGGCGGTTACCGGATGGGCAGTATGAATAAAACTCTGTAAAAATCTGTTATAATCTTACATGTCGCATCATAAACTTGTAAAAAAGATTTTCTATGAGGTTATTTTATGAGTGCCAAAACCAAGATTATTGTGCTTCATGTAAAAGAATTAATATATACCGGAATCTTCGCTTTGCTCGGTATCCTTTTCATTATTCTGCTCATTATTATGTTTCTGCCGGGGAATGAACAAAAAGAGGCGGCAGAGACGCTGGCGCCGTCCACGACAGATACTCACACCTATGTTCCGGGCGTGTACACCACTTCGTTGATTTTGAATGATAATATTGTGGAAATAGAAGTCACTGTTGATGAGAAAAACATCAATTCCATACGACTTGTGAACCTGGATGAGGCCGTTACAACAATGTATCCTCTGATTCAGCCTTCCTTTGAGGACCTTGCGGATCAGATCATCACCAAGCAGAGTTTAGATGGCATTACATATCCCGATGACAGCAAGTATACCTCGATGATTCTGTTAAACGCAATTACCACCTCACTGGAAAAGGCGATTGAACCGGAAGTCAAAGCAGATGTGGAAATAGACATGGATTCGGTTGTAGAATAACATCTGTTATTCTACAACTCTTCCAATTGTTTCAACCATAACTCTCCGCAGGCATCGGAAGGCATACGCAAATCTCCTCTGGGAGATAAAGCGACACTTCCCACTTTCGGACCATCCGGCAGACAGGAACGCTTAAACTGCTGGCTGAAAAATCTTCGGTAAAAGGTTTTAAGCCATTTTAACAGGACCTCATCTGTATATCTGCCCGCAAAAGAAGTCTTGGCAATCCGGTAGATCTTGGCAGGTTCAAAGCCGCAGCGCAGCATATAATACAGGAAAAAGTCATGCAATTCATAAGGGCCTACCAGATCCTCCGTCTTTTGGGAAATAACGCCGTCTACCGGCGGCAACAATTCAGGACTGACAGGCGTGTCAAGTATGTCCAGAAGGATGGCGGAAAGCTGCTCGTTCCCACAGGTATCCGCATAATATTTTACCAGATGCCGCACCAGTGTTTTCGGAACTCCGCTGTTGACTCCATACATGGACATGTGGTCGCCGTTATAGGTCGCCCATCCCAATGCCAGTTCCGACATGTCGCCGGTTCCAATCACCAAGCCACCCGTTTGGTTGGCAATATCCATTAAAATCTGAGTACGTTCTCTGGCCTGTCCATTTTCATAAGTCACATCATGTTTCTCCGTATCCTGTCCAATATCCCGAAAATGAACTTTCACAGCCTCTTTGATATCTACTTCTCTCAGACTCGTCCCCAGCTCGTTTGCAAGTTTACAGGCATTGTCATAGGTTCTGTCCGTAGTGCCAAAACCGGGCATGGTCACAGATATGATTTTTTTGCGTTCCAAGCCCAGAAGATCAAACGCACGCACTGTCACAAGCAGCGCCAGCGTGGAATCCAGACCGCCGGAAAGACCGACAACGGCTGACTTTGAACCGGTATGTTCACACCGCTTCTTTAATCCGTAGGATTGCATGGATAGAATTTCGTCGCAGCGCTTATCCCGCTCCTCTTTTATCGAAGGAACAAAGGGCGCCGCATCAAAGGTCCTCTCTAATTCCGTCTCCTCTTCTTCCAGATGAAAAGACACGATTTGATAGTTTTCTTTGCCCGTCGGAACAAAAGTCGTCATCCTGCGTCTGTCATGACTGAGACGATGGATATCCAGATCCGCATAGGCCTCTTTTCCGGTAAAACGTTCAGACTGCGCTAAAATCACGCCGTTTTCCGCAATCATGTCATGACTGCTAAAGACCAGGTCCTGCGTAGACTCTCCCTCTCCTGCGGAGGCATAGATATAGCCCGCAATCAATTTTGCGCTGGCAGACTTCACCAACATTTCCCGGTAGCTGTCTTTTCCCACGGTTTCATTGGAGGCCGACAAATTTACAAGTACGCTTGCGCCTGCCAATGCATGGGCTGTACTAGGAGAATCCGGTGCCCAAATATCCTCACAGATCTCACAGCCCACAACCAGTTCTTCCATGGAATCGGCCTGAAGCAGGATATTGCTCCCAAAAGGAATTTCTTCTTCATCCAATCTATAGGGCTCAGGAACCTGATTCCCCGGCGTAAAATGCCTTGCTTCGTAAAACTCCGCATAAGCGGGAATACACCGCTTCGGAATAAACGCCAAGATCTTACCGTCCTGAATGGCCGCAGCCACGTTATAGATCTTATTTTCTTTTTTGATTGGCAGCCCAACGAACACCAGAGCATCGTTTCCTTCCGATTCTGTGGCAATCTCTTTCAGCTGCTCTTTCGCCTCGGACAAAAGCAGTTCCTGTAAGAATAAGTCCCCACAGGTATAGCCCGTCAGACACAGTTCCGGAAAAACAATGATCTTGGCTCCCCGTTCCACAGCTTTTTGCATATCGATACAGATCTGTTTTCTGTTATAGACCGGATCTGCGACCTTTATCTTTGGCGTAATAGCGGCTACCTTTATAAATCCGTGCTTCATATGATTTGCTTTCCTTTCTATTCAAACAACATTCAAACAAGCTCCCTTAGCTCGTCCACCGAAAATACATAGTTCGTATTGCAGAAATGACAATGCAATTCAACCTCTTTGCCTTCCTCGATCATATCTTGCAATTCTTCTCTGCCCAGACTGATCAGTACCTTTTTTACCCGTTCTTTCGTACAATTACACGAAAACTGCACCGGCATCTTATCCGTGATCTCCAGCTCCATATCGCCAAGCAGAAGCGTAAGAATCTGTTCCGGTGTATTTCCTTCCTCCAACAGTGTGGTAACGGGAGCCAAGCCACACAGTCTCTCCTCCAGTTTTCGGATGACTTCCTCCTGTGCAAAAGGCATGAGCTGTATCAAAAAGCCGCCTGCCTGCTTCACCGTATTGTTTTTTTCCATTAAAACGCCCAGCGCTACGCTGGATGGCACCTGTTCCGAAGCGGCAAAATAATAAGTCAGGTCATCCCCGATTTCTCCGGTCTGCAATGCAACTTGGGAAGAATAGGGGTCTTTCATGCCCATATCCTTAATGACTGTCAGATAGCCGTCACCGATCACACCGCCCACATCCAGTTTCCCTTGTGCATTTGGCGGCATCATTGCCTGCGGCACCTGTGCATATCCCTTCACATTTCCCTTTCCGTCAGCAGTTACGGTGAGTCCGCCCACCGGTCCGGTCCCGCTGATCTGCAAAGTCAGGATATCCTGCTCTCCTTTTAACATGCTTCCCATCATACAGGCACCTGTCATCAGTCTACCCAGTCCCGCTGTCACCACCGGACTTAAATCATGCCGGTTTCTCGCCGTTTCCACCAAATCCCTTGAGGATATTGCAAAAGCACGAATCTGCGCCTGTGCTGCCGTTGCTCTTACCAAATAATCATCCATTATAAAGCCATGCCTTTCTACTTATCTTATTTTCTTCTTTTTATTCTGTTCCTTTGCCACCATGAGGATTCTTTCGCTTTTCGGTGTCACATCGCCATGGGTGTCCGCATCCATGGCCGTCACAAAGGCCATACCGGCCTGTTCGATGAACGCCTTCATCTGCTCCAATCGATAACCCCTTTGATAATGGGTTTCCTGAAATCTTCGGAAGCTGTTTGTTTCTTTATTATCATTCTTAACAAAAAGCGTCAAATCATACTCATTGATTTCTTCTTCGGGATG
>JAFLTF010000101.1 GCA_022510585.1 Lachnospiraceae bacterium
ATACTTATTCTTCTCCCATAGGTTCATTCGTATTAATATACAGAATATTTCCGTCTACAGCATCAATCGTACATTCATATAGCGAATGATCCTCAGGATTATTAAAATGTACCATATAAGCCACATCTCCCTTATGTTCATAATCTGTCTGCTCTGATATATCTAATATAATCACAGCCACAGAACCATCTTCATATCTCAATATATCTTTTCCTTCTGCGCGTGCTCCAATATCGTTCTCCATCTGTTTCCTTGCAATTTCTATCGCTTTCTCCTCGCTGATCCCGTCTGCAGCTTGTACTTTTTCTCTCAGCATGTCTTTTTCTGTCTGATATTCCTCCCTCGCTTCCTGCGCTGCCGGGCTCTGCGAAACGGCGTAACTCATTTTATGCTGGAAATCAATGATTTCCAAAAGCTCCTCGTCCGTCATCTCCTGATCCGGCAGATTAAAAACACCCGTAGACCTGATATAGCAGAGCATTCCTTCCGTCACGTCCTCTACAGTATCCACCTGCGTTATGGACTTTTCGGGGAATGTCCCATTCCCGTATTCCTGCCAGAGCGCTTTGCTGCGTTCCTTTTCTTCGTCGGAGTACTCCCTGGAGAAACCGTCTGCTTCCGCATTTCGCTGTTCCTGAACCATATCGTTAATAGCTTTTATTTCCTCTTGGGGAATACTTTCCATACGTTCCCTCACAATATTTGTAACCACTGCCCGCACCGGAATGCTGGCAATGCTTGCCAATAATACAACAGCCGCAACAGATGCCGCTATCCTTTTCCAGTTTCCTGTTTTTCTCTTTCTATTTTCTTTTTGTTTATTCATAACATTCATAATAATTTCCTCCTGCATTTCTTCCGAAATATGTATTTGCTCCATAGTTTCTCTTACATTGAGCACATTCATCTGTTATACCTCCTTCAATGATAACTTCATTTGTTGTCTGCCACGCTGCAGCCGCATTTTCACGGCACCTTCTGTGATCCCTAAAATATCTGCGATTTCCTTGATATGGTATCCTTCCACATAATGCAGATAAATAACCATTTTCTGCTTGATTGGCAGTTCGATCAGTTCCCGTAATGTCTCTTTCTGCTGCGGTGCAACAAGACTGTTTTCCAGTTCCTCAATAGAAACCTTCGGATGCCGGATTCTGAACCGTATCATATCACGACTGATATTGGTTGCTACGCGGATCAACCAGGCTTTTTCGTGCTCCTCATCACGAAAATTTGGTTTCTTTTCCATATAGCGGCAAAAAGTTTCCTGGATCGCATCCTGAACATCTTGCTCATTACATAGTATTACGATGCAAATTTTGTAAAGAATATCGCTGTATTTTAAGACTGCTTTTCTTACATCTTCCTCTATGCTCACGTGTCTCACCTCCTTTGTATTAAACACGTTTGAAAAGAGGGAAAAGTAACTTAATAATAGAATTTTTGCAAAAGAAATGGAATCCTCCAAATCAAGACTGATTTGGTGATTCCATTGGAAAATACCCTGTTTTGTTTTATACCGGGTTTCTTTTTTATATTTCTAAAAGCTTAGACTGTTCCAACATCTGCAATACTTTTTCTGCTCCTGCCTGTGTTTCTGCAATAATCTCTGCCGGAGTCATATGAATGTGGCGCAGGGAATTATATTCACGGATTTTCCTGATGTCATCCACATCAAATCGGTTGCTTATTTTAGGTTTATTCATCATCATCGTCCTCCTCCACTAATACTGACGGTGGATAAATCAGCAGGTCCTTATATCCCTCCAGTGTAGTGATTGTTTTTACTCCACGAACCGTCTTTACATTTACAATATGCTTAAAATTCCATGATGTAATGATGTCACACCCAGCAAGAATTGCTGCCGCAATATGCTGGCAATCATCAAAACTCTTCTGTTTTAGAATACCAAAATCAATAAATTTCTCTGCAAGTTCTATTGTGTCCTCATCTGTCCTGACCACAATATAATCAACCTGATTAAGGTAATTCAATAATATCTTTAGTTTTTCCTCATTGCACTCATATATTTCATTTAACACAATATCAGAGATGTAAACTTCATATTTTTGCTTCTTGAAAATCTCCCACAACTTTAAAGTATCTCTCATTTTTTCAGGAGCATCCTCCTGATATAGATAACTGACTACTGATGTGTCAAGATATATTTTCTGTTTTCTCATATATGCCCTCCTTTATCAGGTTGACCTTATAAATATAATATATCACACGTATCTTTATAAAACCATTATTTTTTCGTATACTTCCGCTGTTTCATTATTTTTTCCTGATATCATCAAGGTCGAAACGTTCGCTGATTTCAGGTTCATTCTTCATTATTGCCATAATCATCGTCCTCCTACCTCAAATAAAACCACGCAATATAAAGCATAAACAGACTTGCGGGGGTAAACAGCCAGGTCCACAAACCCTGCCAGATGTGATTTTCCCATTGTCATCATGCACGGCTTTTCCTCAAATTCCTTGAATTTATTGTCTATTACTACTATAATATAGACTATATCACAATTCAGACGGAGGATGCCATGGAAAATAAGAAAAAAAGAACGCCAAAACAAATTGCCGCTCTTATTTGTGTGATCATATTAGTTTGTTTATATCTTGTAACCTTTCTTGTGGCTTTTCTGGATTTCCCGGGCTGGGACAGGCTGTTTGCTGTCTGCCTGCTTGCAACCGTCGGACTGCCGATCCTGCTCTGGATCTATATCTGGCTCTATGGCAAGACGACAAATAAACATACCATCGCCTCAGCGGATTTCCTTGGCGGAGATTCGGATGCAGAAGCCACCCAGGAGTCTGATAAAGAATAGTCTGTAATCCGTTTATGCCAGTCCGCATTTCCTGTAAGCCAGGATAAAACATAAGAATGCCACTGCCGTATTCAACAAAATAATGGTTAGGCTTTCTATACTGATCCTAGTCCCCACATTTGTCAAATCACTGATCAAAAGGCTTATTTGCTGGGAGTAGACATATTTTGCGACGTTTTTCACAGACTCATTAAACTGAGATATCATAGGCAGAAAAGAAAATACTATCATCGCCGGTACGCTAAGAGATGTGGCTGCCATCTGACTGCTGCTCCATGTGCCGATTGCCGCTCCGATCAGGGAAGATGCCAGGATTCCCACCGCCATGATAACCAAGAATGAAATCAAGTCTTTCCCTCGATATTCTCCCACTACCGCAAATACGCAAGCGCCTATCATACAGGCAGACCAGACATAAGCGCCGATGCCAAGCAGATATTCCATCGGCTTTACATTCGACAAAAGCAAGGCCCGCAGCGTGTTTTTCTCCTTTTCTTCCGAAATGACCGCTGACATAGCAGTAAGCGGTGCCATTCCAATGTACATAGCCGCAAACATATTGACAAAAAAGTGCTCCGGCAGTTCCTCTACATTCACTGCCTTTTCCATAAGAATCGTTAAAATCGGAAACATGATGAATTGGATCAATACCGTTTTATTTTTAAAAGTATCTTTGATTTGTTTTATGAAAATTGCTTTGCTATTTTTCATGTGAATACCCCCTCATTGTCTATTCCTGTTCTTCCAATCCCCGCCCTGTCAGCTCTACAAAGACGGTCTCTAAATTAGGCTCCGTAGAATGAATGGTCTCAATCATTTCTTTCTCAAGATAGTCTTTGACCACTTCCGCTGCGGAACTGTCATTTCCCATTTCCAGTACTCTTCCGTCAAAAAGGCGGATATGCAGTTTCTTCTGATGATTGTACCTTCTACAGATTTCCTTCGGTTCTCCGTATTCGACAATCACCCCTTCATTCAATAATGCGACGTTTTGACAAAGTGTTTCCGCTTCCCACATATTATGTGTCGTTAAGAAAATCGTCGCACCTCTCTTCTGTTCCTGTAAGATCAACTGATGGATCAGTCTGGTCGTGACCGGATCCAGCCCACTTGTGGGCTCATCCAAAAACAGGATTTCGGGTTCATTCAACACTGCCCTTGCAAGCGCCAATCTGCCTTTCATTCCTTTTGACAGCTTTGCAACCGGCCGTTTCTCAGCATCCGATAGACCAACCTGTTCCAATACCTGATGGATTCTTGCTTCGGGTATTTCATGGATCCTTGCAAAAAGTTTCAGATTATCATAACAGGAGAGTCTGTCATACAAACCCAGTTCGTCCATCATCATGCCCATCCGTATATTGGCAGGATCCCCCTGTTTATCCGAAGACTCTCCTTTTCGTATCACGGTCCCTGAGGTAGGTTTCAGCTGTCCGGTCATGATCTTGACAAGGGTGGTCTTTCCTGCACCGGAAGGACCAAGCAGCCCTACGATCTCACCGGATTGAATTTGAAATGAAATATCTTTCAACACTTCTTTTTCCCGATATTTATGCGTTATGCGACGTAATTCTATTATATTATTCATGTTTCTATACTCCTTTCTATTTCTCCATTCACTCCGTTTTCTTCTGTTCCTTCAACTTCTTCAGCGCTGCCTCCATTTTCCTGTTTTCCACACGCTCCTTAGTGATCGTCACCGTCACGCTGGCTGCAAAACACAATCCGAAGCAGACCAAAAACAAGCCCCAGGACTGCCACATATCTACCGGAAACCATCCAAAAACCAGAACAAATACAGTAATCATCAGAATTTCCGAAACAATCATGCAAATCGTTCTTGTCACGACCCGCCAGTTTTGGATGACCATATCCGTAAAAAACAGAAACCTGAACAGGACAGTGAATGCGGATGCCATCAGATACTGCATCATGGTATCCGTTTTGATTCCTTCCCTTCCCAGCGCAAACATTGTAGAATACTCTTTTGCATCCTCTCCAAACAGGTAACAGAACAGATTCAAGATGATCATTGTAAAACCAAAGATCATCAATACCTGTGCCAGATAGTCATAAATTGTTTTTCTCTCTTCCATCTTACCGACCATGCCTTTCATGCTTTTAATTACTTTCTTTTTCTCTATTTTGCTTTTCAATCTATCCCAAGTCTCTTTTTCAGTGCATCCGCATACTGCCTGGAAACAATGATCTGCTCTCCGTTTTCCAGGGTTGCTTTTATCCTCCTATTCAGATCTGCTTTCAGGGACTTTACAGCCTGCAAGCGAAGCAGGCAGGATTTGCTCACCCTGATAAATCCACAGCTTTCCAGCTGCGCCTCCAGTTCATACAGCCTAAGTCCTGATTCATACACATCTTCTTCGGTGTAAATAAAAGTTTTTCGGTCTACAGATTCTATATAAGCCACTTTATAAACATCCAGAATATAGGTATCCTCACCCTTTGTCACCGCCAGCTGCTTATCCAGGATCCGCAGCATGGCAAGCAGTTTCTCAATTTCCGGCGTCAACTGCCTGCAGGAAACCTGAATGTGTGTGTCCGTAATCGTCTCATCTACATTTATTTCTATTTTCAAACCGGCAATCCCTTCCTTTTCTCCGTCTGTTCTGTTTCGTCCAAAGCATAACACAGCATAAATCTACTGACAATCCCCGCATACCTAAGTTGCCCATTTTGCAACATAAGATGACAAAAGTTCATATAACGTAAGTCTTATATAATAGAAAAAGGAGTGGCTTTAATCCACTCCCAGTTTCTTTAACTCTTCTATGGCCTGCTTCTGATTCTGAAACAAAATCGTATGAATACCAAACTCTTTCGCCGCCGTCAGGTTGATCTGCGTATCATCCAGGAAAACACATTCTTCCGGAATCAGTTGGTATCTGTCGATCAAAAGCCTGTAGATCTCCGGCATCGGCTTCACTACCTTGTCCTCATAGGACAAAATCCCTCCATCCATATGGGGCAGAAAGTCCAAAGCATCCGCACAGGCAATCCTTGCGCTTTCCGAAAAATTAGATAAAAATAACACCCGATATCCTTTTTCTTTCAATTCTGTTATCCAGGGAATCGCATAGTCGTTTCTGGAGACCATTCCCTTTTTATCCGCAAAGCAGTTCCGGATATCCTCTTCGATTTCCGGGTCGTTGTCTACAAATGCCTGTATGATCTCCTCATCAGACATAGCTCCCTTATCAAACTCACTCCATAAAGGACTTTCCACACTTGCCCGGGCGATTCGTTTCAACTTTTCGCCGGTATAACCTTTCTTTTCCATAAATTCTCTCCAGGTAAAGTCCGCA
>JAFLTF010000102.1:0-3915 GCA_022510585.1 Lachnospiraceae bacterium
CAATCCACCTACTCTACGCTGCTCAAGAGATTCATTCACATTCGGCTTTTCTTTACTAAGCGGATTAAATGCAATACCGTCATCTTCAAAAAATATCATGATCTCATCCTCAACTACCTGACAGCCTACAGTGACTTCCTCGGCTTTACTGTAAAAGCATATATTTGAAACGATTTCATCTGACACAATAAGCAGCTGGCGAATATATTTCCTTGGAACCCTTGCCTTTTCCAGACAGTTTTCCAAAAATGCCTGTACTTCCTGAATCCGGGACAGGTCTGCCGAACCGGTATTTTCCTCAATATCGCCGTGATAATTGACGGCAAGCATCGTGATATCATCAAACTGCTCTGCTTCACCCTGAAATTCCTGCACTTCATTCCATACAGACTCTGAAAGCATATCAGGCTGGGTCTGTCTATCATCGTTTAAATGATCCAAAAGTCGTTCTTCACCATATAGCTCCCCTGCTTCATTATTTGCCTCACTGACACCATCCGTATAAAGAAATACCGTATCGTCTTTCTTAAGTTTGATCTCTTTTTGGGTATACGAAATACCTTCCATTCCTGCCAACACAAATCCACTCCTTTCTTTTATATATCTGTAACCGTCCTTTCTATTTCCAATAAGCGGCGGGTTATGACCGGCATTGACATAGGTAAGTATTCCTGTAGAAATAGTCAGGATTCCAATCCATGCGGTCACAAACATACCGTTTTTGTTTACGGCGCAAAGGCTGTCATTGACCTTGGTCACGATATCCGCCAATGATCCGCCTCCCATGATGCGGGTGCGTAAAAGCGTGCTTGCCACTACCATAAAAAGTGATGCGGGAACTCCTTTTCCGGATACATCCGCAACAACAAATGCAAGATGATCATCATCAACCATAAAATAATCATAAAAATCTCCTCCAACCTCTTTTGCCGGAGTCATACGTGCATACAGTGCAAATTCCTTATGTCCGGTCATCATATGTGTGGAATCCGGCAGCATATCCGCCTGGATCTGTGACGCCAGGTTAAGCTCCGTGCGTATTCGCTCCTTTTCGGCAGTTGCTGATGCAAGATTTGTGATATATTCTTTCAGCTGCATTGTCATTTTGTTGAATGCTTTTCCGAGTTCCTCCACCTCATCTCCCGTTGTAATATTAATCCGGCTGTCTAAATTTCCGCCATCCAACTTTGTAACTTCCGATGTAAGCTGACCAATAGGATCGGTAAGTTTTCTTGCAAACATAATGCTTCCGCAGCTGATAAGCAATCCTGCAAATATCATAATGACAAGAAAGACCAAAAGAGTTCTGCGAATAGAGTTACTCTGCTGTTTCGATATGGAATCTGTCAATGCAAGTATTCCCTGCTGGCTCTGTTTGGCCGGTGCGATAACTTCTTCCACATCCATTACAGTTACAAAGCTCCAGCCCAGGCCTTTAAGTGGTGCATATGCCATGTATACCTCTCTGTCGTCTAACATCAGTCTGGTAAGGGCGCTCCCACCTTCTATCATATCTTTTACTGCCGCTGCAAGTTCCTCATTTTTACTCTCCAACAAGCTTATGTTTCTATCAGCACTTGCGGCTGTTTCGCCCTCCTGTGTTCCGGACACCATTACATGTCCCTTTTCATTGATCAAATAAGCATATCCGTTCTCACCGATAACCGTGTTAAGTACCGCATCATTCACCGTATCCAGATAAGAGCCTACACCTGCCACCGCTACAATTTCACCATTCACATATACAGGCCTTGCACATACGATACAGTCTCTTTTCTCATGAATATCTTCCATCACATCTGAGTAGACAGTTTGTCCATCTTCCGTTACAAGCGCCCTCTGGTACCACTGTCTACTGTCAGCTTCATAAAAATCCGCCCTGTCAGGATCTGACGTAAACTTACTATAGGCTATGTAATCGGCCTGAATCATCCAGCCGCTCTGTGTGGCAATATAGGTAGAGGATATCATATCGTTGTTCGCATTATACTGAACAAGCAAATCCTGTATATTACCTAACTTACGGACTTCATTGATCAGGGCGGTCTCCTCTTTCGACCGAGACCGCTTTTCCACTACATCCGCAATTCTTTCAGACCATAAAAGCTGGGCAGCAAGTTCCCTGCTTTCTTTTACCGGCGGTGCGACCTCTCTATCAGGATAAGTTTCAGGGTTAAGATAAATTTCTTCCGCTTCCTGTGCTATACCGTTAACGCAAGCGATAACTGTATTAAATTTTTCTTCTATATAAGCTGTTTTCTGTACTGCCAGACCAAGAAGCTGTTCGCCTGCCATCTTCTCCAGCGCCTCTTCCGCATCCATTGCGGCAGTCTGTCCAAGCTTATTACTGCTTTGCTCAGAAATATTTCTCATGGAATAGAGACTGAATACACTTACTCCTCCAATAAGCAGCAGAACGCTTAACACCATAAAAAGCAACAATTCTGTAATCTTACGGCGTATGCTCTTTTTCTTATCCATTCTGATTGATCCCCCGTTTTTTCTTAGTTTGCGAGCTGTTAACTTTTTTGCGTTTTTTATATTTTTCATAAATCTTACTGACATAATGCAGTAATCCCGCAAATTCCTCACTTACCACATAATCTTTAAAGCAGATTTCCACCATCCCCGGATTATGTAATACCATGTATTCCTTCTTGCTGCACAGCGGTTTTAAACCTGTAAAGAAGTATCCTTCCTCTTCAAGAACATGGTAAGCCCAAACAGCATTCTTATCGTTGCAGTTTAAAAAGATGTTAGATACCTGCCGCCCTCTTAGGGAATATTTGGTATGTAAGTCCACTATGCGCAATGGTAAATCTTCTCCTACGAGATAAATAGTAATCTCCAGGCTTTTCTGCAATTCATTCTGCCAAATAGTAAGCAGGCTTACCGGTGGTAAAACACGCCCATGATCAACATCTTCCTGCTCCATATGGAAGCCCACACCAAGCTCCTTGTATATATTTGCACAAAATTGCTGGTGTTCTTTTGGCAGATATAGATCCCCTGCATCCTGCTTACCTACCGCACGTATCTGTATTCCCTGGGAGTGTTTGGTATTTTTACCGTTTTGATATGAGTGTGTTATGTGTTCTATATCAAATACATTTAGAATAAAACCGGTAGCGCGCAGTCCAAGACGATATAGAAGTCTCTGCGTAACATCATGAAAAAGTACCGGCAGACAATATGCAGCCGAATAACTACGGTCAAGCAGAATATTCATAGCATACTCAAAAAATGGCATTGCCAGTCCGTATCCACGGTATTTTTTCCTAAATATCTGCGAAGCGATCTCACACATATCTTCCTCTGGTGAAAATTCTTTAAGAATCAACATACCGGCTATCTCTCCGGCTTTGGTCTGTGCCACAAGGAAAGTAATGTGTCCGCTGTCAGACTCCTCTTTTATATGTACAGGTTCATAAAATCCTCGTTTAAAATAGGTATCCTGGTATTCGTCCCTGATGCAGGCTATCATACCTTCTTCATCTCCCGGCCTGTATTCCCGCAGGGTTATGGTCAGTTTTCTTTCCTCTTTATTTTTAAGATGAAGAGTTTTTCTGCCCACATGGGACTTTACGCCGCTCACCGGATATCCAGGATTTCATTGAATCCTGTAATTTCAAACACATCCATGACAACCTCATTGACATTACTTACAATCATCCTGCCGTCCTTTGCCTTCATTTTCTTGGAAGCTGCAAGAAGTACACGCAGTCCTGCAGATGATACATAATCTATATTCTCCATATCCATCAGAAGTTCACTGATATCACCCGTTTGTGTATCAACGACCTCCTGAAGCATAGGCGCAGTAGAAGTTTCCAATCTTCCACTCAGTTTCAAATGAAGGCTCCCATCTGTTTTATTTGTATCTATTTGCATATTAATAACCATTCCTTCCTCTCA
>JAFLTF010000102.1:4015-6105 GCA_022510585.1 Lachnospiraceae bacterium
GTTTATCTTTGATATCATCATTGGGTTGAGATAGATCTAACCAAAACTGATGCGGCATAAGTTTGCCAGTAACTGCATCTGGATAAGCCGCCCACTCCCTGTATGCTGTTCTATAGATCTTACCTGGTTGAGAGAGGCAAATATAATCTACAAAGGCCTCAACAAAATTCGGCAATCCTCCAGCAACGATTTTCAAGGTAATTGAATCACCCCCTGCACCAACAAGTCTTGATTTACATATTTCATCCCATGCTTTTTTAACCCTGGTTGCTCCGTTCTTCACCCGATCGTCCATATACAGAGGAAACTTATCCATTGTCTGACTTGGATCATCCAGTCGGTACCTACCGGCAGGTCCGATAAACAAATTGCTCTCCGCCCAACAAAGCCAATTCATATAACTCATAGCATCATCGACCGAGTCTCCCGCTATGAGTTTAGCTTTAAAGTCCATACATGCTTTGCGCCAAACGTATTTCCTATTATCCAGCCTTGGTCGGTAAAAACTTTCCAACCTCTCTATTATCGCACCTGGTTCACACGTTGCAATATACCAAAAAGTTACAACGGAAAAGGAAAGCATAAAGGGGTAACTCAGGATATGATGCCGTGCCAAATTTTTACTCAAAGTTTCATTGCTATTGGGAAACCCTCCCATCCTCTTATACAAATATTTAATAGTTATATCCATAATCATTCTCTCCTTTCTTAATCTTCCCACGCAGGCTTCCTTTCAAAGCCGACATGATATGTGATTTTTTCCATGTTTAGTTCATGCTCACCAATCATATAGCGTCCAATCGTAATATCTTTCCCTATGATGACCCCTTTCGGATAATCGTTAAGGCACTTGTTTAAGAGTTCAACCTGTGCCGTCCTCGATTCATCCGAAAGAGGATTGTTAGGGTTGACGCTGCCCACCGTGACCAGCTTTATGTATCTGATATCTGACATGGCAGTCTTTTCTTCCCTATTCATTTTTCATCATCACCACCAGACTAATTAGTAGTTCCTGAAGCCAAATTGCTGTACTCAGTTCTCTTGTCCATAAGCTCTGTTTCGATTTGATTTACGCTTATCTGACTCTTGACTGCACTCTTTTGTGCGCTTGCTAAGGCATTATAATAGGACTGAGAATCGTTGTACTCAGCATCTGCGCCCTCTTCATCAACGGCTTTCAGGCTAAACATTGCCGATATCCCTTCAGGAACCTTTTCTTCCCCGTTATCGGCAATCAGCTTGATAATATCTCCTGCTTCGTTCATGAATACACCCCAGCTCTGGTTCACCGCATCCATCTTAGCGCTGTAATCAGCCTGTTGCTTTTCAAGATCTGCCTTTTCTTTCTCTGCTGCCGTTCTTGCGGCATCGTCTTCGGCTTCCTTAATCTTCTTATCCACCTCTGTGGTATCAACAGAATTGATCAGCCTGGTAAAGATTCCCTGATATACGTTTCGCTGTGAAGTACCCAGTTTCTTCATCTGCGTAATATAAGTATCAAGACTGTCATTCGCTGCCGAAAGACGGCTTTCTATCTGACTGATTTCCTGACGCAGCGCCTTCAATTTCTCTGCCCTGATCCTTGCTTTTTCAGGCAGACTCTGCCCGTTTCCGTCCTTGATTGTGCTTCCCACAAGCTCAGGTGCAACGTTTGCTGCCATCATATCAAGCACTCTCGCAAGACCTTCAGGCATACCATGATTGGTGGCCCTTACATCTACATGATACTTGGCGGAATTATCTGAGCTTCTGGTATTGGAGCTGTGTGAGCTCACGCTGCCGCTTACACTGACTTTGACGATCCCCAGATTCACGCTTCCTGTCAGGGATGCGCTCAAGTCCGTGGAGCTCTCCGATTTCTCACTCTGTTTTACTTCCATATCAAAGAGTATGTTTACCTCATCGATTTGAAGGTTTGGGATGGGTACAATTGCCAACATTGGAACATCCACTTTCATTTCATCCAGATTGCTGGTTCCGTCGTCATTCATGCTGCGTTTCTGATATGCGAATGCTACCGTACGCGCCTTTCCGCTTGAGTCAAACCCTACCCTGTTGATAAAGTCTGCTGTTGAATTTGCAAGCTGTGT
>JAFLTF010000103.1 GCA_022510585.1 Lachnospiraceae bacterium
TCACAGCCCCATGATACTTTATATTCGAATTCATCATTGTGTTTTTCCAGAATATTGATGGCTTCGGTATAAGTAACATGACCAAAGTCCGAATTCAGCACATGCTGTAATCTGTCCAGCAAACCTTTGTCTACAAACTGGTTAAAGAAATTCATCTCTTCCGGCGCATTCTCCAGTACATAGCGGATCACATGCTTTAACATGGCTTCCGCCAGCATCATATCGTCGGTCAGATCCGCAAACGCGATCTCCGGCTCGATCATCCAGAACTCTGCCGCATGTCTGGTGGTATTGGAATTCTCCGCCCGGAAAGTAGGCCCGAAAGTATAAACGTTTTTAAAAGCAAAAGCATATGTTTCTACGTTTAATTGTCCGCTCACCGTCAGGCTGGTAGGTTTTCCGAAGAAGTCCTCATTGTAATCAATACTGCCATCCTCATTCTTCGGAGGATTCTCCAGATCCAGGGTAGTCACCTGAAACATTTCTCCGGCGCCTTCGCAGTCGCTGCTTGTGATCAGCGGTGTATGCACATAGACGAAACCTCTTTCCTGGAAAAAGGTATGGATTGCATAAGCAATCAGAGAACGTACCCGAAAGACCGCCTGAAAGGTATTGGTCCTCGGTCTCAGATGAGAGATCGTACGCAGATATTCGAAGGTATGTCTTTTTTTCTGCAACGGGTAATCCGCAGTAGAAGGACCCTCTATCATAATCTCCGCCGCCTGCATTTCAAAAGGCTGTTTAGCCTGCGGTGTCTCTACGATCGTTCCTCTTGCCACAATAGCGGAACCCACATTCAATTTGGAGATCGTCTCAAAATTCTCAAGACTGTCGCTGTATACGATCTGCAGCGTATCAAAAAAAGTACCGTCACTCACCACAATAAAGCCAAAGGTCTTGGAATCTCTGATGCTCCTGACCCAGCCGCCGACGGTTACCTCTTTGCCGATATATGTTTCCCTGTTACGATATAACTCTTTTACATCCGTCAAATCCATTTTTAAATCCTCACTTTTCCCTTTATTCCGTTATAATATCTGCATTTTTGATCAAAAATTCCATGACTACATCTGCGATCAGATTTTCTTTAAGCGTTTCTTCGTCCGACTGTTCTTTGAACGCGTCTACGGATTCATAGCCATACTCTGCCGCATGCTCTTCTATCTCCCTGGCGATCTCATCTTCCGACAGATTCAGACCTTCCACATCTGCAATCGCCTGAAACATGATACACTGCTCCGCCATGATCTTAGCATCCTCACGAATGGTTTCCTCATAAGTTTGGGGGTCCATATTATAATAGTTCTGCATATAAGTATCCAGATCCATATTCAACGAAGCGGCGTTATTGTTCATGTAATCCAGTAAAATGTTATAATACCTGTCCACCATTTTCTCCGGAGGATCTTTAAAGATACAGTTGGCCATAACAGTCTGCGTAATATCATTTCTGACACTATTGTCATAATTATTCACCGCATTCTGATAAAATAGATCATAGACATAATCCCGATATTCCGCTGTCGTGCTGCAGCCTTCGATACCCAGCTCCTGCACGAATGCATCCGTAAGTTCAGGTGTCTCTGAAACACTGATACTGTTGATCGTCACCTCAAAAACAACAGCTGCACCTGCCAATTCTTCACTCGGATAATCCGCAGGGAAAGTCAGGTCCAAAGACACGGTTTCCCCAATATTTTTCCCAATTAATCCGTCTTCAAATCCCGGGATAAATTGACCGGAACCGATTTTCAGATTCTGTCCCTGTGCGGTACCGCCGCCAAAGGCTACGCCGTCCTTATAACCGGCATAGTCGATATTGACCGTATCGCCTTCTTCTACCGCCCGGCCTGTCACTTCCGTGCTGACCGCTTTTTGGGCAAGAATATAGGAAATGTACTCGTCCACGCTTTCATTTGTCACCGAAGGTTCGTTTTCTACGATCTCAATCCCCTTATATTGCCCTAACGTAACGTAATCTGAGGCTTTGATCCCGCTTAAATAGGTGTCGTCCTTTCCGCATGCCGACAGCGCACCGGTAACCATTATAAGCGCTGTAAGCAATATCATTTTCTTTTTCATAACAGCCCTCTTGCCTTTCTTTTAACCTATAGTAAAATATATCATAAATCCGCAGTGCTTAAAAGAGTTTCTTTGCAAAAACTTCCGCTTTCCCTTGCTTAATGGAAAAATCAATGATAAAATATTTGATACAATGCATTAGTTTTGGAGGTATCGCTATGAGTACATGGGCAATCGTATTATTGAGCATTCTTGCCGTTCTTGTGATCGGCATAGTCATTCTATACTTTGTAGGCAGAAAAATGCAGAAGAAGCAAGAAGAAAGCCAGGCACAGATCGATGCTATGAAGCAGACCGTATCTATGCTGATCATTGATAAAAAACGGATGAAGCTAAAAGATGCGGGACTTCCACAGGCCGTTTTAGATCAGACTCCCAAGCTCCTTCGTAATTCCAAGCTCCCCATTGTAAAGGCTAAGATCGGTCCGCAGATCATGTCCCTGATCTCCGATGAAAAAATCTTTGATTCCATTCCTGTGAAAAAGGAAGTAAAAGCGGTTGTCAGCGGTATCTATATCACAGACGTAAAAGGACTGCACGGCAAGCAGGCTCCTGTAGAGGCAAAGAAAAAAGGCTTCTTCAAACGTGCTCTTGAAAAAGCACAGGAAAAAGCCGGTGCAACACCACTTAAATAGAATATTAAAATTACACGGAACAATTTGATCCGGCACGGATGTCAATGGTAAGATTGCAATCCGCCAGATAGTTTCCGTCCATATCCAGAATATAAACCACATCCACAAGCATCCGGTCAGGGTCTTGCGTGATGTGGATTTTTTTGGTATCGATTCCCAACAGGATGGTTCCGTAGGGAGTCTGGTAGCTTGTCATGGTCTTCCTATTCTCTTCAAAGACCATACGGACATTGACGGGGCCGCTCCTGTTAAGTTCCATAAAACCATTGCAAAATTTTATGGTATTCTTCAAAGGTTTCACAAAACCTTCCATACTCTCTTCATAAAGTACATAATGTCTGCCGCCCTTCTCATAATAAGTTCCGGGCAGGACAGTCTCTATTTTTTCGGCATCTTCTCCGCCCTGTCCAAACTGCAGACCGCTTATGGATAGAAAGACATCTTTGGTCATATTCTAATACTCCTCAATATGAATCGCCTTGGCGGAAAGAATGCCGTAAGGAATAATAGAGTTCGCAAATTTTTGGAATTTCTCCGCTGCATCACTGACAAAGAAACGGTACAGCTCCGTACCCAGTTCCGGTCTTTTATCACTTTCCAGTCCTTCTTTTTCCAACAATTCTTTTAATTCCCTTGTTGTCTCATAAGCCGGATTAACCAAAGTCACCGCATCCCCCATGATCCTTCCTACCGCCGTGCGGATCATCGGATAATGAGTACAGCCCAGGATCAAAGTATCAATGTCAATATCGATCAATTCCGCCAGATACCTCCTTGCGATTTCATCCGTCACCGGATCTTCCCACAGCCCTTCTTCCACAAGAGGGACTAACAGCGGACAGGCTTTCCCTATAACACTGACACTACTGTCATTTTTTTCTATGTATCTTTTATAAATGCCGCTGCCGATGGTCGCCTCCGTTGCGATCACCCCGATCTTACCGTTACGCGTGGCTTCAATCGCTGCCTTGGCTCCCGGTTTTACTACGCCAATGATCGGTATATCCACTTCCTGTTCCAGTTCATCCAACGCATAAGCGCTTGCCGTATTACATGCAATAACGATGGCCTTGACCTCCTGCGTTTGCAGGAATCTGACAATCTGTCTGGAAAATCTGGTCACTGTCTCACGGGACTTGCTGCCGTAAGGAACCCTCGCCGTGTCTCCGAAATATACGATGCGTTCGTTGGGAAGCTGGCGCATGATCTCCCTTGCAACCGTCAATCCGCCGACACCCGAGTCAAAGACGCCTATCGGTGCATTACAAAGTGATTCTTTTTCTTTCATATCATCCTAATCCTTCAGTTCGTATGTTGTTTTATCCATTCAAGCAAACGGCTCCCTACCTCGATCCGGTCACCTTCCGCCTGTAAAAGCGAATATGAGTCTGTTTCCTCCATCTCATATACAGCCTCATAAGTACCCTGAGGGAAACACAACTCCGGATAAAAGACGCACCACCAGACAAAGGCGGCTATACCCGCGAATCCCAGCCGGAGATATTTGATACTGTTCTGGTTTATTATCTTCTCTTTTAAGAATATTTTAAAATTCATTATCATCTTCCTCCTGATCGTCAGACTTCTGCCTGACTTATCAAGGAGTATTCCCGATGATCTTCAAAATATTCCGTACTGCTATTCTTTCGTCTCCATGCGTATCTGCCGGATGATCGATTTCTCCTGTTTATCGATATGCTCTCTGGCCGCCTGGGCTGCTGCCGCCTTATCACGACGAATGATGCTTTCATAAATCATTCTATGCTCATCCACCAAATGATTATGCTGACTTTCGTCTTTAATATATTCAAAGCGGTATCGGTACATCTGCTCCGACAGATTACCGATTAGCTGCATCAATCTCTGATTTCCGGTGGCTGCCACAATAATATCATGCAAGGCCACGTCCGCTTCTGCTATCTCGGTGACATTTCCTGTGGCGGTCGCCTTCTCAAAGTCGTCACAGGCTTTTTTCAACTGCAGTTTCTCTTCCTCCGTGATCCGGTCACAGGCAAGCTCCGCACAGAGTGCATCCAACGCTCTCCTGACCTCCAACACATCCTTCAAACTCTTTTCCGTGATCTGAGCCACCTCGGCGCCGCGTCTGGGAATCATGATCACAAGGCCTTCCAGCTCCAGTTTCCGGATTGCCTCTCTGATCGGTGTCCTGCTAACACCGAGCTGATCTGCCAGATGAACTTCCATCAACCGCTCGCCCGGTTTCAGTTCACCGGTCAAGATTGCCTTTCGCAGCGTATGAAACACAACATCCCTCAAAGGAAGAAACTCATTTATATTCGCTTGAAACCGACTCCCCATACTTATTCCTCCTTTTAAAATGCTAACCAAAGAAAATGGAACCAATTGCCTCTCAATTACAAACTGATTTTTCTATGGAGAAACAAATCCTGTCACAAAAATCTGCCCCGCAAGCCCCTGTTCCCGAATCTGTTGTGCCGCTTCTTTCGCCCTATCTTCTTTTGTAAAAATACCGAAAACCGTAGGACCGCTTCCGCTCATTAACGTATTTTCCGCCCCTGCCTTCTTCATCACATCTTTTATATTATCGATAATCGGATATTCCCGTATCGTTACCGTCTCAAGTACATTGCCGAGCCTGTCCGTGATCCCTTTCAGATCTCCTGCGTTGATTGCCTGCACCATACCGTCAACATCCGGATGATAGGTCAGCGTATCTACATGCAGATTTTCATAAACAAACTTCGTGGAAACATTGATATCCGGTTTTGCAACCACCAGACTGCACTGCGGCGGTGATGGCAATCTTGTTAGAATTTCACCGATTCCCTCCGATAAAGCAGTGCCTCCCATAAGACAATAGGGAATATCCGCTCCTAATGTCACTCCCAAGGCCTGTAACTCTTCTAAGGAATATCCAAGGGAAAATAATTCATTCAAGCCTGAAAGGGTTGCCGCTGCATCCGAGCTCCCTCCTGCCATTCCCGCAGCAATGGGAATCCTTTTTTGCAGAGAAATCTCAACGCCCTGCGTCACGCCTGCTTTTTCAAGCAGCAATTTTGCCGCCTTATAGATCAAATTGTCCGAGTCTGTAGAAAGTTCCTGATCATCAACAGCCAGCACAATACCGGGTTCTTCCCTTTTTACAAAAGTCAGGGTGTCGTGAATATCCACGGTCTGCATGATCATCTTTACTTCATGATAACCGTCCTCCCTGCGCCGCAGCACATCCAGACCCAGATTGATTTTAGCGTATGCTTCCTTTATGATCTTATCTACGGAATCTTTCATTCTTCAGCACCTTTTTGTATACAGTATGCAATCTCATGGATTGTAT
>JAFLTF010000104.1:0-4570 GCA_022510585.1 Lachnospiraceae bacterium
ATATTTATACGATGAACAGACCGAAAACAACCGCGGAGATCGTGGCGCAGATATAGTTGAAAATATAAATTCTTTTACAAATCAGGGCTGTCAGTCTGCGGCACCGTTGTTATAACCATTGCGATTGCCAGTATGAGTGTAAGAAGTTTTTTTACCTTCAATCTTCCCACGGAATCAGCGGGTTCTCAATCTTCTTATCTCTGAGCATCAAACTTCCGACCGCTTCTGCCGCCGACTTTCCTTCGAATAAAATCATGTTGACCTGTTCAATGATCGGAATCTGTACATCATATTTCTTTGCAAGCCCCATAGCAGCTTTGGCGGAATAAACACCCTCTACTACCATCTTGACTTCCTTCATGGCCTCCTCCATGGTATAGCCCTGCCCAATCAGAATGCCTGCACGCCGGTTTCTGGAGTGCATGGAAGCACAGGTAACGATCAGATCTCCGATTCCGGTAAGACCCACAAAGGTTTCCCATTTGCCTCCCATAACGGTTCCCAGTCTTGCAATTTCCGCAATCCCTCTTGTGATCAGCGCTGCTTTGGTATTATCTCCGTAACCCAAACCGTCGGCAATCCCAGCCGCCAGCGCAACCACGTTTTTCAAGGCCGCGCCCAGTTCAATGCCCAGCACATCCGGACTAATATACACACGAAAAACTTCGTTCATAAAAACGTTCTGCAGATATTCTGCGGTTTTCTTTCTTCTGGCACCCACTACGATCGTGGTAGGAATTCCCCTGCCTACTTCTTCCGCATGGGACGGCCCCGATAAAACAGCTACTTCCGCCTGCGGAATCTCCTCTTCAATGATCTCCGAGAGCCGAAGCAGCGTAGATTCTTCAATTCCTTTGGCAACATCCACAATGATCTGTCCGTCTTTGACAAAAGGCGCCATGCTCTTAGAGGTGCTTCTCGTATAGGGCGAAGGTACGGCAAGTACCAGAATATCCTTTTCTTTTACCGCCGCTTCTAAGTCCGTGGTAAATTCCATATCTTCCGGCAATAATACCCCCGGCAGTTTCTCTTTATGCTCATGCTCGGATCTTAGCATCTCAATCTCCGACTCTACAATAGACCAGACGGTTATTTTATGTCCGTTTTTATGAAGCAAAAGCGCCAGTGCGGTGCCCCAGCTGCCCGCTCCGATAATCCCAATATTTGCCATACAGATTTTCTCCTTTTTCTTTTTCTATTTCTCTTTTTCCCCATCCTTCTTATGAGTCAGATATGTCTTTCTCTCTTCTCCCTTAATCAGTCTGGAGATATTCTCCCGATGCTTATAATAAGCCATCACCGTTAAAATTGCGGCGACAACATAAAGTTCTATTAAGTATGCCTGACTCATTCCAAAAACGCCAAGCTGCCCTAAGATCACGATCTCAATCAGAAACCCTGCGTAGGCAACCAGCGATCCTAAGGATACATAGTGAGTGGTAAAAAAAGCGGTAAAAAACAAGACTACTCCCACCGGAATGAAATAAGGGTGAAAGGAGAAGATCAGACCTGCCGAAGCAGCAATTCCTTTTCCGCCTTTAAAATGCAGATAAAAAGGAAAATTATGTCCTAAGATTGCGCCGGCCGCGGCATAGAGTTTTAGAAGATAAATCATTTCAGGATTTTTTTCGCCGAACAAAAATCCCGTTATCACGACTGCAAGAACACATTTTATGATATCTGCCAAAAGTACCAGGATTCCGGCTTTCGTTCCGAGTACTCTCATGGTATTCGTCGTTCCGGCATTCCCGCTTCCGTAATCTCTGATATCGATTCCATGTAATTTCCCATAAATATATGCAGTCTGGAAAAGACCGAAGACATAACCTATAATAAGACAAATAACTCTCTCCACTTTATTTATTTTCCTTTCTCTCTCTGATGATAAATTTAAGCGGTGTGCCTTTAAACCCAAAGGCTTCTCGAATTTGATTCTCAATATATCTGGTATAGGAAAAATGCATCAATTCCTTATCATTGACAAAAATAACAAAAGTGGGTGGTTTCACGGCAGCCTGCGTAATGTAATACAGGCGGAGCCTTCTTCCTTTATCCGACGGCGGCTGTTGCAACGCTACCGCTTCCGACATGATTTCATTCAATACGCCCGTCGCCACTCGCATTGCGTGGTTTTCGTATACTGCATCAATAAGCTCATACAGCTTAAACAGTCTCTGGCCCGTCACCGCTGAAATAAAAGTAATCTCCGCATAGGACATAAAAGAAAGGATCTGCCTGATCTTCTGAGTATGCTGATTGACTGTTTTATCATCCTTTTCAATCGCATCCCATTTGTTGACTGCAATGATTGTCGCCTTTCCGCGGTCATGAGCAATCCCCGCTATCTTGGCATCCTGTTCGGTGATCCCTTCCGTCGCATCGATAACGAGAATGACAATATCGGCACGTTCCACCGCAGAAACGGTACGGATGATCATATAGCGTTCCAATTCCTCTTTGATCTTATTTTTACGCCGCAGACCTGCCGTATCGATAAATACATATTCCTTTCCCTGATAGGTGATCTCCGTATCGATGGCATCCCGTGTGGTTCCCGCAATATCGGATACAATGACTCTGTTCTCTCCGATCAGCTTATTGATGATAGAAGACTTGCCTACATTCGGCTTTCCGACGATCGCCACTTTGATCCGTTCATCTTCCTCTTCTTCTTTTGCCAGCTCTTTATCAAAATGGGAAGCAACCTCATCCAGCAAGTCTCCGAAACCAAGTTTGTTCACGGAAGAAATCGGAAAGGGTTCTCCGATCCCCAGCTGATAAAATTCGTAAACATCCGCCATATATTTATTGAAATCATCTACTTTATTGACAGTCAGTACCACCGGTTTTTTGCTGCGGCGCAGCATATCCGCCACTTTGGAATCCGCATCAATAAGCCCTTGTTTTACATCCACCATAAAAATGATAACATCCGCGGTATCAATGGCAATCTGCGCCTGCTGTCGCATCTGCGATAAAATAATATCTTTGCTTTCGGGTTCAATTCCGCCTGTATCGATCAGGGTAAAGCTCATATCCAGCCATGTGACATCCGCATAGATTCTGTCTCTGGTAATGCCCGGCGTATCTTTTACAATCGATATTTTTTCTCCTGCCAATGCATTAAACAGAGTGGATTTTCCCACATTCGGTCTTCCTACCACTGCAACGATCGGCCTGGATTTTTTCTTCGCCATACGTTCTCCCTCTATTGTAACATAAACTCATCGTTTATCTTTACTATCGTATTTACAAAATCATGTCCGCTTGATTTTACAATATCTACCTTCACTTGTAAAGCCTTTTCAACTTCTGGGACCGTGATATCATCCAAAAAATAATCCTCTCCGCTGCGCAGCACATTCTGCGGCAGCAAAAGGCGCTTTCCCAATTCTTTCCCCTGTAACTGGCTGATGATATCCTGACCGGTCAAAAGCCCCGATACCGTAATCCGTTCTCCGAAAAAATAATTGGTAATGGCATAAACATGAATCTGCAGTTTTGGAAAACGTTCCATGATCGTTTCGGCCATCTTCCTGATATAAGGATAGGCCAGTTCCCCGGTCACCAGAGACAGCTCTTCTGCGACGTTTTTCTGTATGCCTTCTCTCGGTGGCAGCATGGACATAGCCTCCTGAAACTCCTCCATTAAAAGCCGCAGCATACCGACGCCGTTTTCCAACTGCAAATATCCGTCGTAACGTTCCTTTTCCGGCAGCTCCTGTTCTGCCAGAAGATACCACTCGTCGGAAGCATGAACAAAATGAACGCCATGCTCCCTGTAAATTTTATTCTGCCATCTATGGATACACTCCAAAACCTGAACGGCATCCTCTTTTTCAAACGGTTCCAATGGAAACAGTCCCTCTCTGTACCTGGTCAACCCCACCGGAACCACCGATACACTCGCAAGATGGGGCAGATACGCTGTCAGATCAGAAATACTTCTCTCCAACTCAGCCCCATCGTTAATGCCCTTACACAGGACAATCTGTCCATTCATGGTAATGCCTGCCTCATAGAGTCTGTCCACACACGCAAGCGCCTCTCCCGCAAAACGGTTATTCAGCATTTTGCAGCGAAGCTCGGGGTTTGTGGTCTGGAAGGAAATGTTGATCGGGGACAGGTGATACCGTATGATCCTTTCCATATCGGCATCGGTCATATTCGTCAATGTCACATAGTTACCCTGTAAAAAAGATAAGCGAGAATCATCATCTTTAAAGTACAAAGTTTCCCGCATGCCTTCCGGCATCTGATCGATAAAACAGAAAATACATTTATTCCGGCAGGAACGGTAATCATCCATCAAACCATTTTCAAATTCCACACCCAGATCTTCATCATAGTCTTTGTCGATCTCTAATAACCATTCCTCACCGTTTGGTTTACGAATGAGCACTTCTATATATTCATCCTGTGTAAAATACTGATAATCGAAAATATCTGCAATATCATTATCATTGATCTTAAGCAGGATGTCTCCGGCTTCTATTCCAAGTTCCTCGGCAATAGAACCTTGACGAACAGTTTGGATGATATGGGTTGTGTGGTTCATGTTGTTTCCTCC
>JAFLTF010000104.1:4670-6013 GCA_022510585.1 Lachnospiraceae bacterium
GAAAATCGTACATAATTTTCTGCATGGCTTAGGGTAAAACATCTTGACGTTGCTATCTCTTAATGTTATAAAGTAAATGACGGTTCTATTAACTTTTTCATAAATGCGCAAGTACAGTCATTTGCATTTTTCACAGATTGGAGAAAACTATGCCGAATATAGAAGAATTGAAAACAGCAATGCCGGTTGCCCCGATTATGATCCTGACAACGGACGCAGCTCTTCCTCTGGCTCAGAAGATCAATCAATATCTGGTGGAATTTAGACAGAGTTTGAACAATAGTTTTAAAAATGATCCTGCCTTTTATGGGTATATGGAAAACAATTACCTAATCCAGGTAGACTGTCCCCGCTTTGAAAATGGGGAAGGAAAAGCAATTCTTAGCAGTTCTGTCCGGGGTAAGGATATTTTTATTCTGACGGATGTTTGTAACCACAGCATTACCTATCAGATGAACGGTTTTACCAACCATATGTCTCCGGATGATCATTATCAGGACTTAAAAAGAATCATTGCTGCAATCAATGGAAAGGCACACAGAGTCAATGTCATCATGCCTTTCCTCTATGAAGGCAGACAACACAAAAGAACCGGACGGGAATCTCTGGACTGTGCTTATGCGATTGAGGAACTGATGGATATGGGTGTTTCCAATTTTATTACTTTTGATGCCCATGACCCCAGAGTCCAGAACTCCGTACCTTTAAAAGGATTTGACAACTATACGCCTCATTATCAGTTTATGAGAGCGCTTCTGCAGACCGAGGACGATCTGATCATCGACAAGTATCATACTATCGTGATTAGTCCGGATGAGGGCGCCCTTGACAGAGCCGTGTATTTTGCCAATGTCCTTGGTGTGGATACCGGTATGTTCTACAAACGCCGCGATTACACTACGATCGTCAACGGGAAAAACCCTATTGTTGCGCATGAATTTCTGGGAGACAATATTGACGGCAAAGATGTGATCATCATCGACGATATGATCTCTTCCGGCGGCAGCATGATCGATACGGCGAAACAGTTAAAGAAGATGAATGCAAAACGTGTTTTCATCTGCGCCACCTTTGGTCTTTTCACGGATGGAATGGCTGCTTTTGATGAAGCTTATGAAAAATGCTATTTCGACCGTATCATTACCACCAATATGTGTTATCAGCTGCCTGAATTAAAGGAAAAGCCTTATTATCAGGAAGCGGATATGAGTAAGTTCATTGCTTCCATCATCAACTTCATGAACCATGACGTATCCATGTCGAATATCTATACACCTACGGATAAAATCAACAACATTCTGGCAAAGTATAATAATCGGGAAGAAGATGCGCTGGATGCTTAA
>JAFLTF010000105.1 GCA_022510585.1 Lachnospiraceae bacterium
GATGAGGACCGTAAGAAAGCGGAAGGGGACGGTAATGTACCCGTTGAAATTGTTTCTGAAAACTGATGCTGTTGTTATTTGCAAACCCAAATTATATTCCTCATTATTGGCACAATATAACCAAAAACATTCATAAACAATCAATTTTGTGCAAAATAGACGAAAAGAGGACTGCGTGTTTGTGACTTGTTGTGATTGATTTTGGATGAATATGGCTGTATACTACAAATACAAAGTCAAATACGAGCAAATAAGTAAGAAAAGGAGGGATATGGATGATTTATACAGTGACATTTAATCCGTCGCTGGATTATATTGTATCCGTTAATGACTTTAAGCTTGGTCTGACAAACCGGACCAGTTCAGAGCATTTGCTTCCCGGGGGGAAGGGAATCAATGTATCTACAGTTCTTATGAATCTGGGAATTGAGAGTACAGCACTGGGATTCATAGCAGGATTTACCGGAGCCGAAATTGTACGGCGGCTGGAAGATATGGGGGTAAAGAATGGATTCATCCCGATCGAAGATGGCTTTTCACGTATAAATCTGAAGTTAAAATCAATTGACGGAACTGAGATTAATGGCCAGGGACCAAAGATCAGCGATGAAGAGATCAAAATGCTGATGGACCAGTTAAATAAGCTTGATAAGGGCGATGTTTTGTTTCTGTCAGGAAGTATTCCGGCAAGTATGCCTGATGACGCATACCAGAAGATTATGGAGATGCTGGATGGCAGAGGAGTACAGATAGCAGTGGATGCAACAAAAGATTTACTTATGAATGTCCTTCCTTATCATCCGTTTCTGATCAAACCGAATAACCACGAACTTGGAGAAATCTTTGGAGTAAAATTAGAAACAAGAGAAGAAGTTGTTCCTTACGGCAAGAAACTTCAGGAAATGGGTGCACAAAATGTGTTGGTTTCTATGGCAGGGGAAGGAGCAGTACTCATAGCTTCCGACGGTCAGGTTATTAGTACACCTGCTCCGAAAGGAACTCTTGTAAATGGCGTGGGAGCCGGAGACTCGATGGTAGCCGGATTTATGGCCGGTTGGATGGAAAAGCAGGATTATGAGTATGCATTCTATATGGGAGTTTCTGCAGGAAGCGCCAGTGCATTTTCGGAGAATCTGGCAACAAAGGAAGAAATCAAGGCAGTCTATGCCCAGGTAACAGCAGTAACAGAATAGAAAGAATGAAAGAGGTTATATTTTATATCAGGAAAATGCAGGAGGTATAAAATGAGGATTACAGATTTACTTGATATCAGAAGTGTAGCTCTTGACGGGGCGCCGAAAAGCAAGAATGAAGCTTTGGATGCAATCGTGGCGCTTATGGCAAAGAGCGGAAAAATAAACGATGAGGAAGCATATCGCAAACAGGTATATGCAAGAGAAGAAGAGAGCACGACAGGCATCGGCGAAGGAATTGCAATCCCGCACGGCAAGTGTGATGCTGTTGATAAACCTGGGCTTGCGGCTATGGTAGTACCGGATGGAGTAGAGTTCGATTCTCTTGATGGTGAGCCTGTAACATTAATGTTTTTGATTGCAGCACCGAATACAGAGGATAATGTACATCTGGATGTATTGAGTAAGCTTTCTATGATGCTGATGGATGAGACGTTTACATCTAATCTGCGCAATGCAAAGACACCGGAAGAATTTCTTGAGATCATTGACAAAGCAGATGATGAAAAGAAGAGTGTAGATGAGCGTCTGGCTGACATGGGAGAAGCGGCAGCAGGACAGGTAAAGATTCTTGCAGTAACATCCTGCCCGACAGGAATTGCACACACATATATGGCCGCAGAAGGTATTGAAAAAGCAGCAAAAGCAAAAGGATGTTATGTAAAGGTTGAGACCAGAGGTTCTGGCGGAGCGAAGAATACACTCACAGCAAAGGAAATTGCAGAAGCAGACTGTATCATAGTTGCTGCAGATGCACAGGTTCCGATGGACCGTTTTGATGGTAAAAAGGTCATTGAGCGCCAGGTGTCTGATGGTATTAATAAAGCGGATGAACTGATTGAACTTGCAGTTTCGGGAAATGTTCCGATATATCACAGTGCAAATGCAAGTGCCCAGTCTCAGTCTTCAGGAAAAGCAGGAGGCGGTATTGGCCATCAGATTTATACACAGTTGATGAACGGAGTTTCCCACATGCTTCCGTTTGTTGTCGGAGGCGGTATTCTGATTGCAATTTCATTCCTGCTTGATGGTTTGTTTGTAGATATGAATTCGCTGGCAGAAGCAGAAAGAGCGAATTTTGGTACAATCACACCTGTCGCAGCGATGTTTAAAAATATTGGTGGTGTAGCATTCGGATTTATGCTGCCTGTCCTGGCCGGATATATTGCCATGGCAATCGGCGACAGACCGGCACTGGCTGTCGGTTTTGTGGGTGGTATGATGGCAGCAAACGGAAGCTCAGGCTTCCTCGGAGCACTGGCTGCCGGATTTATTGCGGGATATCTGATCATAGGCCTTCGCAAGGTCTGCGACAAATTGCCGCAGGCAATCGAAAAGATTGCACCGGTCTTGCTATACCCGGTACTGGGAATTTTCTTCATAGGACTTATCATGGTATTTATCATAGAGCCAATCATGGGCGGTATCAATACGGCACTCAATAATGGTCTGACCAGTATGGGCGGTGCAAGTAAGCTGGTTCTTGGTCTTGTTCTTGGCGGTATGATGGCAATTGATATGGGCGGTCCGTTTAATAAAGCCGCTTATGTGTTTGGAACAGCAGCAATCGCAGCGGGCAATTATGATATCATGGCAGCAGTTATGATCGGTGGTATGACACCTCCGTGTGCAATTGCACTTGCAACGCTGTTGTTTAAAAATAAATTTACAAAAGAAGAAAGAGAGTCCGGACCGACGAACTTCATTATGGGTCTTGCATTTATTACAGAAGGTGCGATTCCTTTCGCGGCATCAGACCCGATACATGTGTTGCCTTCCTGCATTATAGGTTCTGCGGTTGCCGGAGCATGCTCTATGATGTTCGGATGTACACTTATGGCACCTCACGGCGGAATCTTCGTAGTACCGGTAATGGGAAATGCGTTAATGTATCTGGTAGCGTTGGTTATAGGAACCGTAATTTCAGCAGTGCTTCTCGGAGTACTTAAGAAAAAAGTGGACTAAATAAAAATTATAAATAATAATTAAAATAAAAGGAGGAAATAAGCTGTGAAAGAATTCAAGTATGTAATTACAGATCCGGAAGGAATCCACGCACGTCCGGCAGGACTGCTGGTAAAAGCAGTAAAAGAATTTTCCTGCGACATTAAGATCGGAAAAGGCGACAAAGTAATGAACAGCAAAGCAATCTTTGGTGTGATGGGACTTGGTGCTAAAAAAGGTGATGAGATAACATTGACCTTTGACGGTGCAGACGAAGAAGCGGCATATGAAGCAATCAGCAAATTCATGCAGGAGAACTTGTAAAATGAAGACATATAGCGGTAAAAGTGTATTTGGAGGCATAGCGATCGGTAAGATCAGCGTTTATCAAAAGAAAGAACAGATGATAAAGCGTGTAAAAATTACGGATGCCGATGCAGAGGTGGAGCGGTATAACGCAGCGCGCAAGGAAGCAATCCTTCAGCTTCAGGGACTCTATGATAAAGCGCTTAAGGAAGTCGGAGAAGCTAATGCGGCAATTTTCGAGGTTCACCAGATGATGCTGGAGGACGATGATTATAATGAGTCTGTGGAGAATATTGTGCGAAATCAGGAAGTGAATGCAGAATATGCTGTTGCGACGACCGGTGATAATTTTGCACAGATGTTCGCATCAATGGATGACGATTATATGAGAGAACGCGCAGCAGATGTAAAAGATATTTCAGAGCGGCTGATTACCGTCCTTAGTGGGAATGCAGACCATTCTGTAGGTTCCAAGGAACCCGTGATCATAGTGGCTGATGATCTGGCACCGTCTGAGACAGTGCAGCTTGATAAGGATATGGTACTATCTTTTGTTACGGTTCACGGCTCTTTGAATTCCCACACGGCGATTCTTGCCAGGACAATGGCTATCCCGGCACTTATCGGGACACCGCTCCCGCTTGATGATACAGTGAACGGAAGACTTGGAATCGTAGATGGGACAAATGGCGTCATTTATGTGGATCCGGATGAGGAGACTCTGGCCAAAATGCAGAAAAAGCAGGAGGAAGAGGCAGAGAAAAAGAGACTTCTTCAAACCTTAAAAGGCAGAGAAAATGTTACGCTTGACGGTCAAAAAGTGATGTTATATGCTAATATAGGCAATATCAAAGACTTGGCTACAGTCATTCAGAATGACGCGGGTGGAATCGGGCTTTTCAGAAGTGAATTCATATATCTGGAGAATGATCATTATCCAACGGAAGAAGAGCAGTTTACGATTTACAAACAGGTTGCTGAGACGATGGCAGGTAAAAGAGTTATTATACGTACCCTGGATATCGGAGCGGATAAACAGTGCGACTACTTTAATATGGAACATGAAGAAAATCCTGCACTTGGATATCGTGCTATCCGTATATGTCTGACAAGACCTGAAGTGTTTAAAACACAGCTCAGAGCTTTATTCAGAGCCAGTGCCTTTGGTAAAATAGCAATTATGTATCCTATGATTACCAGCATGAAAGAAATAAAAAGAATTCAGGAGATGGTTGCTCTTGTCAAAGCCGAACTTGATGTAGAAGGAATCGAACATGGTGATCCGGAGCAGGGCATTATGATTGAAACTCCTGCAGCGGCTATTATCAGTGACGAACTTGCAAAAGAAGTAGACTTCTTTAGTATCGGAACAAATGATCTTACGCAGTATACTTTGGCAATTGACCGTCAGAATACAAAACTGGATGAGTTCTATGATGCACATCATCCGGCAATTCTTCGTATGATTTCTATGGTGGTTGAGAATGCGCATAAGGCAGGAATATGGGCCGGTATCTGTGGAGAGTTGGGCGCAGATCAGTCACTTACTCAAGAATTCCTTGCTATGGGTGTGGACGAATTGTCCGTATCGCCCGGAAGCATTCTTCCAATCCGCAAGATTGTGCTGGAAACCAATGTAGAGGAGTACAAGGCGGGTAAATAAATGTTAACAAAGCAACGGCATGAAATAATCTTAAAACTCCTGGAAAAGCAAGGGAGTGTTACCGTAACAGAAATAAAAGATATTTTGGGAGCATCAGAATCTACGATTCGCAGGGATATCACAGCACTTGACAAAGAGGGAAGACTTGTAAAAGTATTCGGTGGGGCAATTGCGATAGAGCATAAAGTGATGACCCATGAATATACGGTAGCACAGAAGAGTGAACTGAACCGGGAGGAAAAACGGAAAATTGCAAAATATGCCGCGACACTTATAGAACCTGAAGATTTCGTCTATCTGGATGCGGGAACTACAACAGCGCATATGTTGGATTTTATAGATGAGAGCGATGTTACTTTCGTGACAAATGCAGTAGCACATGCGCAAGAGCTGGCAGCACGTGGTAAGAAAGTCTTACTGGTAGGCGGAGAACTGAAAGGGACTACTGAGGCTGTTATAGGAAGTCAGGCAATGCAGATGATTCAGAACTATCATTTCACGAAAGGCTTTTTTGGAAGTAACGGAGTGACAAAGAAGACTGGATGTACAACACCTGATGCAAATGAAGCAATGATGAAGCGGACAGCTATGGAACAGTGCAAAAAAACGTATGTGCTCTGTGATAGTACAAAATTCGGTGAAATAAGTTCGATTACATTTGCTGCATTTGGGGAAACAATATTCCTGACAGATCGTATAGCGGTAGGATATGAAGAATGCAGCAATATTGTTGTAGTAGATGAATAAGAATGTAGAGCAGGACCGATATGCTGAAATATTAGCATATCGGTCTTGTGT
>JAFLTF010000106.1 GCA_022510585.1 Lachnospiraceae bacterium
GCTATAAATGAAAACAAAAACAGCACTGCCAGCTGAGGCATCGCCAACGGCATGACAATCTTATAAAAGACCTGAAACTGATTTGCACCATCCACCAATGCCGCCTCGTCAAGCTCGATGGGAATTCCATCGATGTAGGACTTTAAAAGCCATATATTAAATGCGCTTCCCCCAGCCAATACAAAAATAAGCGCAACACTACTGTCAACAAGGCCGAAGTTATAGATCAGGATATAGTAACCTGCAACCGCCATGCTGTTAGGGAAGACCTGAAGTACCAGCAGCGACATCAGCCCGTATTTTCTGCCTGTAAAACGAAGTCTTGCAAAGGCATATGCTGCCAGAGAAGTCAACATCAACTGAATGACCGATACGATCAGACAAAGCTTCAGCGAATTCAATACCCATGTCACAAAATTTGTTTCTGCAAATAATTTCACATAATGTTCCGTACTCAGCTTATCTGGAAACAAAGAAGACAAGAAGAAACTGTCTCCCGCCGAAAAAGATGACATGACGATCCATAACGCCGGAAAGATGACCAACACCATTGTGATCCATATCACGACACGGCTGATCCATAAGCTCCGTAGATCCGAAGGGGAAATTTTTTCTTTATATTTCATGCTATTAAGTACACTCCTTTCTCAGTCTAATCGACTTCCTTAAAAGAGCCGGATAAGTGCATATTGATCAGCGTAAACGTACCCACTATGATAAAAATCAATACGCTGAATGTTGCCGAAAGTTCATACCGGTTTGACCAGGTAGTCATCTTATAAGTTGTACTTGCAAGGATATCCGTGTATCCGGCAAACTGATTATCCACTCTTGCGGGACCGCCCTGCGTAATCATATAGATATTCCCGAAGTTATTAAAGTTTGAGGCAAAAGTTGAAATAACTAATGGTATGGAAAGTCTCGTCACCATAGGAAGTGTGATACTTTTAAAACATTGAAATCTCGTTGCTCCGTCTATTTTGGCCGCTTCATAATAATCACTGGAAATTGCCTGCAATCCTCCGAGACATACATTCATCATGTAAGGAAATCCAAGCCATACATTAACAATGATAATTCCCACTCGCGCCCAAAACGGATCTGTGAGCCATGGTACATTTGCTGCAATGCCTATAGCATGAAGCAGATTGTTGATTCCGCCGTATTGTTCGTTTAACAGTCCCTGCCATGCAAGAATCGCTATGGTAGAAGGCAACGCCCAGGGAACGATCAGGATCGCCCTGTATATTTTCGACTCTTTCATATGCGGGTTATTCAAAAGGATTGCCAGAATCAGCCCTGCGGCATAGGAACCTGCCGTACTTAAAATTGCAAAGCACACCGTCCATCCGAGTACCGGGAAAAAGACATTTTTGATACTGCCCGAAAATACGGTAAAGTAGTTTTCCAGCCCTACAAAAGAAAAATCGCTTAAGTGATACATATTATAATTAGTAAAGGAAATGACAACCGTATATACAATCGGCAGACAGGTCACGATCAATATGGATAACAGTGCCGGCGCCAGATAGGGATATGCCCCGGCATTATTCTTTTTCTTCATAAATCATCCCTCATTTACACGTATTTGCGAAATTTTCATCTTTTTTATTTTCCCGAATTCATTAATTCAACTGCTTCTGTCAGTTGGTTTACAATATTTTCCGCCGCTTCCTTAGGGGTGAGTTCCCCCATCCACATAGAACGGATATTGTTGGTATGAATCGACCAAAGCTGGCCCATTTCCGACACCGTAGGCATCGGTTCTCCATTGTTGATCTGAGCGATAAATGCTTTGGAATATTCATTGCCCTGTATCAGTTCATTCTCCTGATCGGATAACTTGGCCGGAATCCTGTCACCGGACTCATACATTCCAACGGCTCCGTTATCAATCAGGTACATAATGAAATCCCACGCTTTATCCTGACTGTCACTCTTATTACTTACAAAACTGATCTGCGTTCCTACCGGCGTAACAAAGGGCTGTCCGCTAAAGGTGGGCATCTCTGCGATCGCAAATGGAGTTCCTGCAGACGAAAAACCGTCAATATCCCACGGACCACCGATATAGTATGCAGTCTGTCCATTCTGAAAATTACTCCTTGCGATATCTGCTGTAACATCCGCCGAAAGCAGTTGATATTCATTACACAAATCGTTGATGAATTCATAGGCCTGCACAGCTCCGTCATTGGCCAGACCAATATCAGCCACATCATACGCCCCATTCTCGTATTGAAAAATATATCCCCCGTTTGCCCTCACGAATCCTAGGTCATAATAAATACTGGTAGCATCAAACTGTACACCGCCGCCTTCTGCAGCCTGCATAACAAGCTCCTCCCAGGACGCCGGAACTTCGGATACCATGTCTGTATTGTAGAACAGGGCCGTTGTCTCCACGCAGAGCGGTGCTGCATATCTGATACCATCTACATAACACGCCTGAATGGCAGCGTCGGAAAAGTCTTCATCCTGATAAAGTTTGGCAGGAACTTCTGCAGCTAATCCGGCGTTGATATAGTCGGCAAGTTGGTCGTTCGGTATTCCCACCACCGCATCCGGACCATCTGCACTGTTGATTGCCTGTGCAAATTGCTGCACGGACGGCGACTGATGAATCACTGTAACTTCATATCCGTTTGCAACGCCCCAAATATCGGCATACTGCTGAATCGTTTCCGCTTCCACATCCATATTGGTCCATACGGTAAGTTGATTGTCCGGACCCTTGGAGGAACCACAGCCGGAAAGAACCCCGATAATCAGTCCACACATTATCATGATCCCTGTTGTTTTCTTTTTCATTGTGTAACCCCCTTACATCGTCTTTAAATTTAATAAAGCTCTGTTAGCATTTCCTTCGGCATCAAACAATGCCTGGTTAGCCATGGAATTTCCTGACTCCACCTGATCCTTCATATAATCACATCCATTTTGATTAGCCCATTTACAATCAGGAATCGGAAGCCATGCAGGCTCCCAGTAAAAAATCCCTATGCCTCTGTGATTGTTCACACTTCTGACCGCCGCATACAAATCCTTCAAAAATCTTTCCTGGCCTTCCATCGTTGCCGGATACCCGGTAGCCTGTTCTTCTTTCTCAAGAAAAACGATCCCAGTACATCCCAGCGTGTCTGTCGTGTATCCGATGGAAGTTTCGGCAACGATTACATCCTTATCATACCTACTGCTCATATCATTCATATTATCAAGAAGAAGCTGTATACTGCCGTTCCAATGTGGATAATAAGACATTCCAATCACATCATAGTCGAGGTGAAAGGGTTGTATTTTATCAAACCACCTTCTATATTGCTCATTATTTGTTCCAAAATCAAGATGTAGTACGATCTTTGCCTCAGGACATTCTTCCCTCACGCCCTGAATCCCTGCCTTTAAGAGCATCGCCATCGTTTCCGGATGATCGATATGCCCATCTGGCCAGAGAAATCCTTTCGTGATTTCATTCCCGATCTGAACCATTGCGGGCATCAGGTTTTCATTTTTCATCGCTTTCAGTGTATTGACCGTATGTAAATAAACTGCCGTTTCGAGCTTGACGCCCTTAAGCGCTTTCCAGGTCTTGGGTTTCACCTGTTTGGCTGGGTCAGCCCAGAAATCACTGTAATGAAAGTCCAGCAGGTAAGACATATGGCTGTCCACAGTACGCTTTGCAAGCTCAATCGTTGTCTGTAGATCATTCATGCCACCGCCGTAAGGTTTCCCGTATTCATCATAGGGATCCTGCCATATCCTGAGTCTGATCATGTTTGTACCGCAATCCCGAAGAATATGAAACAGGTCTTTCTTTTGACCATCCATATAGTAAGATGCACCATAGGACTCAAGCTCCTTGATCATAGATACATCCATTCCCTTAATAAACTGCATTCCTATACCCTCCGCCCGCTTCAGGCCCAGTTTTTTCGCGACTTACCCGATGCTGCCTTTTAAAGAACTTTTATTCTTTTACCAACGTGATATCGTCGATGGTTCCCCATCCGCCGGGAGCCGTGGTAACGCTGACGCCAATCGTGATCTCTCCGTCCGTCACGTTAAGTCCAGAAAGCTCCGACGTATACCAGTTCACGTATCCGTCCAGAGAAGCATCCGCCGTAACGGTATTTCCGCCAACCACCGCATAAAAGTAAACCGATGCGTTCTCATCTCCGGCTGCCTCCCCCTGAATATGTCCGGTCAGCTTATAAGAACCGGCTTCCAATCCGGAGATTGTCTGTTCAGCAGTAAAATTAACATCGCTTGAGCCCGAATAAAAATGAAGAGACTGTACGCCCTCGTAACAATCCGTATCCCGCGTATAAATATCAAGTTCTTCCGTAACATCATCAATGTTCGTAACATTCCAGCCTGTGAAATCGGCTTCCTCAAAACTTCCGTTTATCACATAATTGCCGTTTTCATCCGCCTGGGCTTTCGCGCCTGAACCACCACATCCAGCAAGTGTCACAACCATGCCCGCCATCAGTAACAACGAAACTATTTTTTTGCTCATCATTGTAATCTCCTTTACTTATACTATTAGATGGTAAATATATTATTATTATATTAATAAATTATTTACTTATAATAACCATAACACTTCTAACATTATCTGTCAATCCATTTTTGGCGTTATGAGCAAGAAAAAAGAACCTGTAAATTTTACAGATTCTTTTTGCTCATTCTATATGGATGCGGATCGCCATCTCAACAGCTCTTACGAAAGATGGGGACCCCGTTTACAAAGATCACTTTCGTAACCTTTCCGCTGTTTAACGCCCTGTTTCTAAGCAAGTCCAACGCCGATTCACAGATGATGGGAATGTCGATATGAAAAGTTGTCAAAGGTGGCGATACATACTGTGCCACATTGACATCGTTAATACTGAATACCGCAATCCGCTCCGGGATCTGTATCCCTTCCTCATTTAATGCCTGCAAAACTCCGATGGCAAGGGTATCGCTCGCAACGCAGAGCGCTGTAGGCATATTTTTTTGCGATGCGATCCTTTTGCCTGCCTGATACCCCTCCTCTACCGTATATTTTCCCGTGATATAGATGTTATCCTCACACAGGCAGCCGTAATAGGCCGCGCTCTGCCGAAAGGACCATTCCCTTATATCCATCGACGGTAGTCCCGTATCCACGTTTCTATCCGTTCCGCCTACGAAACCGATTTCTTTATGCCCTTTCTCCACAAAATAGTCTACCATTTGCGTGACGAAAGAATCCAGATTGGGGCGTACCGCATCAAAAAGTTTTTCATTTGGAGAGGTATCAATAAACACTCCGTTATGGCATTTTTCATACAACTGCTCCAGTTCTTCTCGGTTCATCCATCCCAGCGCCACAAAGGCGTTTAAATCTGAGGGTATCGCTTCCATTCCCTGCTCTTTAGTAATAACGTCCAAATGAATATTGACCTTTTTTGCCTGACAAAGTAATTCATCATAAATTGTCTGATAGTAAATATCCTCTAATTCTTCCCCTTGTGTTACCCAAAACAAAAATGCCGCATTTTCAATCTTAGGGTAAATGATCTTTTTCTTGTATCCGATCTTTTCCGCCGTTGCAAAAATTGCTTCCCTTGTTTCCTGACTGACCGATATCCCTTCATCATAATTTAATACCCTTGATACCGCCGCGCTGGAAACGCCCACAATCTCCGCTATTTCTTTTACTGTTGCCATTTAAGATCACACCTTTCTTACGCACAAGAGTAAAAGCATTCAACTTATGATAAATATTTTACCATCTCACTTTCTATTTCGTCAAATAAATATTTTACCTTAAAATATGAAAAAATCCTGCACATTAAAAGACTCCCAACACGGAAGTTATCCTTCCATGTTGAGAGCGGGAAT
>JAFLTF010000107.1 GCA_022510585.1 Lachnospiraceae bacterium
AACAATGCAGAGCTGCAACGCGCCGTATGGGCATCTTCAGACGATGAAACCGTTGATATTCATATGGATCCATGGTATGTCGATGGAAAAGAAGACGGAAAAGGACCGCATTGGCTATATATTGTGTCCTTTAAGGCATACAAATCCGGTACTGTCACCTTAACAGCCTATAAACGGGGTGCAGAAACGGGAACAGGTGAAGATCAAGCAGGAGATAAGTCAGATCCAGAAGAAGTATTAGGAAAATATCAGGTAACGGTAGAAGTTCCAGAAAATGTAGCCACCAATAAGATCAGTGTTTCTTATTCCTACAATCTCTTTGGGGAAAAGAATTGTATGCTGATCATTGAGCACAAAGATGATGCTACTGCCACTACATATCTGGACGATGCAGATATCCAAACAATATTGGCAGCAGAAAAGACTGCAGGTGCAAAATATGATAATGTATACCTGAATCTGAATTATTCTACAAACGCCGAAATTAGTGAAACTACTTATAACACGGTTGTAGATCTCTTGGTTGATGGAACGGAATGGTGTCCCATTTTTACCTTCTGGGATACGAGCAAGAATTTTTATAGATGGAGTTTTGAGAATCCTAAAACGATAACTGGAAATATCCCTTTCGGCGGCGTAACAGTTGCTACGCCGGTAGGCGACAAACAAGGAATCAAATTAACGTTAAAAAGGGATCTGGTTGACGCTGCTGGCGCAGCAGCCAATGGCGAGGTCAGTATTAATGTGTCACGTCCGGAATGGCTGGAGGCTGGGAAAATCAAAAACACTCTCTTTGGCGGCAGTGAGGTGGCATTGAAAGCCTTCATAGAGGATGGCGGTGCTATTACCGGTTTGGAGGATAGGATTCAGCCATGGTGCAGCGAAGATGAGATAATCATTCATAATATCCAGGAATTATCAGAGAATACCGGCGATGTTACCTATCGTCTGCTTCTGTGTGAAGGTGATACGGATAATAAAGGTGTAACAAAGATCAGCATGATCCCGGGAGAGACAAAGTCAATAACAGAATTACTAGAATTACTGGGATCAGATGCGCCGACTGGTGCTACGTGGAAGTCTCTGAATGAGGATGTGGTAAATGTTGAGAATAACGAGGTTGAAGCTATCAACAATGGCGATACCTTCCTGATAGCAAACACATCTGGAAGCTACAAAGCATATAGGATATTTGTGAATTATTCGGCGGATACATATAATGGTAGAGTTGATTACTATGGGGAAGGTGAAGACCGGGAGCGCGTCCTTGTGGTCAGTTATCGTGATGTGCCTGAATGGCAAGAGAATCTGAATCTGCCGAAGGAAAAGGTAAGGGAAATCCTTCAGAATCGCGCTGAAAAAGAAGAAAAATTCGAAGTTGTAAGACTGGAGTTTCCGCGTGGGGAAATGGTAATTGATAAGGATATTGTCAATGATGCAAGAGTCCTTTTATATGAGGATAGTGAAGAGAATAGAGAAAAATATGAACGCAGTAGAATTGAATATGCTTTCTCTGAAGATTTCTTCGTCGATGAGGATTGGGAGCACAGTGAAGAAACATGCTGGCAACTGCATCATCCGAAGAATATGAGCGCGGATATCACTGCCGGTATAGCAATCGAAGAGTGGGACAATGGAATCGCGGTCAAAATTACCGGAAATCTCAAGCCCAGTGCAGAATGGATCGATGTGAATGTTAATGATACAAGGTGGTGTGGTGATGATGAGTATGAGGAATTCGACACATTTGAAGTAACCTCCAATCAAATTACCAAATGGATGGAGGACGTTCAAGGTAGTTTTGATAATAATGAAGGCAGTGGGTGGTATACTATCGGCAAAGTCGATAGTTTCACTGCAGGATCTCAGTATCTGGTTGCCCGCAGCGAGGAACTTCCTGCAGGATTTGCTGATAAGAAAATTGAAGTGAAAACACCTGCGCCGTTGAAGTTGGATGAAACTCTGATATGGAATGCTGTAAACGGCAGCGGTCAGGCTGTGTTTACTTATAATTCTAAGGCGAAAGAAGGCGAAACCAAATATTCAATAACCATCAACAAAACAGGGGATGGTTGGAGTGCCGATGCCTTCCTTTACTCTATGGCAAAGAGTGCGTCGAATGCTTCAAAAGGTGATGCAAAGACCGCGAAGATTTATAGAGTTAATGCATCTCCTGCCATTGCAACGGAGATTCGCTTACAGAATACCAATGGTAATAATAAATTTAAGTATAATGAAGAAAAAGGACAGTATGAACTGCTGATAGAGTTATATGGTGATGAAGAGTGGGATTCTCTAAATGTGCTGTTTACGCCTGCCTGGGTGGAATGTAATCCCGGTTCCCAAGAATGGGAGAAAAGAATAAGCGGTGGCGTAGCTAGTGAAGAAGGCGTTGTGGAACTGGCAGTAGATTATGATGGTGGTCCATGGAATGGTGACATCATAGCACATAAGGCCGGAACTGAAACAATTACGGTCAAATCCCTTAAAGATACAGAAATAGATAACCCTTGGGATGACCCGGATAATGTACTCACCGCCAAATGTGAAGTAACGGTTGTAGATCGGATTGAGATTAGAGATGAAGACTGGCCGAATTTATTTGCTATTACCAACTTTACTACGAAATTGTCCGAGATACCGATCCCGGATTCACAATGGACAGACTCTAATGAAGAAAAGCATAATGGAACATGGAAATGGGTAGATGGAAATATCAGCCTGAGCCAGTATGCAGCAAAAGGCGGCGCTGAGTTTGCGGCAATCTACACGGCAGAAGACGGAAGAGAAGAATATCATAGGATATGGGTGAACCTCGTTACACTGACCGGCGTTTCCATTGTAGAATTCAATGAACCTGAGGTTAGCAATCCGGATGGTCCAGCCAATATGACCGAACCGGAAGATACTGATGATTCGGAAGATACAGATGATCCGAAAGATACAGATGATCCGAAAGATACAGATGATCCGGAAGATACAGATGATCCGGAAGATTCAAACGGTCCGAATTGGATGGATGCTCCTGCGGCAGTGCAGAAAGACGGTAAAGTGGCACTTGGTTATCGCTTTGAGACCAGTGAGTTCGGAATGGACTGGAAGACTGTTGTACAGTATTATGGAAAGACTGCTTTGTTCGAGTCATATCAGAAACGGATAAAGACCGAATGGAGTTCCAAACCTGTAAGCACAGCAAGCAAACCGGTAGAAGGCAAAGGTGGCCTTGTACCGGAAGAAATCAGTTATCGCTTCGTGGGAGAACTTTCCAAAGGCAAAGCGGAAAAGAAAACACTTACGGTATCCATCAAAGATGGAGATAACAATGGGAAAGTAATATTAAAAGGAACCCATAATATCACGGTAACAACCAAACCCATTGCGAATCTGCGTTATTATGACGCAGGCGGTGATGTCTTTGGTCATTGGTATGATGAGGAAAAGAATGAGCTTCATCTCGAAATCTTGAAGGATCGTTATGATGCCAATCCGGATAATTATAATCTGACATTTAGCAGTAACGATACCGCGATCCTGAAGCTTGATAATAAAAAAGCTACAAGGGCAACTGAAGCTCAAACTGAAAAAAGGGGAGAGGAAGAAGATAAAATAACCTATTACTACTACGACTTCACCGTTCCCGGAACGAAGGTAAGTAACGGTATGGCATATTTTACCGTAACGGCCTCGGACGAAGTGAAGTCCTCCATGGTTTATGATTTGGAGTTTGTAGACAGAACACCGAAGTTGGAGAATTCCACAGTAACGGTCAATAAGAATCAGGATAGCCCAAGTGCGGACGTAGTGATTCTGACGAGAAGTGATACTACATTAAAAGCCCCGACACTTAGAGGAGTTGGCAGCGATTTATTTGATTTTGTTAAGAGTGAAGAGGCAAGTAGAGATGGATTCTACACTTATCATTTATCAAGGAAAGCTGGAGCCAATTTAGCGAGTAAGAAATATACCTTCTCCTTGGATCTACCGGTGAGCTGGGAGGAAGAAAATGAGGGAGAACCCCAGTCGAAGACTGATACTTATACAGCCACACTGACTGTCAAAGTAGAAGCAAAGACTCCTTCCGTAACGATCAAACAGACCCAGAAGGTCAATACTTTCTACACAAAAGCCAACCAAAATGGATGGGGACGGCTCACTGTAAACACAGGCGGAGTTGCAATTGAAACAGAAACGGTTGATGCGCCTGAAGGATCACCCCGTCAGAAGATCAGTTTATCAGATTGTGATTTCGAAATAGAATTTGCTGACGGTGATGCAAAATCCGGGTATAATTATTGGATTAAATCGAAGGTAGATAAGCCAACCCAAAAGAAAGGTACGCTTACCTATAAGCTGGACGGATACGGAGAGGTTAAAAAGAGTCTTTCCATCGGAGTGACAAGCGCTAAACCGAAAGTTGTACTGTCACCGGCATCGGATACCCTGTATACCAAGCTGGGACTTAAAACTTCCATAGTGACGCTTAAAAATAAAGCAACCGGGAGTGAATTTGCTAGCGTTTCAAAGGTAACTGTTAAAGGGCAAGGTGATTCGGCAGCCACCTTTACAGAGGCAAATAAGGAAAAGAAAACCGTTGAAACGAAGAAGAAGAATACCTATGATGTAGAATGGGATGAGGGAGCAACCCTGACCTTTACATTAAAAACCGCTAGTCCCGTGAGTGAGACCTTCAAATTCAAGATCGAAGTGACAGAGGACGGCTGGACGACCCCCATGACGGTAAATTACAGCCTTAAAGTAGATACCTCTCTGCCGACACCGAAGCTGAGCGCTTCCACGATCACCCTGAATAAGAATGCAGAAATCTGGCGGTATCAACATGCAAGAACTACTTTGCAGTTGAAAGGCTACAATCAGGACCTCCTGAAGAATGTACCTGTGGATATTACGATCACAGCAAAGAACGCAGCGTCAGATGACTTCCTCAAGGTGGACTATAGGCACTATGAAGATGATGAACAGAATGAAGAACTGAGAGTTATCGAAGCAAACTTTAACCAAAACTATAAGCAAGACATTAAGAAGGGAACTTACCAATATACGGTAAGTATGAAGATTCGCGGCGAAGAGACCTATGTGAAGTCAACGGTACTCAAGATCAAGGTTGTGGATGTTTCTGTAGATAAGAGCATCAAAATCAGTGCAAAAGGTTCTATCGACTTATTAGACAGAGACGGAACTTCCATTGTCTATACGCCGAAGCTTAGCAATCTGGCTGGAGAAATTGATGGTGTAGATTTGGAAGGAGATCACGGTTCCTTCTTTAGAACCGACGTCATTGATGAGAATGGCAAATTTGAGATCAAAGCACAAGACGGGGCAACCCTTGCAACAAATGTTACCTATCAGGTCAAAGCAGTATTCTGGGTACAGCCGAAATTCAGTCATGGTTATCGGGCCACCAAGGTGCTTAAGATCAAGGTGAAACAGGGTAAACCTAAGATCACAGTATCTTCGCCGAACGGTAATACGCTCTACAGACAGCTTCAGAATGAGATCGAGATCAAGTTTGATGCGAAGCTGAAACAAAAGAATGTGGAAATCGAAGATGTGAGACTGCTTAACTATACGGATGATATCGACCCGTGGCGTCCTAACGGATTTACAGTTTATGAAGATGAAAAAGGACAACACCAAGATCCTTGCGAGGGATTTAATCCGGATACGCAGACAATTCGTTTGGCCGCAGAATATCAGGGTAGCGCCATCCTGAAGTCCGGTAAGACCTGGAATCTGAAATTTATGGTTCGTTATCGCG
>JAFLTF010000108.1 GCA_022510585.1 Lachnospiraceae bacterium
GAAAAGTTGATTTTAACGGTCTGGTTGCCATGATGATGGATGCCGATTTAAAAGATGTTGCAGGAATCAGCTGTAAAGAATATAAAAGTAAGAAACAGAAAAAGAGCGGGAAATAGGTTGTAAAATCATAAAAAGCACTGTAGGGGAATGATATGATTTCTGTCAGTTTGATATGGCTCTATATGTTCATAACCACATTCCTGTTGGGATATGGGATTCTGACCGGTATTACCCGTATTTGTCCCTATCGGATACGAAGATGGGACGGATATCTGATGTGCGGTTTTGCGGGAGCGACTGTTTACGCGCAGTTTTTCAGTATTTTTGCACCGGTGGGATTGGCAGCGAATCTGGTTTTATCGGCGCTTTGTCTGGCGATTGCATTTCTGTGCAGAAAACAGTTATCTGCGGATTTACAGCAGGGAATCCGGAAGGCGCGAAAAGAAAAAGGGATAGTCGGAAATGGATTGACCGAACGAGTCATTTTTATTACCTTCCTGTTTCTGCTGTATGCTTACGGAACTTCCAGAGGCATCATTCACTATGATACCGGTTTGTACCATGCGCAAAGCATTCGCTGGATAGAAGAGTACGGCGTAGTAAAAGGATTGGGGAATCTACACTGCAGGCTGGCATATAACAGCGCTTCGTTTGCATTGTCTGCACTATATAGCATGGCATTTCTCGGAGGGCAGTCTTATCATTGTGCAGCAGGCTTTCTGGCATTGCTTGTTGCCGCAGTTTGCTTGGAAGTGGCAGAACTTTTTAAAAGGAAGTCATTGAAAGCCTCCGATCTTGCCAGAGTGATGGGAATCTATTATCTGCTCATCATTTTTGATGAGATGATATCGCCGGCATCGGATTACTTTATGGTTTTGACAGCTTTTTATATTGTCATTCGCTGGATGGATTTGTTGGAGGCAAAGGAAAAAGAAGTATTTCCATATGCCATGCTCTGTGTACTGGGCGTATTTTTGATGACCGTGAAACTGTCCGCCGCTTTGATCATCCTTCTGGTTATCAAACCGGCAGGAATGCTGATTCGGGAAAAAAGGTGGAAAGAAATTGTACTTTTTTGTTTCCTTGGCATTTTGACGGCGGCACCTTTTCTTATCCGAAATGTGCTGTTGTCGGGTTGGCTGGTTTATCCCTTTACGGGAATCGATTTGTTCCAGGTGGATTGGAAGATCCCCCAGGGAATGGCAGCCTATGATGCGAAAGAAATACAGGTCTGGGGCAGAGGTTACCATGATGTGACAGGGTACGATATGTCTTTTCTAGAATGGATGCCGGGCTGGTTTCGGGGACTAGGCGGCATGGACAAGCTTTTGGTCCTGGCAGCTATAGGATCTGTGGTGGTATTTCTTATCCGCTTCCTTCGGAAATTCCTGACGGACAAACTTCTATTGGAGGGAGTCCTTTCCCTTTGCTTTTTATTCTGGCTGTTTACTTCGCCTTTGATCCGCTATGGATGTGTCTATGTATATTTGGTTTCGGCAGTCGTGTGGGGGGATATGCTTACAGAAATCTTAGGCGCCTGGGATGGGCAGAGAAGAAAGCATTATTTGGAAAAGGCATGCCTTCTAGTGATTGGACTCTTTTTGTTATATAAGGCGGCAGCCTTTTGCAGAGAGATTGCCACAGCTTATGTAGACGACTATTGGATTTGCCAGAAAGATTATGAGAATTTTGAAACAGAGAGTTATAAGATAGAGGAAATTACATTTTATTATCCGGTTGCAGGCGACCGAACAGGGTATGAGAGTTTTCCGTCATCACCGGTCAAGGCAGATATTAGACTTCGCGGAGATGGCATAGAGGACGGGTTTTATTATGCAACGCCGGAATAAAAGGAAAGGAAAAGGGAATCAGGATGGAAAAGACAGATAAGATTTATGTTGCGGGACACAGAGGACTGGTGGGCAGTGCGATAGTGAGAAACCTGAAAGCAAAGGGATATGAAAATATCGTTGGCAGGACGCATCAGGAATTGGATTTGAATGAACAGGCAGCAGTCAGGGATTTCTTTGAGAAAGAGAGACCGGATGTAGTTGTGCTGGCGGCTGCGAAGGTAGGCGGAATCAATGCGAACAATACGGCTCCGGCAGATTTTGCTTATGATAATCTGAATATACAATGTAATGTGATCAAATGCTGCCATGATTTTCATGTGAAAAAATTATTGTTTCTGGGAAGTACCTGTATCTATCCCAGGATGGCGCCGCAGCCGATTCCGGAAGATGCACTTTTGACAGGCCCCCTGGAGGAGACGAATGAGGCTTATGCGATTGCCAAAATAGCGGGCCTTGAAATGTGTAAGTTTTTCAAGCGGCAGTATGGAGATGATTTTATCAGTTGTATGCCCACAAATCTTTACGGTCCGTATGATAACTATGACTTACAGGGTTCCCATGTTCTGCCGGCAATGATTCGTAAATTTCATGAGGCAAAGATCCATACCGTACCCACGGTAGAGCTTTGGGGTACCGGTACGCCGCTTCGGGAATTTTTGTATGTGGATGATATGGCGGATGCCTGTGTATTTTTGTTGGAGAATTACAGTGGTGAAAGCCATGTCAACATCGGAACGGGAAAAGAAGTGACGATCCGGGAGTTGGCAGAGAAGATTAAAGCAGCGGTGGGTTATCAGGGAGAAATCGTTTGGAATAAAGACATGCCTGACGGAACGCCAAGGAAGCTGACGGACGTTACCAGATTGCATGAACTGGGATGGCATCATAAGGTAGAACTTGATGAAGGAATTAAGCTGGCGTATGACTGGTTTCGAGAGAATGTGGATACGGCTAGGATGTAAAGGAGAAAACAATGAAAACATACGGTGTGATTTTGGCAGGGGGCGGCGGAACGCGGTTCTGGCCGCTTAGCAGAAAGGAACTTCCCAAGCAGCTTCTCAATCTGACCGGAAAGGATCTGATGGTGAATGAGACCATAGACCGGTTGGAAGGAAACGTGGAAAAAGATGATATCTTTGTGGTTACCAATCATACACAAGCAGAGCTGATGCTTCAGGCAACGTCGGGCAGAGTCCGTGCCGATCATGTACTGGCGGAACCGGCGGCAAGAAATACCGCAGCCTGTATCGGTTATGCGGCAATGGAAATTCTGCTGAAATACGGGGACGGTATTATGTGCGTCCTGCCTTCCGATCATTATATCAAAAAGACGGATGTTTATAAGAAAGTACTTGCGGATGCAATTCAGGTCGCCGAAAAAACTGACGCACTTGTCACAATTGGCATCCAGCCTACTTTTCCTTCCACGGGGTACGGCTATATCTGTCATGAAGAAAACAAAACGGATAATCTCTATTTTGGAGTCAGACATTTTGTAGAAAAACCGAATTTACAGAAGGCAAAAGAGTATCTTTTATCAGGAGAATATTTGTGGAACAGCGGCATGTTCATCTGGAAGGCTTCCACCATTCTGCATTATTTTGAGACGCTTCTGCCGGATATCTATTCCTGTCTGCAAAAGATAGGCGCGGCAATGAATACGGAAAAAGAAAAAGAAGTGATTCAGGAAACCTATTCCGTTATCCCTAAGATTTCCATAGACTATGGTATAATGGAACGTGCCGATAAAGTATTGGTATTGGAAGGGGATTTTGGCTGGAGCGATGTGGGAAGCTGGGATGCGCTGGAAGCCCTGTATGACAAAGATGAGCATGGAAATATTACTTATGGAGAGCAGGTGCATATTGATACCCACGATTGTATTATTTATGCCAAAAGTAAACTGGTGACAACCATAGGTCTGGAAAATGTGATTGTGGTGGAGACAGAGGATGCGGTACTGGTTTGTGACAAAAACAGGGCACAGGAGGTCAAAAAGATCGTAGACGTGCTGCAGGATTCTGATAAACCGCAGTATTTGTAATGAAGTTTTGCAATCATTCGGAAACATATATAGAATGCATAAGGCGATAAGACTGCTTTAGTTTTATCGCTTTTTCTTTCAAAATAATTAAAAAACCTCTTGACCCTCACGGAGCGTCATAGCGTAAAGTGATTATATCAAGAACAGGGAGGACTAATAGAATGATGACAGTTAAGGAAATATCAGAACTCACAGGTATCAGTGTGCGCACGCTTCACTACTATGATGAAATAGGGTTATTTACTCCTACGGGAAAAAGTGAAGCAGGATATCGGCTTTATGACGATAAAGCCTTGGAGACTTTGCAACAGATTTTGTTCTTCCGTGAATTTGGTATTCCTTTAAAAGAAATCAAAGCTGTCATGGATAACCCTGATCTTGATAGAGACCAGATTCTGCAGATGCAGAGAAAAATGCTGGAAACTAAGAAGAAACGTATAGAGCGTTTAATCTCCAGCATTGATGATATTTTGAAAGGAGATACTAAAATGGATTTTACAGTGTTTGATGAAACAGATATCCGCACCATATATACCGACATGGTCAACAACATGAATGATGAGCAAAAACAGATCTTTATTGACAGATATGGAAGTATGGATGCGTTCGAGGAACATTTTCTGAAGAGCGCAGCTTCAGAACAGGCACAAAAGAACTTTGCAAAAGTGGTTGAATGGTACGGAAGTAAAGAAGCTACTATAGAAGCTTCCAAAAATCCCGGCAGAGCTGAAAAATTTCCGGAATGCCAGAGACGGATGGATGCAGTAACCAGAGCGCTTATTGATAAAAAGGGCCGTGATGTGCATTCTGCTGAGATTCAACTCCTTATGAGAGAGTATGACTTGATTTACCGGGAATTGTTCGGAATGGAAGATGTAACGAAACTGCTTTTGGAAACGGCGCATCATTATCAGACCAATACGGAACTCCAAAAAGCCACGGATAGCGTGTGGGGTTCCGGGGCAGCGGAATATTTGGGGAAGGCTATAGAAGCATTTTATCGGAAAAAATAAATGTGTGCCATTGACAATCAACCAACATTCGGTCATAGTAAAATAAGGATTTAGTTTGGACGAATTCATGATTCTGATTTAGAGGGTGCTAAAATGAAGGTATTATTATTCCTTGCAAAAGGATTTGAAACAATGGAAGCCAGCGTGTTTATTGATGTTATGGGTTGGGCAAGAAACGATTATCATCATAATGTAGAGGTGGTCACTTGCGGATTTCAAAAAACTGTGATCAGCGCTTTTGGCGTTCCCGTAACTGTTGATCTATTGTTAAAAGATATTTGTGTAGATGAGTATGATGCGTTAGCAATCCCAGGCGGTTTTGAAGAATTCGGATTTTATGAAGAGGCTTTTTCCGAAGAATTATCGGAGATGATTAACAAATTTAATAATCAACATAAGATGATAGCAACAGTTTGTGTCGCAGCGCTTGCGCTTGCCCATAGCGGCATCCTGACAGGGAAAAAAGCTACAACTTATCATCTGAATAATGGACATAGGCAGAAACAACTTGCAGAATACGGGGTGGAAGTAGTGAATGAACCAGTTGTTAAAACAGATCATATCATCACATCCTATTGTCCTCAGACTGCACCCGAGGTTGCATTTGTTCTTTTGGAAAATCTTATAGGGACAGAGGGAATGCACATTGTCAAAGCAGCTATGGGGTTTGCTTCTTTGTGTGATATGGCAGTATGCAAAAATCAAATCCCCATCTTAGAATTTGATGCAGAGCAAAGTGCAGTTATAATGCCCGGACATCATTC
>JAFLTF010000109.1 GCA_022510585.1 Lachnospiraceae bacterium
TGTATTCAGCGTGACGATCTCTACCATATTCCTGATATCATTATATACAAAATCCACCTGTTCGGTGGCTGTTCCGATCGATGCCGCGATTTCCTCGGAGGATGCCACCATATTATTCACGGTATCATTAATATCGGTAATACGATCCACTGAGCCCGAAACATGGGAATTGATGTCACCCATTTTAGATTCAATACTGGCGGTTCCGACCTTGATCTCCCTGACCGTGTTGCCGGTTTTTTGCAAAAGTCTGTTCAAATTGCCGCCTATCACTTCTAACTCGTCTCCGGAAGTGATCTCCAAAACCTTAGTCAGATCGCCGTCGTCGGAAGCAACATCCATAATTTTATCATTTACTTTGATGAAATTCCGTCTCATTCTGACTGCTATGATCGCAGCTATCAGAGCTGCAAAAACAACGCCGAGTATTACCGCAATCAAAATATTGCGTACAAGGCTGTTTAGTGAGGTCTGTATAGAAGATGCCTCATAATCTACCGCAACGATACCAAGTACCTTTCCTTCATAGGAAATCGGCGCATAACCGCTATAGAAGGTTCCCCATTCATCGGTGAAAGGTTCTTTCGTTACGGAGGGGTGTCCCTCCATCGCCTCGAACATGGCATCCTGTGCCTCATAATCTTCAGCGTATTCTCCGGGATCATCCGGATCCGTGTCCACAACAAACTGAAAATTACTCGCATCCTTGGGCATCAATGTATAAACATAGGTCACGGATTCTCCCACCAAAAAGAAGCTTAACGAGTCTTTGACCGTTTCAAGCGCTTCTTCATCTCCTTCCACTGCCTTTGAAAAAGTCTCTCCGTCAACGTTTTGTGCTGCAATGACTGCAATCTCAACAACGTCATCCATACTTTTTTCCTTCAGGAATTTTCCCATAGTGGAATAAGAAACGCCTCCCACGATCGATGCAACAACGATAGCAGCTCCCAGGATAAATAGAAACAGTTGTGCTGCAATGCTGGTTTTTCTGGTTTTCATAATGTTTGGTCCTCCTCAGTACCTCTAACAACTAAACTAACTACCATAATAAACATAATAAAATAGTATACACCTAATACTATACACTACATTACCCAATCAATCTACAAAAATTATTATTTTATTACAACTCTCACGGAACAAACGGTATTTTTAAAGGAATAAACTGTACTTTTTGTGTTATGTAAACCAAATAGAGTGAACCGCATGGACGACCTCCGTCAAAATGAGGTATCCAAGTTGCCTTTTGGAAGGAATTTTAGAAGGAATCATTTTTTAACGTAGATTATCTAAGAAAGATAAGCTATAATAGTAAACATACAGTGAATATACATCATTGAGAAAATAACGAAAAAGTGATAATTACATAAAAGGAAGGGAAACAAAATGGACAAAAAGCAGAAAATATGGCTATGGGTCAAGACGATCATTGCGGCAATCATCTTTATCCTGGTGATCACACTTGTTGCCTGCGGCAGCAAAAATCCGTCCGCTGCAGAATCTGCATTAAATACGGATCTGGCAACGGATATCGATATGACAACAGACGTCGATCCGACGACGAATACAGCACAGCCGGAGGAAACGGAGTCTTATGTACCGACCGAACCGGCCGAGCTTAACAAAGCTCTGTATATGGATGCAAGCAAAGATGTAGAGGAACGTGTATCCGCATTATTGTCACAGATGACTCTGGAAGAAAAAATTGCCCAGATGATCCAGCCGGAACAGACTGCCGTCAGCAATAAAGACATTGAAACCTATGGCATCGGCTCGGTCTTAAACGGCGGAGACACCTCACCGAAAAGCGGTAATACTGCAGCAGACTGGCAGACACAGGTAAACGATTTGAAACAGGCAGCATTGCAGAGCCGGCTTTCAATCCCGCTCCTCTATGGTATTGACGCGGTTCACGGAAACAGCCATGTATACGGTGCAACAGTTTATCCTCACAACATCGGGTTAGGCGCGGCAAACGATACAGATCTGATGCAGCGCATCGGTCAGGCTACTGCCAAAGAGGTGCGTGCAACCGGCATCCAATGGACCTTTGCACCGACCCTTGGAAACCCGCAGAATGAGTTGTGGGGACGTACCTATGAAGGCTTTGCGGAAGATTCCCAGACAGTGGCTGATCTGGCTACAGCTTTGGTAAACGGTCTGCAGGGTGAATCCGGTAGCACAGAATACTTGGATGATTCCCATATACTTGCAACAGCCAAGCATTACATAGGGGAAGGTTACACCATGAACGGAGCCAATCAGGGGAATGTCAAAATGGATGAATCGGAATTTGATACACTTTTACACGATGAATTGTTGATTCCGTACCGCAGCCTGATAGAATCCGGTGTAAGAACAGTCATGGTATCTTTCTCCAGCGTTAACGGGGTGAAAACACATGAAGATAAATATCTGATCACTGACGTATTAAAAGGAGAGTTGGGATTTACCGGTCTTGTTGTCAGCGATTACAACGGAACCCAGCAGGTAAGCGGCGATACCTATAAAGATCAGATCGAACACGCAGTCAATGCCGGAATCGATATGTTTATGGAACCCTATACCTGGAAAGAGTTCATGACACTGTTAAAGGAACTCGTAGAAGAAAACAGGGTGAATATCACCAGAATCGATGATGCAGTCAGCCGGATCCTGCGGGTAAAGTTTGAAGCGGGGCTTTTTGAAGAAGAGATAGGCGGAGCCACAGAGCAGTCCCTGATGGAGACCTTCGGCAGTAAAGAGCATCGTGCCATTGCAAGAGAGGCTGTTGCCAAATCTCTGGTTTTGTTAAAAAATGATAAAATCAACGAAAAAACCGCAATAGAAACGTTTGCAGAAAGCAAAAGGATACTGGTAGTAGGAAAGAAAGCAAACGACATCGGCATACAGTGCGGAGGCTGGACCATTTCCTGGCAGGGTTCTGCCGGTGATATCACGGAAGGAACCACGATCCTTAAGGGGCTGCAGGAGGCCGCAGCGGAAGGTGTGACCATTGATTACAGCGAAACCGGAGAAGAAAGCGCTGACTATGACGCGGTCCTTGTTGTCATGGGCGAAATGCCTTATGCGGAAACAGACGGGGACAGATGGCCTGCCGATCTGGTCATACCGGGTATGGACAGGAAGTTATTGACAACAGTAAATGAAGCGACAGCCAATCATCCGGATATTCCGGTCATTGCACTTCTGATGTCCGGAAGACCGCTATCCATAACGGATCAGATGGATTATTTCGATGCACTGATCATGGCCTGGCTTCCGGGTACGGAAGGCGCCGGCATTGCCGACGTCCTCTTAGGAGACCAGGATTTTACAGGCACCCTCAAATATACCTGGACGAAAAGTACTGCCGACATTGCCGATAAATCCGAAGCTGCCGACAGTGATATCTTATTCCAATACGGAAGCGGTCTGACCAAAGATGGATTCAGTATTATGCGGTGAAGAAATTAATCTCTTTTAGAGAGCCTTCCCCCGAACCGATATATTTCAAATACAAAGGGGTAACACCTTTTTCAAAGGGGATCTCCGCCTTCGTGACAGTCCAGTCATCGGAGGCGGGGATTTCTATTTTACCGATCATAGTCCCGTAAGTTTCTGCGCTGGCTGCATAGTCCTTTGGAATACCCTGATAAACTTCCATGACTGCATCTTTTTCCGACTTCATCGTCACAGAAAATGCTTTTACGGAGTCAAAAGCAAAATATTTGTATCCGATCAGGGTATGATCCTGCAGCTGTGCGATAAATCTTTCATTGTTCCTGCTGCCCACATGAGGAAAATGAGCGGCAAGTTTCTGATTTGAACCGTGAGGCATGCTCCCATTGGTCAAATGACAGCAGATCGCGGCGGGATACACTCCCTCGGCTACAAGAGGTCTGCCGTTTAATCCACAGGAAGTCATCTCTGCCTGCTCAATTTTCCCATTCTCGTCTATGGTAATTTTCTCAGCGCATCCCTGCCTGCTGTAATCCGATTTATGCGTGAGACGGTGATAAAAAACATACCATTCTCCGTTAATACACTCTATGCCTCCATGAGTGGTTCCGGTCATGTTCAGCCGTTCTTTCTCCGTTCTGCCATGAAGTCCCACATCTCCGTTGGAAACGAGGGTTCCGCCAAAGACGAAATCTCTGTCCGGATGATCGCTGACCGCATAACATAATTCATGGTTTTTCATTGACGAATACGCGAAATAATATTTATTTTTTACCTTCCTGATAGAACTGCCTTCAAAAAAAGGATGCTCCTCAAAAGTTGTTCCTTTCACTTTATAAGGAATGATATGTTTCGCCGCCTCTCTCACGGTAAGCATATCGTCCTGCAAAGTGACCATACAAGGTCCCATAACGCTGTCTTTGCGGGCAAAAGTCAGGATTTCTTCCCGGCTCTTATGAAACATCTCCATCTCTGCCCGGATCGACTCCTCATTTTCAAAGAAATCCGTTTCTTCCTCAAACGGATACTGTGTTCCATAATAAATACGGATGACGCCGTCATCATTGATCGCTGCTGGATCGAAACATACATAATCCAGCATCGGCGTACCGTCCGGATTCTTTACATATCCCAAATACTCATATTTTCCGGCCGGCGTATCGCATACCGCCACCTGAATCGGACCGTGATAACCACCCTGTCCCGCTGCGCCGGACATGCAATAATACAGATAGTATCTGCCGTCATTTCCGCAAACCACATCGGGAGCATACATATACTCTCTGGTTATCGGAGAATTCACACTATTTTCTATCTGATAATCCGGGTCCTGATCGGCCCGGTAGATCACGCCTTCATAGCGCCACTCTTTCAAATCGTCAACAGCTGCGGAGTAACATACATAATCCAGCATACAGAAAGTTTCTCCGTCTTCCTTGTCATGGGAACCATACACATATACCCGGTCTCCGAAAACATGAGGTTCCGCGTCCGGTATGTATTCATCAAGTGGTAAATATGGATTGTAAACCTGTTTCATAACACCCTCCATTCTTTCATTTCAGTTATTGACCCACACATCAATTTCATCTTTTTCTGGCATCTCAAAGATTGTCTCAAATTTTGCTAAAAGATTATCATCCACAAGATAGGCATTGACTTCCTTGGTCAAAATTGCATGATTTCTTTTGTCTAAACGCATTCTCCAGGTTTCGTCATTTATATCAATATAATGGAATTCCTGTTCTATCTTTCGGGTCGCATAAAACTCCCTCATAAAAGTTCTCTCGGCTTTCCTCCAAAATCCCCAATCCAGTACCACATTGACACCGGTCTCAATAAATTCTATAGACTTATTACGTAAATATTCTTTCGTTTTTTCTACATATTCATCATGCTTCTCCCCGGCATAAAGACCGAAAAGGGCCAGCATGATCTCATCAACAGAGAGTAAGACTGCTTTGTTCTCCATGCATAGCTTCTCTGCATACGTACTTTTTCCACAACAGATCTTACCACATATATGAATTACTTTCGCCATATCAACCGTTTCCTCCACTTTTACAACTTCACACAGGCGTTCCAACCTCTATCAGGTTGCCGTCCTGATCCAGAATAATAGAAAGTAATAGCCGCCACTGCAATAGTGGCGGCACTTCCATAAGGTCACACCCTGCTGAACAAATCGGTGATTACAGATTTGTTCTCACA
>JAFLTF010000011.1:0-3518 GCA_022510585.1 Lachnospiraceae bacterium
CTTCCTTTTTCTCAATAGCATCAGCTTTCTTATCAATGTTCTCTTCCTTCTGCTGAATTCTGCGTTCATACCTCTGCGCCTCAGCACGACGTTCCTTGATTTCCTTGTCCAACTCATTCTTCGTATGAATGGTTTCTTCTTTGGCTTCAAGTAATGCCTCGCGCTTTTTCGTCTCAGCGGTCTTGAGAGCTTCATCAATAATCTCCCTTGCCTTCTCGTCCGCATTACCCAATTTTGCTTCTACTACCTTCTTACGGTAATTTGTTGCTACAACTGCCGTGAGCGGAATCGAAACGACGAGAGTGATGGCTACTGCTATTACAATACCAAGCATTTGCATTGACAGGAGCACCTCCTTATTTAATTTTCATTGTACATATCTATTAATCAGTGAAAACTACAACATACTAATTCTACAGCGAAAATCATGTTATGTCAAGTAGTAGTCTCTGATGATACTCCTGTAATTGCATGGTCAATCATATAGTACCCTGTTGATCACATCGGTATGAAAGCCTTTTCTGTATAGGAAACCATAGATTTTTCTTTTTTCCTCATCAGTAGCACTCTGCGTATAAAAATTTTTTTTCAAAAGAAGCTTCTCTATCATATCGACCTCGTCCGCTTCCATTCCCATTGCTTTCAGTTCATCAAACACTTTACAGATCAGTTCTCTGGAAATCCCTCTCTTAAGCAGATCATTCTCTATTCGGATCCTGCTCTTTTTTTGCATGTTGTATGCAATGAATTCTTTGGCATATTTCTCATCATCGATATAACCATAGGATTCTATATAGGCTAAGGCATCTTCAATGATCTTCGCCGGATACCCGCCCTGTCTGAGTTTGTCTTCCAATTGTTTTCGTGTATAGTCCCTTGATTTCAGAAGATTCATACATCGCAGCTTGGCTCTTTTGGGGAGGGTCTCATGAAGGAGACTCCGGTAAATATCCTCCGGGAACTCTGCTCCTTCCTGTATATGAAAACGATTCAATTCACCCTTATATAATACGAAGGACATCGTTTCATCCAAGACCACCCTGTATCGTGATTTTGTAATTGCAATAATTTCTGTTACAATCATATTACTTATCCGGTCCTATTCAGGCTTTTTCTTCGGAAGCAGCCTCCTTGGCGGCCTTTCCCTTAGTTGCTTTCTCCGGTTCTTCCGGTTGTGGTACATCCAGATTAAATAACTCCCGAACCTTCCGCTCTACTTCATCGCAGACTGCCGGATTATCCTTCAGATACTGCTTCGCATTCTCTCTGCCTTGTCCGATCTTATTTCCTTCATACGCGTACCATGCTCCGCTTTTATTGATAATGCCGTTATCAGCAGCCAGGTCCAGAATATCTCCAATGGTTGATATCCCTTCCCCGAACATAATATCAAATTCTGCCTCTTTAAACGGAGGTGCGATCTTATTCTTTACCACCTTGACCCTTGTTCTGTTGCCAATGACTTCCCCGCCCTGTTTCAAAGATTCTATTCTTCTGACATCCAATCTGACGGAGGAGTAAAATTTGAGCGCCCGGCCGCCTGTCGTAGTTTCGGGATTACCAAACATAATGCCTACTTTTTCACGCAGCTGATTGATAAAAACCACAGTACAGTTAGATTTACTGATCACGCCGGTCAGTTTACGGAGCGCCTGCGACATCAGTCTTGCCTGTAAGCCCACATGAGAATCTCCCATATCTCCATCAATCTCCGCTTTCGGCACAAGGGCGGCAACAGAGTCTACAACAACAATATCAATGGCTCCGGAACGTACCATGGTCTCCGTGATTTCCAAGGCCTGCTCACCGTTGTCCGGCTGTGAAATATATAAATTATCCACATCGACCCCGATATTTCTGGCATAGACGGGGTCAAGAGCATGCTCTGCATCGATAAATCCCGCAATACCGCCACGTTTCTGCACCTCTGCAATCATATGCAGCGTTACCGTGGTCTTACCGCTGGATTCAGGCCCATAAATCTCTACGATCCTCCCTTTCGGGATTCCGCCAAGACCCAACGCAAGGTCTAAGCTTAATGAACCGGTGGGAATCGTCTCCACATTCATCTGTACCGACGGATCACCCAATTTCATAACTGCGCCTTTACCGAATTGTCTCTCTATCTGCCCTATGGCAGCGTCCAATGCTTTTAATTTTTCTTCTCTTTCCATATTTTGTTCTCCTTTTCGTAACAGAACATTTGTTCTGAATTTAGAATAAAACAAATGTTCGTTTTTGTCAATTCTTTTTTTACATCATAAAAATACATTTATCATTTTTAATGATATTTCATTGATAATGCAAGTTTATCATTTTATATGTCCAATAAACCACCCTTTAAATCCACCTCCTCCCAAACTTCTTATTTTTATAGATTGAATCTTTGGCGAAACGCCGGATGTGCAGGGCAGAGCACCTTATACGAACGTCTTAAGATGCCCTGTCCGACTTCTCAATTAACACTTTTAGAATATTTTCAAATAATCTTTGTAATCCGGATAAGTAACGGTAACCCAGCCTTCCCTGTAATTAAATCCGATCTCCATCCCCTGCGGCGTATAGAATATGATCAGATTGTCCGCGGAAGTCAGATACTTTGTGATCTCCTGATCGGTCATCCAGTCCAGTTCATCGATGGTACCGTTCTGCTCATCGCTTCTGAGTCTGAAATCTACCGAAAAGTCATCATCTACATTGATCAGATTCACATTATCCAGAATCACGCCGTCTCTCATATCCACATTGATACAATAAAGCGTTACGGAACTGTAATAATCGGAATAAATCCGTTCATCAAATACCACACTCAGAACATCTTCGTCCATATAGGCTACATAACCTGTGGCCTCTGCCAGGAAATAATCACTTTCCTCATCCATATAACCGGCATATTCTTCTTCATAGTAATCTTTTATGGTTGTCATTTCTTTTTGGATCGCTTCGTTGATCTTATCCAGATTGGGAACATTTTCCCCTTTGATCACCGGATATTCCATCCATATCGATACATTTTCATCCGCATCATAATAATCGGTTTCCAGATCAACGGAATAAGAAAGACCATCCTTTATGTCATGATGCAGGGTATAGTATTCGTCTGCGTCATAATCATAATCCTCATCATAGTCGTCACCAAAATAATCGTCACCGTATTGATCATAGAAATAATCTTTGAAATCTTCATAATCTCCATAATCAAAGTCATCATCATAGTCCTCGTAATCGTCATCCCACGGGGTATAATGATCATGCAACTCTCTATCCTGTTCACTTCTTCGATTCGAAATCACCGCAAAAGTACGATAAAACAAGGCGATAAGCGCTATGAAAAATAAAATAACAAACGTTATTACAATTCCAATGATTAAACCGGTATATTTCTTTTTCTGTGGAACGGTATAAGGACTGTACTGTGGATTGAATTGCGGATTGTATCCATTTGGACCACCACCGTACCCGCTCCCATAAGGGTTCTGATTGTTCCCATAGGGCTGACTGCCTCCGTAGGGATTCTG
>JAFLTF010000011.1:3618-23389 GCA_022510585.1 Lachnospiraceae bacterium
TTTTCCGGAATATTATTTTCCGGAATATTGTTTCCCGGCGCATTGTCTTCCGGCACACTTCCCGAAAACATTCCGCCGAAACCTTGATATTCCGATCCCATAGCCGGCGTCTGATAGATATCCTGACCGCTCTGCGACTGATATACATCCGGCGCATCATAAATACCCGTATCCGGCTGCAGATCGTTTGGCTCTGTTTGCGGTTGTCCCATGCCTTGAGTCTCTTCACTCATTTTTCAACTCTCCTCTTACGTTTCCTTTTAAGGTTTTATGATTTTTTGCCTCCAAAAGTGACCTCGCTGTAATATTGCAATATACATTCACGCATCATGGATAATGCCGCGGAAACGCTGCTTTCACGAATCTTCATACGGCTGCCGCTGAAATGGTATTCGTTCACGCTGGTACGCCCGCACACACTACAGGCAATATATACAAGCCCTACCGGCTTTTCTTCGGAGCCGCCATCGGGTCCGGCAATACCGGTAATTCCGACTGCCACGTCAGATTTTGCAAAAAGAGCCCCGCCTTTTGCCATGTCCTTTGCAATTTCGGGACTGACTGCCCCATGCTTCTCCAGCAAAGATTTTTTAATACCGAGAAGCTTTCTTTTCGCTTTGTTGGAATAAGTGATGTATCCCATCTTAAATACATCGGAAACTCCCGGCACATTGATCAGCCTGGCTGCCAACATACCGCCTGTACAGGATTCTACCGTACTGACTGTCAGATGATTGGCCAACAGCAGATCCACTACTGCTTTTTCCAAGGTAACATCTTCCTGTGTTGAATAGATATGATTGCCAAAACGGCCTTTCAACTCTTTGACTACCGGTTTGACCAGTTTTTTGGCTTCCTTATCATCTTCTGCTTTGGCAGTTACCCTAAGATGTACTTCTCCGGTCTTTGCATAGGTTGCAATCGTAGGGTTGCTCTGTGCATCGATCAGATCTTCTATCATAGATTCTACCTTACTCTCGCCGACACCGCAGATCTTGACAGTCTGAGAATAAATAATTCCCGGGTCTAAGGCATTTAAATAAGGCATAATAGCGTTTTCAAACATCGGAATCATCTCATTGGGCGGACCGGGCATCAGTACAATACGCTTTCCGTTCTCTTCCATAATGATCCCCGGCGCCGTACCGTTTGGATTGTCCACAACAATGCATCCCTCCGGCACCATCGCCTGCTTCCAGTTATTCTCCGTGATTTCTATGCCCCTTTTCTGGAAAAAGGCCGCGATTGCCTCTTTACTCGGCTCATGGAGATAAAGATTTTTATGCAGAACCTTTGCCACAGTTTCTTTCGTCAAATCATCCTGAGTGGGTCCAAGTCCGCCTGAAAGGAGCAGTATATCCGCTCTGGAAAGCGCCGCATTAAGCACGCTTGTCAGACGTTCCTCATTGTCGCCTACCACATCCTGATAATAACAGGACAAACCAAGACCGGCACATTTTTCCGCAAGGTATGCCGCATTGGTATTCACAATATTACCCAATAAAATTTCAGTTCCCACTGAAATGATCTCTACTATCATCTTGATGTCATGATCCTTTCTGAATATGCCAGTTTCCACTATCCGTTATTTTGTTTCTTTCATTACATCCTTATTTTTGACCAGGTAATCAATCAGGGAAATAATCGTCAACAGAACTGCAATCCACATGATCACGGCTGTCAAAACAGCAATTGCTTCAATATCCGCAATCAACAGACAAATCATAACCATCTGAAAAGTGGTTTTAAATTTTCCCCAATAACTTGCGGCAATCACTACGCCGTTATCGGAAGCGATCAATCTGAAACCACTGATGATAAATTCTCTCGCAATGATCACAATAGCCATCCATGCGGGAATCCTGTCCATTGCCACCAGGCAGATCAGTGCTGAACATACCAGAAGTTTATCCGCAAGCGGATCCATAAATTTACCGAAATTGGTGACCAGATTATATTTTCTGGCAATTTTGCCATCCAACAGATCAGTCAGACTGGCAATGATAAAAATAGCCAGAGCTATCCAATTATCTGCAGAAGTTATGTCAACCAACATAAAAAGTACAAAAAAAGGAATCAGAATCACACGGAACATTGTCAATTTATTCGGTAAATTCATCCTCTAATTCTCCTATCAGATCATATTCATTTGCTCCGGTAATCCGTACCTTCACAAAATCACCGGTCATCAGTTCTCTTTCCGTATGAATGAAAAGGAAACCGTCTACATTCGGAGCGTCCTTATAGGTTCTTGCCACATAGATCCCTTCGTCTACGATCCTGCCCTCTATCATAGCTTCAAGGCTTTTCCCTTTCATGGAAAGCGCCGCCTCAAAGGCAATATCCTGCTGCAGTTCCATCAACTCTGCAAGACGTTCTTCCTTCGTTTCCTCCGTAATCTGACCCGGCATGGAAGCTGCCGGTGTATCCTCTTCCTGTGAATATGCAAAAACACCCAGCCGATCGAATTTCATCGAATCCACAAATTCTTTAAGCTCTTCATGTTCTTCTTTCGTCTCTCCGGGAAAACCTGTGATCAGCGTTGTTCTGATACAGATATCCGGTATTTCTCTGCGCAGCTTCTCTATCACCGCAGTAAGTTCCTGACTGCTCGTCCTGCGCCCCATTTTCTTCAATATATTATCACAACTGTGTTGAATCGGCAGATCCAGATAATGGCAGATCTTTGGTTCCCGTTTCATGGTGCGAATCAACGCATCATCAATTTCTTCCGGATAACAATATAAAAGACGGATCCAGTGGATACCATCTATCCGGCATAACCTGTCAAGCAATTCGGACAGCCGTTTTTCCCCATATAGATCGGTGCCGTACACTGTGATTTCCTGTGCCACCAGAATCAATTCCCTGACACCGCCCTCCGCCAGAGCCTTTGCCTCTTTTATAAGGCTGTCCATGGGAATGCTTCTGTAACTGCCACGCACTTTCGGAATAATACAATACGTACAGTGTTTATCGCATCCTTCCGCTATCTTCAGGTAGGCATAATGCCCGCCTGTAGTAACGATTCGTTTCTCCTCCAAAGCGCTGATCGCTTCTTCGACGTCTCCCACACCAAGGATGACATCTACTTCAGGAATTTCCTTTTGAATCTCTTCCTTATATCTTTGAGCAAGACATCCCATGACAACAAGAGCCTGAATGTTTCCGTTTTTTCTAAGTTCTGCGATCTCCAGGATCGTATCGATGCTTTCCTGTTTGGCATCATTGATAAAACAACAGGTATTGATGATCACAATGTCGGCTTCTTCTTCGTCATCGGTGATTTCATAGCCTTTTTCTTTTAAAAGGCCCAGCATCTTCTCGGAATCCACCAGATTTTTATCACAGCCCAAAGAAATAAACAGTATTTTCCTATTCTTCCTCGACTTGTTCGTCTTCATCACTTAAAATCCTGATTTTTGCCTGATTGAATTCCTCTACGGCAACAGAGAGCGGCTTTTTACCTTCGTATTCTTCTACCAGCATGTCATCTCCCGCTATGAGCTGTCTTGCCCTCTTGGAGGTAGCCATAACGATGGAATAACGGCTGCTTACTACCGGCTCTTCGCCTTCTTCTGTCTCACTGTTTACAACTTTCATTAAGTCAGTATAAGATGGATGCAGCATTATACTCCTCCTTCCGCAAGATCCTTAAGCTCCGTTCTGATCTTCTCGATAAAATTCTTATTTCTTTCCGGAATATTGTGGGCAGTCATGATAATTTCATGAAGCCGCCTTACACAAACATCCAGATCGTCATTGATCAAAATATAGTCATATTTTTCGATTTCCTCCGCTTCGTATACGGCATTCTTCAACCGCTCAGTTACGACCTGCGGAGTCTCGGTTCCTCTGCTCTCCAATCTTTTCACCAATTCCTGTGCATTCGGAGGCATGATAAAGAACAATAACGTATTTGGGAACTGCTGTTTCACTGTCAACGCACCCTGTGTCTCAATTTCCAGGATCACGTCTTTGCCTGCGTCAAGCTGTCTTTCTACATAATCTTTGGGCGTTCCGTAATACTGTCCGCAGTAGTATGCGTACTCTATAAAGCCGCCCGCTGCTATTTTTTCTTCAAATACTCTCTTATTCAGGAAAAAGTAATCCACTCCGTTTGTATCTCCGGGTCTGGGTGCCCTTGTGGTTGCCGATATGGACACCACATAGTTATCGTAACTCTCTACCAGTTTCTTAACGATCGCACCTTTTCCTACTCCTGAAAAACCTGAAATTACTGTTAAAATACCCCTATTCTGCATCAATATTATCTCCTTCCGTTTGTACTCTTCCTGCAATGGTTTCAGGAAGCAGCGCAGATAATACAAGTTGACTGTTTTCCATAATTAAGACAGCCTTGGTCTTTCTCCCCTGCGTTGCATCGATTGCCATCCCGGTCTCTTTTGCCTTTTGTACAAGACGCTTGATAGGCGCGGATTCCGGACTGACTATCGCTATGATCTTTCCTGTATTTACAACATTGCCAAAACCTATATGAATCAATCTCCCCAATATTTTGTCCCGCCTGCTATTCTATATTCTGTATCTGTTCGCGTACCTTCTCTATCTCAGTTTTAAGTTCGATGGCCCGATTGGAAATTTCCAGATCATTTGCCTTGGAAAGAATCGTATTGGCTTCCCGATTCATCTCCTGCGCGATAAAGTCCAGTTTACGTCCGATACTTCCACCTTGCAGCAGGTTTCCCCTGGTCATCTCAATATGGCTTCTCAAACGTACCAATTCCTCATCTACACAAACCTTATCGGCAAAGATAGTCACTTCCGTCAGCAGTCTGCTTTCGTCCACCTGTGCATCCCCTAACAGTTCTCTGACCTTATCTTCAATCTTCTGCCTGTACTCTGTGATGATATCCGGCGATCGAGCCGTGATAAATTCCACATGGGCAAGCATCCCATCTAACTTAGACACCAGATCATCTCTTAAATTTTCACCTTCTTTGATCCTTGTTGCCACAAAGCCTTCCGCCGCTCCTTTTACAGCCCGGCTCAGCAGCTTCCACAACTCTTCTTCATCTATCGTCTGCTCTTCCATGCATAAGACCTCTGGATATCTGGATAATACAGATACCCGGACATCATTATCCAGGGAAAAATCTTCCGACATCTGTTTTAAGTACTTCAGATATTCAGCAGCCAGATCCTTGTTATATTTTACGCAGATATTTGATTCAGTATAATCTTCATATGTGATAAAAATATCTACCTTACCTCTTTGAATATAATTCTTCAGCTCGCTGCGTATCGCTGCTTCAAAAAAATTCAGTTTCTTCGGCATTTTAATATTGATATCCAAATACCTGTGATTGACGGACTTCATTTCCACCGTAATCTTTCGGTCATTCTCAACAATCTCACATCTGCCGAAACCGGTCATACTTTTAATCATACTGATATCTTGCCTTTCTACAATATGGAGAATCTGAGCATACTGTATTTATCATGAGTAACCTTTAATATTATAAGATAATCATTCCTACTAGTCAAGCATTCATATGCCCCGGCGGAAAAGAAAATATTTAGTGGTTTTGTGCTGCAACAGATTGAAAAGCAGTGAAAACTATTGTAAAATTTATTAATTATAGGAAAAGCGTTTCGCAAGATTCTATAATCGTTATATAAATAAGGAAGGAATCGATATCCCTATGGCTTTCGACGGTATCACCATTGCCAATATAGTGAAAGAATTAAACGATGCTCTAAAGGGCGGACGGATTTATAAAATTGCCCAGCCGGAAACAGATGAACTGTTGATCACTGTCAAAAATAACAGTAACCAATACAGACTTCTGTTATCTGCAGACGCTTCCCTGCCCCTGATCTATCTGACATCCAAAAACAAGCAGAGTCCTTTGATAGCACCCGGCTTTTGTATGCTGCTCAGAAAACATTTGCAAAATGCCAGGATTCTTAACATAACACAACCGGGCTTAGAGCGCATCGTGCAGATCCGCATGGAACATTTGAATGAAATGGGAGACATCTGCCAAAAGATTCTGATCGTGGAGATCATGGGAAAACACAGCAATATCATCTTCTGCAACGAAGAGGGCATGATCATTGACAGCATCAAGCATATTTCCGGTATGGTCAGCTCTGTCAGAGAAGTGCTTCCGGGCAGAGAATATTTCATTCCTAAGACACAGGATAAAACAGACCCGTTTTCTTTGATCGATCCCAATCGTCAGCAGGCAAAAGAGGAGTTTAAATATCGCATGTTATCTTTTCCGATGCCTATTTATAAAGCCTTATATACCGCATTTACCGGTTTTTCTCCAATCATGGCGCAGGAGCTCTGCTTCCGGGCAGGAATTGACGGGGACATGCCTGCAAATGTTCTGGAAGAACCTCTGCTGGAAAAGTTATATCTACATTTAACCGATTTGCTGAGGCAAATATCCAATGGAGCCTTTGAACCGAACATCATATATGATAAGAAAACGCCCATTGAATTTGCCGCATTCCCTCTATCCATTTATGAGGATAAAAATAACACATGTTTTTCTACAATCAGCGAGGTTCTGGAACACTATTATGAAGAAAAGAATACGCTCACAAGAATCCGACAGAAATCAGCAGATCTGCGCAGGATCGTCCAGACTGCCTTGGAACGGAATGTGAAAAAATACGACCTGCAGCTACGGCAAATGAAGGATACGGAGAAACGTGAGAAATATCGTGTTTACGGAGAATTATTAAACACCTACGGCTATGATGTGAAACCCGGCGCCAAAACGATGGAAGCGCCGAATTACTATACAGGGGAAACCATTACGATTCCGCTGGACGAAACCCTGACACCTTCCGAGAATGCCAAGAAATACTTTGACAAGTACGGAAAATTGAAGCGGACTTACGAGGCGCTCTCTGCATTGACGATTGAAGTCAAGGAGGAGATTGAACATTTGGAATCCATTGCCGCCGCTTTGGATATCGCCCTGCAGGAGGAAGACCTCGTCCAGATCAAGGAGGAACTGATCGAAAGCGGTTATATTCGGAGAAAAGGCGGAAATAAGAAAGTAAAGACGACCAGTAAACCATTCCACTATATCAGTTCCGACGGTTTTCATATCTATGTAGGAAAAAATAACTATCAAAACGATGAATTGACTTTCAAATTTGCAACAGGCAATGACTGGTGGTTTCATGCCAAGAAGATCCCCGGCTCCCACGTTATCGTAAAAACAGAAGGAAAGGAACTTCCGGACCGCGCTTTTGAAGAGGCAGCAAAGCTGGCTGCCTATTATTCCAAGGGAAGAGAACAGGAAAAAGTAGAAATTGATTATCTGCAGAAAAAAAACGTCAAAAAACCCAACGGATCAAAACCCGGATTTGTAGTCTACTACACCAATTACTCCATGACCATCGATTCGGATATTTCTGCTCTAGAGCAGATTGAATAACATGTGAAATTTATAAATCAAACGACTATTATAAAAGAAATCCCCTGTACATTTTCCAAAATAATAACAGGAGATTGCGACAGGGGATTAAATCTTGATTTAACAAGATGCAACTTCTAATATTCCGCTAAAGGGTTTTATCGGTAAACAAAGACTTTACATGATCGATCTCAGCCTGTGTAGCCTTGGCTGCCGGTACATAATAAGACTTTTCCCTGGCAATCTGATACAATTCTTCCTGGGACTGCTCACAGGCATTTCTAAACTGTTTCAATGTCTTTTTTAACTCTTGATTCTCTGTCTGCGGAATCATTTCACCGAAGCGCACCAATTCACCGTTGATTCCGGTCAGGGTATCCGCTACCATTGTTTTTTCCTGCATCTGCATAATATCATCCTTCCTTTCTCAATCAATATATAACATCTGTTATTGCAAGAATTCCATAAGCTGCTGCTTGTTTTGCAGTGCAGACTGTGCCCCTTTTTCAAAAAACTGCTTCACCTGACTGTCAGTTGCACACTCCGCATATTCCTTCATTTTGCAATGTGTTACGTCATAACCGCCCATAAGATGACGAAGGTTCTGTAATTCCAGTTCTGATAAATTTGCCAATGTTATTACCTCCTAGTGAATTTTATCAGTTTTATTATTTGTATTTAAGGAGGGATTATACATAGAATTTTGAAAAGAATTGTTGATGTTTATTAATATCGATCGTTATTTTATATTGCAATTTTTATATAAGATGGAGTTTTTTAGCGATATGAACAAGCATAGCTCCTTTGGGGAAGTTTTTCAGTTCATGCTCTCCTACTACGCCCAGTTTCAGGATCAGTACAAAATAGACTGCCGCTGCAAGACAGATCGATATGAGGAGGGAAATCCTGTTTAATTGCATGAAATAGTAGATGCCGTGATAGACTCCAAATGCCACTAATCCCATGCAAACCGCAGCAATTCCCGGTTTCACATAGTTTGCCATGACCTGGTCACGATAGTTTAAATGTTTCCTGACGGCTACATGATTCAAGATACACATGATCAAAGAATAGGCGATATTGGCTCCGGCCAGCGCATAGAGACCGATATCGGTATAGAAAAGCAGTCCTGCAAGGATACCCAGCTGGATGACCAGGGCAACTGCGGCATGAATGACCGGTGTATTTACTTTTCCGATCCCCTGCAATACAGCATTGGTCAGGGTAGAAAGTCCATACAGGATCACCGTTACGGAAAGTACCCTAAGCAAGTTGGAAGCAGTCTCCAATGCTTCCTTCTGGGGAAATATGAACTGCACCACGGGTCTGGAAAGGGCAAACAGTCCTACCGCCGAAGGAATGGCCAGAAGCATCGTCATCCGGACTGCCTGTCCCACCTTATGACGCGTTTCTTCTTCCCTATGGATCGCAAAGGTCGCAGAGATCCCCGGTATGGATGCCGAAGATATGGAAGATGCAATTGCAATCGGGATATTTACGATGGATATCGCCTGCGTAGCGAAGATACCGTATTGGACAGCCACAACAGCCTTATCGATCCCCGCATAATCAATCATGATATCCTGATAAATATTCATATTGATGACAGTGGAACAATTATAAATGAAGGTACTTAAGATGAATGGGGTAACAGTTGTTATTATAACTTTGAAAATATCACCATAGCTTTCCTGATGCGGTGAACGGTCTCTTTGAATCCTTTTATGGATAATATCCTTATTCAAACGATACATGCCGAATATAAACAACAGTGCGGTCAAAACCCCGGCACCCGTACCAAGGGCGCTGCCGGAAGCGCCGTAAATTGCCTGTACGGTCTCATTCTCTCCCGAAACCGTTTGAATCAGCAGATAGGCAGCAAGGATGCTGACCACGGCATTTAATATCTGCTCTAAGATCTGGGAGATCGACGTATGAAGCATGGTGCCGTGGGCCTGAAAATACCCCCTTAATACGCCCAGGATTCCGGAAAAGAAGATAGTCGGTGCAAAAACACGCAGTACCGGGGCGGCATTGTCCACCTTTACCATATAAGGCGCCGCAAAAAAGGTGATCAGAGATGCAAGTCCTCCCACCACAAGAACGTAAATCAGGGCACACTGAAATACCCTCTGGGCATTTCGATATTCCTTATAAGCCAATCGCTGCGCAATGACTTTTGAAATGGCAGAGGGTATACTATACGAAGAAACCAATAAAATAATGGTATAAATATTGATGGCGCTGCTATAATAGCCGTTGCCTTCCAGACCGATGATACTGGTCAAAGGACTTCTGTATAACAGGCCAATGATCTTGACGATGATGCCGGCTGCTGCAAGAATACCGGCTTGAAGCACAAAACTGTCTTTCTTCTTTTGTTGTGCCATGTTGTTATTCACCCTATCCTATCAGCCAATCATACATTTCCTGATATTTTTCAGCAGACACATGCCATGAATAATCGGCTGCCATAGCCCGGTCCACAATTTTATTCCACTCTCTCTTATTATCATAATAAATATGTTCCGCATATCGAATCGTATTTAACATTTCATGTGCATTGTAATTTACAAAACTGAAGCCGGTTCCTGTGCTTTCATATTCATTATAGGGCTGAACCGTATCTTTGAGACCTCCTGTTTCACGCACGATCGGTACCGTGCCGTAACGAAGGGACATTAACTGGCTTAAGCCACAGGGTTCAAACAATGACGGCATCAGGAACGCATCACTTGCCGCATAAATCTTATGGGACAGTGCATCTGAATAATAGATGTTCGCGGAAACCTTTCCGTGATACTTCCAATCAAAATGCCGGAACATATTCTCATATTGTTCTTCTCCGGTTCCCAGTGCAACGATCTGCACATTATCCTGACATAATTCATCCATGATATAGGCGATCAGATCAAATCCCTTTTGTCCGGTCAACCTGGAAACAATACCGATCATCATTGCCTTATCATCCTGATTTAATCCAAGTTCCGCCTGCAGGGCACGTTTGTTTTTAATTTTCTCCTTCCGGAAGTTCACTGCATTATAAGGATGCTCGATATAGGTATCCTTATCCGGACTGAACTCATCATAGTCGATACCGTTGACAATACCGCGTAAGTCATGTGCTCTTGCACAAAGCAGACCGTTTAAGCCTTCTCCGTAGAATGCCGTCTTGATCTCTTCCGCATAAGTATCGCTGACTGTCGTGATCGCATCCGCATAGACCAGACCTCCTTTTAACAGATTGGCATCTTTATAGGCCTCCAATTTATCAGCGGTAAAGAAATATCCCGGCAGTCCGGTAATCTCCCTTACCTCTTTCACACTCCATTTTCCCTGAAACTTCAGGTTATGTATCGTCATAACCGTTTTAATACCGCGATAAAACTCTCCGCCCTGAAATCTTTCTTTCAGATATACGGGAATCAATCCTGTCTGCCAATCATGGCAATGAATCAGATCGGGTCTGAAATCAATGACCGGAAGTATGGATAACGCCGCTTTACAAAAATAGGCATACTTCTCGATTTCAAATAATGCATTATCACTGTAGGGTCTAAATCCGTTGAAAAAAGATTCATTATCCACAAAATAGTATTTAACACCATCCACTTCCGCCTCAAGAATACCCACATATTCATTTCTCCAATGAAAGTCCATGTAAAAATGAGTCCTATACTGCAGCAGATCTTTCATCTTCTGTGTCATACAGGTATATTTGGGAAGAATTACTCTCACATCAAAATATTCTTTATCGATACATTTCGGCAAAGAACCGACTACATCTGCCAATCCACCCGTTTTAATGAACGGTACACCTTCTGATGCCACAAATAAGATCTTCTTCATGAAATAACCCTCCAATTTACTTTACTAAGGCTGTTTTGTTAAGACCGATGGTCTGAGCCTATTATACCTCATTTCTTATAGTAATAAAAGGATTATTTCAATCAATCTTATGAAAAATAAATTTAACGCCGGTACTGCAGGCGGATCTTATCCGCTATCAGTGCAATAAATTCCGAATTGGTCGGCTTGCCTTTGCCGGTATTGATCGTATATCCGAACAAAGCATCCAGCGTTTCCATCTTACCTCTGGACCAGGCCACCTCAATGGCATGCCTGATGGCACGTTCCACCCTGCTGGGCGTCGTCTGATATTTCGATGCAATTGTGGGATAAAGGATCTTTGTTATGGAACCCAGCATTTCCACATCTTCCACGGACATCATAATCGCTTCTCTAAGATACTGATAGCCTTTGATATGAGCCGGTACGCCGATTTCATGTATCATATTGGTGACATCCCTTTCCAGATCATGAGAGGTACTTCCCTGTTCGGCGGCCCTGATCTCCCCATAAGAGCTTTCCGTTTTTCCTGAGGGTACTGTTATCATAATCTGGAATTCTCTATCCCCACTCATCAGATTGTTTAAGATCTGATAGACCTTTTCATTATCTCTGGTTACGGTTAAGTTCAATTGTTCCATACGCATCCTCCATTTTTACATATTTCCTGCAACCGCCCTTAGAAATAACAGGATTCCCGATTATTTCTAACACTTTGCTATCAATATTATAAACAATGCCGGTGTTCTATGGAATATTTAGGCATCGCACAAACATTACTGTACCAGCATATTTTCAATAAAAATCCCGTAACCGCTTGTAGCATCCTGTACCAATACATGGGTTACCGCACCCACCAGTTTTCCGTTCTGTATGATGGGGCTTCCGCTCATCCCCTGAATAATGCCTCCGGTCAGGGTCAAAAGTTCTTCATCCGTGATCTTCAAAACCAGTCCTCTGTTGACATTGCCATCCTCCAAATGCAATTCTTCGATTTCAATATCATAAAACTTCGGTTCTCCGGTAACGGAACAGATGATCTGCGCCGGTCCGATCTGCACTTCCTGTTTTAATGCAATCTGAATCGGCTCATAAGCAGTCTGCTGCAAAACTTCCTCTTTGCAGAAGCCAAAGATTCCTTCCGCCGTGTTTTCCGTGATTTCACCGATCACATTTTCATTATCGTACTCAATATACCCGGTCAGTTCTCCGGGTGCCCCGTCTTTTCCCCTTGTAATGCCAACGATTTCCGTCTTATACAAAGAACCCTCACTCAGCTGCATCAGCGTAGAGGTGTCCACATCATTGATGCCGTGTCCCAGCGCTCCGAAGGTGCCGTCCGAATCAATGTAGGTCAATGTACCGATTCCCTGCGCATTGTCCCGGATCCAGATCCCCAGTTTCCATTCTCCTGCCTGATTGCTTCCCGGTTCGATCTTCACATCGGTAATCTCATGATTCCGCCTCAGGGTCATGATCAACTCCGCTCCGTCCGAATTTTCTATCATAGAGACAAACTGTTTTTTATTTTCCACCTTTTCCCCGTTTACATCCAAAATATAATCTCCCGGCTGGAGGATATATTTAGCCGGCGAGACGGTTTCTCCGTTCCCATCTTTAAACTCTCCGATACCGACTACCAAAACGCCCCTCGTCTTCACATAAATACCGATAGGTATACCGGACGGAATCAGCATTTTATCCTGAATCACCTGGATGTCCACACTCTTATAAGGCAGAATTCCGAATAACTTCAAATTCATCTTATAACGATCGATCTGATTTGCTTTAAATGTGACGCCTCTTGCAAAATTGACATGTATGCTTTCCACATTGGTGGATAAACTCTCCACTGCTTCTTCCTGATATATTTCACCCGAAGCTGGTACCCGGAAATTCAGTTCCTGTTCTACACCTGCGCGTATTTTAATTGTAGAAGGCACCTTTTTCCAGTAATCCATGTACACTGCCGCCATAAGTGCAATGATTCCGGCAGCCAGAAATATATATAAAATTAAGCGATACCTTTTCAATCTATAGTCAATCATGTCTGTTTTCCTCTCTTCAATAATATCTCTGTAACGACAATAAAAAGAACATACGCAAATGTATGTCCTTTCTAGTATGTGAAAAATCTTCGATTTTAATTTAATATTGCTTCGTTTTTGTTGCCAAATCTTTCATTTCTCTTGCATTATTTAAAACGTTGTCGGTAATACTGGCGCCTCCCAGCATCCTTGCCAGCTCTTCCACGCTTTTATGATCGTCCAGTTCCCGAATACTTGTCACGGTACGTTCTTCCACCACGGATTTTTCAATTAAAAAATGGGTATCCGCCATTGCTGCGATCTGCGGCAGATGCGTAATACAGATCAGCTGATGTTCTTTGCCCAAAATCCCCATCTTTTCCGAAACCTTCCAGGCCGTCTTCCCGCTGATGCCCGTATCGATCTCATCAAAGATCAGGGTCTCGATCTCATCTTTATCTGCCAGCACCGTTTTGAGAGCCAGCATGATCCTGGATAATTCACCGCCGCTTGCAATCTGCGACAGCTGCCGAAGTTCCTCTCCCGGATTGGTCGATATCATAAAAGCAATCTGATCATAGCCATCCGCTGTGATCTTATCTTCCATGGAAGATACCCTGATCTCAAATGCCACATCCATAAAATTCAGATCGATCAATGCCTTTTTCATGGACTGCGCCAGCGCTTGGGCCGCTTTTCCGCGGATTTTGGAAACCTCCGCACAGCGTTCTAAAAGCTGCGTCTTCAGCGTATTCTCCTGCTGTATCAGCTTTTGTTTGTAAGCGTCATAATTCCGGTAACGTTCCAGCTTTTCCTGCTGATTTTCCTGATAAGCCAGGATCTCTTCAATCGAATTTCCATATTTCGATTTTAAATGATTGATCAGATCCAGCCTTTTTTCCGTCCGGGCAAACAACTCACCGTCAAATTCCAGATCGGAAAGGTAATCTGCCGCCGCCCTGTTATAATCGTTCAATAAACTGTCTATATCCAGCAATTGTTTCTCAAATTCCTGCAGCTGTTCATCATAAGATGCGACACTGCGCACTTCCCTGAGCGCCCTGCCGATGGCCTCTCCGGCGCCTCCGTTTTCATATCCGCTCATCTGATGGGCAATCGTCATGGCCTCTTGTATTTTCTGCCCGTGTACCAGTTTCTGATAGGTTTTCTCCAAGGTGATATCTTCGCCTGCAGCAAGCGCCGCTTCCGCAATTTCCTGTACTTCAAATTCAGCCAGAGAAGACTCCTTCTTTCTGGTTTCCTCATCCATATCATTGGCGGTAAGCTGTTTTATGATCTCCTGATACTGCCTGTAGCATTCCTTCAGCTTTTCTTTTGGTTTACATAACTCGTCTTTGGCGTAATCATCCAGAATTTCCAACTGTTTTGCCGGCTGCAATAAAGACTGATGCTCATGCTGCCCATGCAGATCAATGAGAATCTCGGACAGGAGTTTTACCTGTTTGACGCTGACGTTTTCGCCGTTTACCTTGCATACGGATTTGCCCGGCATGATACGCCTTTGCAAAATGACAGTACCGTCATCTTCTATGGGCAATTCCATATCCCGTATTTTACGAAGCTGCTCTTCCTTTTCCACTTGAAAAACCAGTTCCACCAAAGCATATTCCGCTCCGTTTCTGATCATATCTTTTTCCGCTTTCGCACCGAGAGCCAGATTCACCGAGCCGATGATGATGGACTTTCCTGCTCCCGTTTCTCCCGTCAGTATGTTCAGCCTGCTTCCGAAATATACTTCCGTTTCGTCAATTAATGCAAGATTTTTCACATGTAAACTTACTAACATAATTTGTTAATCTCCCATTTTCTTATGCAGGATCTCCAGAAAACTTTCGGTATTCAGTTTCAGAATACCCGTTGTTTTAGACGCTCTTTTGATCATAATCTTATCTCCGGTCTGTAACGTGACTTTATGAGTTCCGTCAAAACTGGCTTCTACCGTCTGTATCGTTTTTTCTCTTCCTTCCGGAATGGCAATTGTTACCTCATCTTCAGACGATAAGATAATGCTTCTGGTATTGAGCGTATGAGGACAGATCGGCGTAAGCAGGATCAGACTTGCCGAAGGTTCTACAATAGGACCGCCGGCTGACATATTATAACCGGTAGAACCGGTAGGTGTTGCTACGATAATACCGTCCGCACTGTATCCGTTTAAGAATTTCCCATTTACATAGATATCAAAATTTAATATCTGCAGCGGACCGCATCTTGATATGACAATGTCATTCAGTGCGAAATCATGTACTTCGCGATCCTCCTTATGAAATACCCTTCCCGTAAGCATCATTCTTTTCTCCTGGGTATATTCGCCGGCAAGCAGCATATGAAGCGCCTGCTCTATACTGCTGACTTCCACCTCCGCCAGATAGCCTAAAGTACCAAGGTTTACACCGATTAACGGAATTTCGTATTCTATCATATCCCTTGCGGCTTTTAAAAGCGTACCGTCTCCGCCCAGAACGATCACACATTCTATTTTTTCCGGCACCTCCATATGCTCCGCCATGCGGCAGAAAACCGCACAGGAAACAGCAGCGCCATGAGCCTTCAAATATTCGGCGATCCTTTCGGTATAACTTCCGTCAGGATCCTTTGCCTTATTTGTGATCAGAAAAAAATTCTTCATAATTCTAATAACTCCATACAATGCTAATCCAACTGCCGGTGTGCTTCACATACAATCTCAGAGATCAGTTCAGACATCGTTACGGATTCCGGAAGCCCTTCCTTTTTCTCTAAATATATAAGATATTCAATATTCCCTTCCGGCCCTTTTACGGGAGAAAAGGTCAGTCCCTTTACCAAAAAGCCGGTCCCAGACGCAAAACAAACGATATTTCGTATAACTTCTTCGTGAATCTCCGGTTCTCTGACAACCCCTTTTTTTCCCACTTTATCCCTGCCTGCCTCAAACTGGGGTTTGATCAGACAGACCATGCTGCCCTTCTCTTTCAGCAGATTCCTTGCCGGAATCAAAATTTTGGTCAGGGAAATAAAAGATACGTCTACAGAAGCAAAATCCAGCCTGTCCGGAATATCCTCAGGCTGCATGTAGCGGAAGTTGGTTTTTTCCATACAGATAACTCTTTCATCCTGCCGCAGCTTCCACGCCAGCTGTCCATGCCCCACATCCACGCTGTATACTTTCGCTGCCCCGTTTTGCAGCATACAGTCCGTAAAACCGCCAGTAGAAGCTCCTATATCCATGCAGATCAGGTCGGTTAAACAAATCGGAAACTCTTCCATCGCCTTTTCCAGCTTCAGTCCGCCCCTGCTGACATATTTCAGTTCCGTTCCTTTCACTTCGATCTGAATTTTCTCTTCTTCAAAAGCTGAGCCTGCCTTATCTTCCCGCTGTCCGTTGACAAAAACATTCCCGGTCATGATGATGGCTTTGGCCTTTTCTCTGGAGGGCGCAAATCCCTGCCTGACAAGTAATATATCCAATCGCTCTTTCACTTTTCACACCAGCTCCTGCCTGCCTCAGTCAGCTTTATATCCGCCAGCGGCATACTCCGTTGTCACTCTTTTCACAATGGAATCCGCATCAATGCCAACTTCTTTCTTTAACAGCTCTACATTGCCATGTTCCACATACTCATCGGGAATGTTGATGCACAGCACCCTGTTATCCACCTGCAGGGAATCCACATAGTTCCTGACCTTCTCGCCGAAACCGCCGCTTGCTACATTCTCTTCCAGGGTAACGATAAGCGGATGCTTCTTGCAGGCTGCTTTCACCGCCTCTTCATCAATCGGCTTCACGAATCTTGCATTGGTCAGGGAACAGGAATAGCCCATTTCTTTCAGCTGCCTGCGCACCTCTAAGGCCACCTTTACCATGCTGCCCACGGCAAACAACATAATATCCTGTTCCTCATAGATACTCTCACTCTTGCCATAGACTATGGGGTCCCTGTAATCCTTCAGCCCGTCAAACGCTTCCCCCCGCGGATAACGAATGGCAATGGGCGCTTCAAAAGCCACGGCAAATTTGATCATATCGGAAAGTTCCCATTTATTTTTGGGCGCCATAATATGCATATTGGGAATGGAGGAAAGAAAGGACAAGTCAAAGATCCCCTGATGGGTCTCTCCGTCACTTCCCACCAGACCCGCTCTGTCAATCGCAAAAATCACCGGCAGATTCTGGATGCAGACATCATGCAGTATCTGATCATAGGCCCTTTGTAAAAAAGATGAATAGATGGCAACAATGGGTTTCAAACCTCCCGCCGCCAATCCTGCCGCAAACGTAACCGCATGTTCTTCTGCGATTCCCACATCAAAAAACCTGCTCGGATACATATTCCGAAAACGTTTCAAACCGGTTCCGTCCGGCATGGCTGCGGTAATTGCCACAACATTCTCATCCCTTTGTCCGAGTTTGCACATAACGGTAGAAAAAATATCCGTATAATTCGCCTTTGCCCCCTTGGAAACCGGAATACCGGTCTCAATGTCAAAAGGCTCCGCACCATGGAACCTTGCCGGATGCCTCTCGGCGGGGCCGTAGCCTCTGCCCTTCTGGGTGATCACATGGATCAGTACCGTTCTTTTTACTTTTTTAGCCTCTTTTAAGATGCGCATCATTGCCGGAATATTATGTCCGTCAACCGGTCCCAGATAAGTAATTCCCATATCCTCAAAAAACATTCCCGGCACTACCAGTTGCTTAAAGCTGCTCTTGGCACGCTGAATCTGAGATACCACTTTATCCCCGTATTTGGACTTCCCATGCAGGGAATTATAGATTCCCTCCTTCAGACCCAGATACATGTCCGCCGTTCTGATATTATTCAAATACTTGGAAACGCCGCCCACATTTTCGGAAATGGACATATTGTTGTCATTCAAAATAATAATAAAATTGGTATCCAGACGAGAGGCATTGTTTAAGGCTTCATATGCCATGCCGCCTGTCAGAGAGCCATCTCCGATAACGGATACGATCGTATTCTTCTCCCCTTTTAGATCCCTGGCCTTGACCATACCCAGTCCAGCGGAAATGGAAGTAGAGCTGTGTCCCGTATCAAAACAGTCGCAATCGCTTTCTTTCCGTTTCGGAAAACCGCTGATACCGCCATATTTACGCAGATTTTCAAATCCTTCTCTTCTTCCGGTAAGTATTTTGTGTGTATAAGACTGATGCCCCACATCCCAAATGATCTTATCCTCCGGCAGATTTAAGAACAAATGCAGCGCCATCGTCAATTCCACAGCACCCAGATTAGAGCCTAAGTGTCCGCCTGTTACACTGATAGACTGAATCAAAAACTGCCTGATTTCCTCTGCGAGGGCATTATAATTCTCCGGACTTATTTGCTTAATGTCATTGGTATTTTCAATTTTCTCCAAAAACATGGTATTCCCCTTTATTTCTCTCTGTAAATCAACTGTTCCACCAACTTTTCCAAAAACAGATTTCTCTTCGGAAAAGAAGTGAGGATCCGAATCGCTTCTCTTGATAAGTCTGCGACCGTTTTGGCGGATTTTTCTACCCCATGAATAGTAACATATGTTATTTTATTATTCTTTTCGTCACTGCCAATAGGCTTCCCAAGTACTTCCTGGTTTCCTGTGATATCCAGGATATCATCCTGGATCTGAAAAGCTATGCCGATACTCAAGGCGCATTTTTCGATGGCTGCCACCTGCTCTCTATCCGCTCCGGCAAGAATAGCCCCTATCATCATGGCACACTGTATGAGAGCCGCCGTTTTGTGTTCATGGATAAAAAGAATCATTTCCTCCGTTACGTCTTCCTGTTTCTCTTCCGCTTCGATATCCGCACACTGCCCTCCGACCATACCGTAAATACCGGACTTTTTCCCTAAGATGCAAAGCGCCTGCGCGATCCTCTGATATTCTTCCAAAGTTCCTGCTTTTTCAAAAGCAAGAGAAGCCGTCTCATAGGCATAATTGAGCAGTCCGTCACCGGCAAGCACTGCCATACCTTCGCCGTAAACCACATGGGTAGTCTTTCTGCCGCGTCTGAATTCATCATTGTCCATGGCAGGCAGATCATCATGAACGAGCGAATAGCTATGTATCATTTCAAGGGCTGCCATAAAAGGTTCTATCGGTTCCTCATGTCCTCCAAACATGGAAAAAGTTTCCGCCATCAGCATAGGCCGCAATCTTTTACCGCCTGATAATACCGAATAGTTCATCGCTTCCACAACGGTTTTCTGAAAACCTTCTTCTTTCGGTAAAAAAGTCTTCAATACCGCTTCTATCTGCTCCGTTTTTTCTTTTAAAATATCATCAAAACTCATACAGTTCACCGTCTTCACTGATCTTCAGGACCTGTTTTTCCACTTTATCGATTTTTTCGTTACAATATTGCAGCAGTTTCATGCCTTGCTGATAGGCAAGAAAAGATTCTTCCAAAGTGATTTCTTCCGTTTCCAGATGCCCGATCGCCTCTTCTATCTTTTCAAAAGCTTCTTCCAGAGAAAGTTCCTG
>JAFLTF010000011.1:23489-39306 GCA_022510585.1 Lachnospiraceae bacterium
GATGCCCGATCGCCTCTTCTATCTTTTCAAAAGCTTCTTCCAGAGAAAGTTCCTGCTCCTGTTCTTTTTTTATATCCTTATCTTTGCCCATATGATAATCATGCCTTTCCCATAATTTAGTCTTTTCCACCTTCACCACGTCAGACTCTGCCTGTCCATTACTTTCGTACGGATCACGCCGTCTTTCACATAAACCTGCAGTTCATCCTCCGGCTTAACCTGTTCTATCCGATATACCGTCCTCCCTTGGGAATCCGCTGCATAGGCATAGCCCTGATTCAATTTTTCCAGAGGAGACAATCCCTTCATCTGCTCAATGTAGAGCGCCAGTTGATGTCTCTTGTCCGATAACTTCTGTGTCATGCAGTTTAATAGGCTTTCTTCCAGATTTAAACAGTAAGTCCGCTTTTCCCGAATACGGTTGGAGGGGCTTAAGTATTTCAACCGCATCCTGTAATTCTCTGCACTGCCCCTGTATCTTGCAACGCAGTTCCTGCACAAATGCTGCATGGTATAGGCATATTCTTTCAGCCTGTCCTGTAACTGCCGGACATCATATACAGCAAGTTCCGCAGCAGCAGAAGGAGTCGGGGCACGCAGATCCGCCACAAAATCCGCTATCGTTGTATCCGTTTCATGCCCTATGGCAGAAATGATCGGAATGGAACAGTCAAAGATTGCCTGCGCCACAGCCTCTTCATTAAATGCCCACAGATCCTCAATGGATCCCCCGCCTCTTCCGACGATGATCGTATCCACGCCCTGGGCTTCCATCGCCCGAATACCGTTCACAATACTTTGGGCTGCCATGTCGCCCTGTACGATCGCCGGATATAGAATGATCTGCACATAAGGATTCCGTCTGGAGGCTATCTGAATGATATCTCTGACCGCTGCACCTGTCTGTGCCGTAACCACTCCCAGGCGGCTGATATATTTCGGAATAGGACGTTTATATTCTTTCGCAAACATCCCGCGTTCACTAAGTTCTGTCTTTAAGCGCTCAAAACGCTCATACAATGCACCCGCGCCGTCCTGCTTGATTTCTTTTGCATAGAGCTGATACCTTCCGTCCCGCTCATAAACATCAATGGCGCCGTTTACCACAACCTGCTGCCCTTCTGTCATCCGAAAAGCCAGTCCGCCTCTGTTTCCGGCAAACATAACACATGCTATTGTTCCCTTTTCATCTTTTAAAGTAAAATAAATATGTCCAGAGGAATGATATTTGCAATTGCTGACTTCTCCTTTGACCGCAATAGACTGCAACATAAAATCCTGCGTGAACATATTTTTAATGTACGAATTCACTTGTGCTACGGTATATACATTCTGCATCATTCCTAACGCTCCCCGGCTTATGCGAATTTTGCCAAAATGCCGTTGACAAATCCTGCGGAAGCATCCTGACCGAACTTTTTGGCTAATTCCACCGCTTCATTGATGGCAACGCCGGTAGGGACTTCTTCATCAAAAATGATCTCATAAATTGCCAGTCTGAGAATCGTCAGATCCACCTTTCCCATTCTCGCAGTATTCCAATTCTGGGCCTTCTCATTCAGCATATTGTCTATAGTTTCCAACTTCTCTGCAATTTTCTGATATTTGGAAGAAATATATTCCGCATCTGCTCCCTGGGCGGTACAGTCATCCTCGAAGAAAAACTGTTCCTGTTGTGGCATTTCCTCCATACCGTTAAATTCTATACGGAAAAGCAGCTTAAATATCTGTTCTCTCAATTCTCTTCTGCTCATGCGAACTCCGTCCTAACCTTATTTTGACACATTAATGCCCGCAATGCGGATATTCACATCGGTCACTTCCAATCCCGTCATATTCTCCACAGCGTTTTTCACTTTAGCCTGTGCTCTCTGACAGGTAGCGGGAATATTGAAACCATATTCCATCGTAATTGCAAGATCCACTTTGACTTTCTTCTGAAAAACTTCTACTCTGGCGCCTTTTGCGGCATTTTTGACACCGACTCTGCTCAAAAGCTCGCCTGTCACATTTCCGGACATGGCTGCAACACCTTCTACTTCCGTCGCTGCAAGCGCTGCGATCATAGCAACAACATCATCGGCTATTTTAACCGAACCGATCGTTTCCTCTTCCAATACAAAAGTATTTTTGTTCATATCCTTATCCATACAATTTTCCTCCGAATTCTTATGGGCAGATATCACTCCATTTATTGATCCCATGATAATCAATCTTGATTAAGTATACCAAAGTTTATTATTTTTGCCTAGTACCGAAATCTTTATTATAACCAAAAACTCATACTGTACTGTTCATCGCTGTCGGTATAGGAGACCACACCGTCCGGACAGTCCAGATAATGAAAGATTTCCTGATTATCGATCAGTATCTCCTGCATCTTTTGATAGACTTCCTCAGTCGCACATTTTAAAGTGACATAGGCGCTGCCTTTGTCATAATTCTCCTGGAAAATGCGGTTAAGCTGCTCCTCATCCAAAGTTGTAAAATAGAGACCTTCCCTGACATAATAATTGGCCTCCATAGAAGTACACTGAGGAAGTTCCACCACATTATCGATAGAATGGGTTTTACAAAGCTGGCTTGTTGTCACACATAAGTAATCATAATTGATCGTCGGTATTTTTTTCTCCGGATAGGATGCCGAACCGCCTACTGCCTGATAGGAAGCATCCCCCCAGGTCGTATCCAGATAATACCAGTCGTCGTCTATCCTGACCAGATTCCATGCATGTCCATCCCCGCCGGATATGTTTCCCAATACCAACGTTGCATAAATACCGGCTCTTTGCAGTAAATACTGTGTTGCCTTGGCATATCCCTGACAGACCGATCTGTTTCCCAAAAATACAGAGCATATGTTCTGGCTGTCCTCGGCGGATACATCATATTCCGTATGGTCGATCAGGTACTCGTAAATATATTTGACAATTTCATATTCATCTGCATCGGAATGCAGTCCGGCAAAGCATTGGTTTACATAACTCTCAATCCGGGACAGCCTGTCTTCCGCCTCTTCCCGCGACATTGTATAAGTACCCGTAAATGTGATCTTTTTTAAAATATCTCCTAAGGTATACTTTGTATAAGTATACCCATCCACATAAAATATTTCCGGGTGATCGTTCAGTACACATTGAAAAATATGGGAGATCTTTTCATGATCCAAAGTAGATAATGTAACATCTTCTCCAAATTCCCGAAGTGCCCATAAGATCTCAAGATAAACCGTCTGCTCTTCTTCCGATAACTGATTGTATGCATAAGCTTCCGTCTGTTCTTCCCGCAAAAGCGACTGCTCATAAAGAGTATCGTCTCTTTGCACTTCCAGGATATCCGTCTCCTCCTGTAACCGAACGGTCTTTTCGATTGCGGCATCACTGTCTGCCTGAGGCCTTTTTACAAGATAAGCCAGCATGCCGGTCATGACTATCATACTGAACAAAACACTGATGAGCGAAAAAAAAGTCTTTTTCATGATATCACCTTCTGCATACAAGTCTCCGCTGCTTGTGACTGTTTAATTCCTGCCAAACTCAGAGAGTATCAAACCGTCATTTCTATCCACTGTCATCCCGATACTCCACTGATTCACAAACAACAATAGCGGATTTCCCTTTAGATCCTTTATTTTTTTCATATCGGAAGTTCCTGTTAAGGCATCCAGATCGATCTCTTTATTCTCGATCCACCTGATATGCTCATAGGGAAGGTTGTCCAGACGGATTTCCACATTATACTCATTTTCCAGCCGATATTTTAAGACATCGAACTGTAAAACGCCGACAACACCGACAATGATCTCTTCCATCCCTGTATTAAATTCCTGAAAGATCTGAATGGCGCCTTCCTGTGCAATCTGCGTTATCCCCTTCACAAACTGCTTTCTCTTCATCGTATCAAGCTGCCTTACTCTGGCAAAATGCTCAGGCGCAAAGGTAGGGATCCCATCGTACTGAAACTGCTCTCCCGGCATACACAAGGTATCACCGATCGAGAATATCCCCGGATCAAATACCCCGATGATATCCCCGGCATAAGCCTCGCTTAAAATTTTACGTTCATCGGCCATGATCTGCTGCGGCTGGGAAAGCCGCATGGTCTTACCGCCCTGTATGTGCTTTACCTCCATGCTGGCATCATATTTGCCCGAACAGATCCGCATAAAGGCTACCCTGTCTCTGTGTGCCTTATTCATATTCGCCTGAATTTTAAAAACAAATGCCGAGAAGGCGTTTTCCACGGGATCGATCATGCCGATATCCGCCTTTCTGGGAAGCGGTGTGGTGGTCATTTTCAGAAAATGCTGCAGAAAAATTTCCACACCGAAATTGGTCAGCGCCGAGCCAAAAAAGACCGGCGTCAGTTCCCCTGCGCGAATCCTGTTAAGATCATATTCCGCACTGGCTCCGTCCAGCAGATCGATTTCATCCAGAAGCTGCGATTTAGGCGCCTCTCCGATATAGGAAGTAAGCTTTTCTTCCTCATCTACGGGAATCCGGGTAGCATGTCCCTCCTTCGTACCCTTTTCCGTATCGGAATAAGTAATGACACACTTTGTTTCCCTGTCATAGACCCCCTTGAAACTCTTTCCCGAACCGATCGGCCAGTTGATCGGACAGGTAGCGATCCCTAACTCCTTCTCAATTTCATCCAGAAGTTCAAAGGTATCATTGGCATCCCTGTCCATTTTATTGATAAAGGTAAAGATCGGAATCCGCCGCATGACACATACTTTAAACAGTTTCCTGGTCTGCGCTTCCACGCCTTTGGAAGCATCTATGACCATGACTGCCGAATCCGCTGCCATCAGGGTACGATAAGTATCCTCCGAAAAGTCCTGATGCCCCGGCGTATCCAGAATATTGATGCAAAAGCCGTCATATTCAAACTGTAAAACGGAAGAAGTAACGGAAATACCCCTTTCCTTCTCAATTTCCATCCAATCGGAAACCGCATGCCTTGCAGTCGCCTTTCCTTTCACGCTGCCTGCCAGATTAATTGCCCCTCCGTATAAAAGAAACTTCTCTGTCAGGGTCGTCTTCCCTGCGTCCGGGTGCGAAATAATCGCAAAAGTCCTTCTCTTGTTGATCTCGTCTGCATAGTTGCTCACGTTCTTATCCTCCTTAGGCAAGCATGGATGTTCCGGCAAATTGCGGCCTGATCCCGAAATAATCAAGAACCGTTGCACCAATATCCGCAAAAGTCTCTCTGGTGCCGAAATTCCTCGGTTCTATCTTTGCTCCATACATCAAAAAAGGCGTATGTTCTCTGGAATGATCGGTAGAAACCGTATATCCGGGGTCACAGCCATGATCAGCCGTGATCATCAACACATCCTCTTCGCCCATTTTTCCTATGATCTCCGGGAGTTTTTCATCAAAATAGGCAAGCGCTTTGGCATAGCCGTCAATATCATTACGGTGTCCGTATAACATATCATAGTCCACCAGATTGACAAAACACAGGCCCTCAAAATCCTTGTCCAGATATTCCAGAGTCTTTTCAATGCCTTCCTCATTTCCCCTGGTATAAGTAAATTCGGTAATCCCCTTACCGGCAAAAATATCTTTGATCTTTCCAACGGAGATCACACTAAGCCCCGCCTCGCAAAGTTGATCGAGCATTGTGACTGCCGGCGGCATCAGAGAAAAATCATGCCGTCTGGGTGTCCTGGTATAATTGCCGTTATCTCCGACAAAAGGCCTTGCTATGACTCTGCCGACTCCATGTTCTCCCTGCAGGAGTTCTCTTGCCATCCTGCAATACTCATATAAGGTCTCTACCGGCACCACCTCTTCATGAGCCGCAATCTGAAAAACACTGTCCGCCGACGTATAGACGATCAAATCGCCTGTCCTTACATGCTCATCTCCGTAATCCCGGATGACTTCCGTACCGGAATAAGGTTTGTTGCACAGCACGCCTCTACCGGTCATGGCGCTGAAAGCATCCAGTACTTCTTTCGGGAAACCGTCCGGATAAGTCGGCAGCGGTTTCTTTGAAATAACACCTGCTATTTCCCAATGTCCTATAGTAGTATCTTTCCCTTTCGAAGCTTCTTTCATACGGGCAATTCCGGCAACGGGATCTTCTTTTTTGTCGCCGCAGTCTACACCGTCTATATGAAAAAGTCCAAGTTTTCCCATATTGGGCATGTGAAAATAGGAACTGGAAGATACAGACTTAAGAGTATTGGTTCCTTTGTCACCATACTCCGCTGCATCTTCCATCTCTCCTATGCCAAAACTATCCAAAACGATCAGAAAAATTCTCTTCATCTTTTGCCTCCATATTATGTTGATATAAGATAATATATCATAAAATTTGGGAATATGCACCTACTTTACATTTACCGTACTGATCACGATCGCGTCCGCACTGACGCCTGTCTTACGGATCACAATATCCTCGATCTGCGCACGCTGCGCTTCCGTCAGTTCCGTTGTATTGACCACCACATCTACGCTGTCGCCGTCAATACTGACGATTGCATCCGAAAATCCTTTTGCTTCCAGTAAGATTTCGGCCGCTGTTTCTTTTTCAGCGATATCGGTCATGGAGATCATCGTATTAACTGCTTCCTGCTTCTGTGTTTCACTGATATTCGTATTGTTGATGATCCCTAAAAGGGTCTCTTTGTTCTGCGCTCTTGTCTGTTCCTTCTGCAGTTTGGCGCCGGATAAAGCGGACATCCCTGTGGATGCTGTAAATACGGCTTCCCCCGGAACTTCATTTTCCGCCAGATTTTCATCCAGCACATCCGCACCGGTCACTTCGATATCGCTGTCCAAACTCTGGATATCGCCGGATGCCTGTTCGATATCTTCTTCCGACAGATCCAGCAAAAGACTGTAATCCGTATCATCTTCTGCCAATGTCAGATTACCCAGATCATCGGTCGCCACCGTACCGTTCACCGTTAGGATTTCTTCATCCGTAACCTTTGTTCCAGCGAAATTCAGATAACCTGCCACCGCAATCATAATTGCCAATGCTGTAATCATTACCTGATTCTTTTTGATCATATTTTTCAAAACCTTCTCCCCTTTTACTATTTATTAGTTTTCATTTTTACTACTCTTATCTTATTCGCATCAATACCAAATAATACCTGAATCGTCTCAATAATATTCTGTTTCACAACTTCTGAGTCGCCGCCCTGCACGATCACGACAACGCCTTCTATGACAGGTTGTATGATCTTGCACACATAAGGCACGTTCTGTCCGGCCTCATTAACGGTATAGATCGTACTCTCCTCCCATTTTCTCTGGGTAATGGTCCGGCTTCCTCCTTCCGCATCTTCCTCCACTGTCTCACTGATCTCCTCCGGCACATCCTTACTCAGGATGCGTTCCTCGGATTCCTTCAAAGTGATCAGGACTTCTACTTCGCCCGCACCATCGATACGGGATAAAGACTGTTTCAGTTTCTCCTCCCAGTATCCGGTATAGGAAAGATCATAGTCTCCATCGGGCTGTATCCCTTTAACCTCCGTATCCTGTACCTGCTTATGATTCTCTATGGTAGCATAACTACTGTCCGATACATTGGACTTTACGCCCGAAATACCGGTGCCGGAATCACCTTTTTTCGTCGGAAGTGAAATGACACATAGCAGAATACCGACCAATATCATAATCAGGAGCTGATCTTTTCTAAGTTTCGTACCACCTGTTATTTTATTTATCAGTTTCTTCAATTGTTCCATATACACTTACCTCCATATACGATTCCTCCATACCCAATATTTCGCAAAACTTCTTTCGTAATGTATCTGCAGAATCCTGTCTGTTGTCTGTGTGTACCTCGTTTTGCCCATCTTCACTGTTTCCTTCCAGAGTGATCTTCCGGATCTGTATTCTGTCTGTTCCCTGGTAAGTATCGTTTGTATATGCCTGCACCGCAACCCGCACCATATCAAAGGAATACCGGTCTGTGCCATTTTCTGCCGTCAGATGCACCACAACGTTGACAACCCTGTATTTTTCATCGGCAAGCGATTCATTCAATTTTGATTTGATCTCCTGCTCTATGTTTGCAATGACCGCATCTTCTATGGAAGGAGCCTTTGCAATTTCCCCCAGCATTCCATCCGCGTCTACTTCCGTCTCCATATCGGATAAAAGCGCGCCCCAATCCGGTTCTGTGCCTCCCGTAATCTTATAGAACGGTGACAGAAACTGCAGCAACACCATGATGCCAACGATCAGTTTGATATACTTTTCATATTTATGTTCCGGTGCAAAATGGATAACTGCCTGTGCGGCCACCATAAAGATGCCTATTCTTTTGATCAACTCCACCAAAGCATTCATTACATCCCCCGATTTGTCGAACATGCCATAACGGCAATACTGATGATAAAAAGTCCGATTGCGGACAGCGCCAGCTTTAACAGGATCAAACTGCCATCACCCACACGATTGGCACAGTTGGTCATTCTTTTGTCACTGACGATACCGATCAGGGCAGCGCCGGTCTTCAATACCCCTGCCAAAAGCAAGATCTTGATAATCGGAAGTGTGCAAATAAATATCATAACAATTGTTATGTAAATACCAATGCTATTCTTGATCAATACGGCGGAACCTACCACCATTTCAAACATCCCTTCCGTCAGATTCCCAATCCCCGGAATCACGGAAACCGCCTTTTTCAATGCGGAGGATTCCAAGGCATCCACGATCGGTGATATCATAGACTGCAAAAGATTGAATCCGGTTATAATTCCAAGTGTTATTTTAATAGAACCGTCTACAACCTTCTTCATAAGATCCAGTAATAAATTCAGCCTTTCCTCCATCCAGACTCCGTTGATCACGCTAAGCAGGATAAAACAGTACGTGATCGGCACAAGCAGGGATAAATAGAAATTTTCAATCAAATAAATGACTAATAAAAACAGTTGATAATATGCTGTTGCGGAAGCCGCTCCCGCAGCCGTTCCTATCGTGATCAGATAGGCAGGAATAAACAGCTGCACAAAAGTTATAAGTTGATTTAACATTTCTTTTACAATGGATGCTGCATTTCCGAACACCTTGAGCAGCATGGCGATCAGCAACAGATAAATAAAATAAAAGGCGATATCCGATACCTGATGACTTTGAAAAATATCGGCAAAATTGGAGAATAAAGCTGCCGTAATTCCCAGGATCAAAATCATTGCAAAGATAGTCTTAATCTCATCAAACTGCGCGTGGATCAGGTTTCCCAGCTCCGACACAAGCATTTTTACCGCCTCCGCGATCTTCCCCTGCAAAACCAATGATAACACCTGTTTTCCATCAAAATGATACTCCGGAAACAAGGATCGAAAGGTTTCCTCGGCAAGATCCAGATCTGTCTCCTGCCAAATATTCTCTCCTGCTGCTTGTACCACCATCGGCTTTGCCAAAGCAAGAAAACATACAACGGCAAATAAAATAGCAACTGTTTTGTTTTTCATATCTTTCCCACTATCCCGCAAGCTGCTCTATACTTTCCATCAAAGCAAACAATACCGGCATTCCGATCAACAAAATATACATTTTCCCCATTGTCTCAACTTGTCCCGCAATTCCGTTATATCCCGCATCTTTACAGATCCCGGAGCAAAACTCGCACACATAGGCAGCTCCCACCGCTTTAAACAAAACCGAGAGATACTGAAAAGAATCTCCCAGATAGTTTTGCAGACTCTCCATATCCGTAAGGATCCGGGTAAAATAGTTTACGGAATAGGTCAGGATCAGCAGACATACTGCCAAAGCAATATAGATACTGTATTCCGTCTTATAGCTTTTTAAAGGCACTGCCAGCAATACGCCGGCCAGCCCGATCAATCCTATTTTGATGATGTCCATGCCATCCCCCACTTTCCAGAAAATTAAATCATGATTAAATCGAAAACATATCCCGAATCATCATAAACAGATCATAAATATACGGTACAAGCCAGGTCAGCACCAGGATCAAACCGGCCAAACTGACCAAAAATGCCTGTTCGTCCCTGCCGCTGTGCTTCAATATCTGATTCAGGATCGTTACCAATATCCCGACCGCCGCAATTCTAAAAATAAGACTGATGCCCATTTTTACAGTAATCCTTTCAATCTACAATAATAAAATAGTCAGAAATAACCCCGCCATAACGCTAATGCTCATAATGACCCTGATCTTACTCTCATATTCCGCTTCTGCCTGTCTTATATGATTTTCGATCATATCCAGAGATTGTCCGATATCGGCAGCCTGCATGGTCTCATCCTGCATCCCCAGATGTTGTGGCAGATTTATCAGGATATTTTTTTCCTCTTCTTTTAACGGCAGCCCTTTCATGCACGCATTCATCTGCTCTTTCCACATTTTATTAAGGACCGTTCCGTCATTTTCTTCCATTTTATGAAAAAGCGCTGTGAATGTATTTCGGTAAGGTTCCTCCATGCATTCTCCAAAAAGCAGGCAGATTTCCGGTAATGTACGCTTTCCATAACGCATCTCGTTCTGCATCCTTATGATCATCCGGCGAATTTCCCGCAGCTCTTTAATACGTCTTTTTTCTTCCGATGCTTTATTGATACCGAGTCCGGTACACCCTATCATCAGTAGCAAGATTCCTGCCAGCTTGAGCATATTTTCCTCTCTTTATCATATATCCCGATTATAATACACCTGTTATTTTTTTTGCCGAGAAGCAGATATCTGTCAAAAAGTTTTTCCTCCATTACATCCTTCATGTAGGGTTTGCTGCTTACCTCTTCCAAAGAAAACCCATGAATCGTGGCAAGCATTTTACAACCGCACTGGATCGCCCGATGCATCGCTTCCACATCTTTGATGCTGCCAAGTTCATCAACAGCCAGGATTTCCGGTGCCATGGAACGAATCAGCATCATCATCCCCTCTTGTTTGGGACATGCATCCATCACATCTGTCCGCATACCGATATCATTCTGCGGCACTCCCAGAAAACTTCCGGCAATCTCCGAACGTTCATCCACAAGCCCTACATTCCTGCCTCTTCCATGAACATTTCCCTGTGAAAAGTTGCGTACCAGGTCTCTCAGCATAGTAGTTTTGCCGCAGCCCGGGGGTGAAATGATCAGGGTATTTAAAACCTGTCCTTCTCTATACAGATAAGGGAGCGCTTTATCGGATACTCCTTTGACTTCATGGGCAATACGGATATTTAAATAACGTATGTATTTTATATTCCTGATCTGCTCTCTATCCTCTAAGATAACCTGTCCGGAAAGTCCGATCCTGTGTCCTCCCGAAATTGTCATGAATCCCTGTCTGATCTCATCCGCAAAGGCGTAGATGGAATAGTGACATACATGTGTAAGCACCGCTTCCAGTTCCTTTTCGCTGCTGTATACCGCATGGAAGAGATCATCCGTAAGTCCCCCCATCTTAGAAAGAAACCATTCCCGATTGTCCATAAGCACTATAACGGGTTGTTTGACACGCAGGCGGATCTCCTGCAGCCGGTCTGCGCATTCTGCCACCTTTTCCCATTTCGAACGCATGAAGTCTGGAAAGATATGTAGAATTTCTTCTTTCTGCATTTCCTCGCCCCCTTATCCCAATATATGAAATGTTGTCCAAGTTATGACTGATTTCTTTTAAAATCCGGACAAGGGTTTTTTGCAACAAAAAAAGAAGCATAATTGCCTCTTATGCTTCCAGTTCATGATCTCATCCAGGTTATGATTTCTTCCAGTCTATGATTTCTTCCAGACGCTTTTTTACTTCTGCTTCGGCTCCCTGCTTTGTGGGAAAATAATAACGGGTGTTTTCCATAGATTCCGGCAGGCAGGTCATTTTTGTTATCTTCTCCTCCGTATCATGGGCGTATTGGTATCCCACACCATAATTTAGATCCTTCATCAACTGCGTGGGAGCATTTCGGATCTGCAGCGGAACAGGTTCCGCGGTCTTGTTCCTGATATCTTCCTTGCAGCTTTCACAGGCCTCGTACAGGGCATTGGATTTGGGTGCCATTGCCAGATAGGTAACCGCATGCGTCAGATGCACATCACATTCCGGCATTCCCAGAAAATGGCAGGCCTGATAAGCGGCTATTGCCAGGGGAAGCGCATGAGAATCTGCCATTCCCACATCCTCACTGGCAAAGCGAATCAGTCTTCTGGCTATATAAAGGGGATTCTCGCCACCTTCTAACATCCGCAGCATCCAGTAGATCGCCGCATCCGGATCGCTGTTGCGCATAGATTTGTGCAGGGCTGAAATCAAATTATAGTGTTCTTCCCCGTTCTTATCATACAACAAAGATTTCCGGTTGATACATTGAGAAAGTCCTTCGTCTGTCACTACGATACTGCCCTGCGGTGTGATCTCGCCGTTTAACACCGCCATTTCCAACGTATTCAGCGCCATTCTGGCATCACCATTGGCAAATACCGCGATTGCCTGTAACTGCTCTTTACCAATCTCGATCTTTTGTCCCGCAAACCCTGCCGGATTTTGCAGTGCATTCTGCAACAGCCGTACGATCTCCTTTTCTTCCAAAGCTTTCAGGACGAACACCCTGCACCTGGACAATAGCGCCGCGTTTACTTCAAAAGAAGGATTTTCCGTAGTAGCGCCAATCAACAGAATGCTTCCCTTCTCTACAAAAGGCAGAAAGGCATCCTGCTGTGCTTTGTTAAAGCGGTGGATCTCATCCACAAACAAAACCGTGCGTACTCCCATCTTACGACTGTTTTCCGCCTGATTCATCACTTCTTTGATTTCCTTGATGCCGCTTGTAACCGCACTGAAATTAATAAATTCCGCCCGGGTTTTCCCCGCGATGATGCTTGCAAGCGTGGTTTTCCCCACTCCCGGCGGTCCCCAGAAGATCATGGATGAGATCTGGTCTTTCTCAATGATCTGTCTGAGCATTTTGCCCTGTCCAAGCAAGTGTTCCTGTCCGATAAAGTCCTCCAGTTTCTGAGGACGCAGACGGCTTGCAAGGGGCACCGTTTCTTCTCTTTTATCAAACAATGTCATCTGTTCCATAAACCCTCCATCCGGACAGATATCATTTCGATAACAGAATCCTGTCATTATCCATCTGTTTTCCAGCACAGATCTGAAATTGCTTTAACAGATCGTCTATTGTCAGCCTGCTTCTTTCCTCACCCTGTACGTCAAAAACGATCCTGCCAAAGTCCATCATCAATGTCCGGTTTCCCAATTCCAAAGCCTGATGCATATTATGGGTCACCATCAGGCAGGTGATCTTTCGCTCCTCAATGATCGTTTTGGTAAGCTCCAGCACCTTTGCCGCCGTAGCAGGATCCAAGGCCGCCGTATGCTCATCTAACAACAGGATCTTCGGTGTCACCATGGTTGCCATCAGCAGGGTAAGCGCCTGCCTCTGTCCGCCGGAAAGAAGGCCCACCGGCTGCTTCATCCGATCTTCTAAGCCCATATCCAGCAAAGAAAGCTGTTCTTTGAATTTCTGCTTTTCTTTATTGCTGATCCGGCTGAAATAAGCATGTTTCCCCGTTGAAGCACGCAGATAAGCAAGCGCCAGATTTTCTTCGATCGTCATATGGGGTGCCGTTCCTTTCAAGGGGTCCTGAAAAAGATGTCCGATGACCTTACTCCTGATATGCTCCCTCTGATAGGTAATGTTCTCCCCATCCAGAATGATCTGTCCTTCATCCACATAGAAAGTACCGGTGATCGCATTAAACAAAGTCGATTTCCCCGCGCCGTTGCTTCCCACTATGGTTGCAAAGTCTCCATCCGAAAGTTCCAGACTCACCTGATCAAGCGCCTTCTTCTCATTGACCGTACCGGGATTAAAGGTTTTGGAAATACTTTTGATTTTCAGCATGCACTTCCACCACCCTTCTTATTTATCAGCAGAAATGCATTCTTCTGTTTATAAAATAACGCTTGTTGTTTTAAATACGGAAATGCAATCGCCACTGCTACGATAATCGCCGATACCAGTTTCAATGCCTCTGCCGGTACGTTCATCCGCAATGCGACCGCTACAATGAAGCGGTATAAACAGCTTCCCAGAATCACACCGATCACTTTTCTTAACACGCTTCCTTTTCCGATCAGGGTCTCTCCGATGATCAGGCTGGCCAATGCGATCGTGACCATTCCGGTTCCCAGATTGATGTCGCAGGATTTCTGGTACTGCCCAAGGATTGCGCCGGAAAGCGCGGTCAGAGAATTGGCAACACACAATCCTACCGTGATCATAAAAAGGGGATTAATGCTGGAAGCCCGTACCATGTACTCATTATCTCCCGTCGCCCGAATCGAAAGTCCCAGTCTGGTATTCAAAAACCAGGCCAGTATGATTCCAATCAACAAGACAATGGCAAAAACAATCAGAACCTTATACCAATTATCATACCATGCGGATGAGATCTTATTTTTTGCCAGACTGAAAATCGTATCGCAGGCAAACAGATTGACGTTGGAAGAAAATCCCATGACTGCAATGTTGACCGTATACAGTCCGGTATTCACAATAATGCCGGCAAGAATGGAAGGAACTCCCATTCTTGTCTGCAAAAAAGCCGTCACAAAGCCGGAACAGATACCCGCTCCCATAGCTGCAAAAAGCGCCAGAAACGGATGCCCCGCGATCGTCACCATCGCTCCCACAGCACAGCCCAGGGTAAAACAGCCGTCCGTGGACAGATCCGCAATATTTAAGATACTAAAAGAAATAAACAGTGCCAAAGCTACCAGCGCGTAAATACATCCCAGTTCCAGAGCGCTCTGCAAAATTGATAAAGTAAAAATGGAAGACATAAGCCGACTCCTCACCTATAAAACTATTCATTGAAAACAATTACTCAAATTCCTCTGCCGTCTGGATTTCTACTAAGTTGCTGCACATATCGGCAAACATACTGTAATCCAGATTGATTGCCTCTGCCGTCTCCGTATTCACCGTTGCAATACCGTTATCGAGGGTAACAACTGCCATACTTTCGGGCGTTTTACCGTCTGCCAGGATCTCTACTACCATATCCGCAGTCGCCGTACCCAGTTCTTCATAATTTACACCGTATCCTAAAAATGCTCCGTTTAAGGCAAAGGAATCGGCACCGCAGTAATGGGGAATGCCTGCATCAATAAATTTTTCATAGATTGCCAGCTCCGCTGTCATAATATTATTATCCGTAGGCGTAAAGATTGCTTCCACGCCTGCAGCAACCAGTGCATCGGCCGCAGGAAGAATCTCGCTGTTATTCGTACCGGTCTTCTCTACTACCGTTATGCCTTTCGCCTCACAATAGGCTTTGGCTGCCAAAATCGCCGCAGTCGAAGAATCCTGACTTTTATCGTATAAGAGCCCGACCGTGCTGATATCCGGATCTGCGGCAAGCATCAAATCAAAAATCGCATCCGTATTCAAAGCATCAGAAGTACCTGTGATGTTAGATCCGGGTGCCTCCATACTGTCTACCAGACCTGCGCCCACCGGGTCGGATACCGCTGAAAATACAACCGGGATCAGACTTCCGTCCGCCTTCGGGTTTTCTGCCGTTGCATTCTGCATGACCATAGCCGTGGGGGTAGCAACCGGAACAATGATATCCACCTCGGATGCAATCAGTTCTGCTGCGATCTGATTCATGGTCGTGGAATCCGCCTGCCCGTTGTAAGTATAATCCGCATAATCAAATGTTACGCCAAGTTCTGCGCCTTTTGCATCCAACTGCGCCTGTACAGCGGAAACGATCTGATTTAAGGAAGCATCATCCACATATTGTACAATACCGACTTTGTATACGGTTGCATTTCCCGCACTGTCTCCTGTTCCTGACTCTGTGGATGCACAACC
>JAFLTF010000011.1:39406-42022 GCA_022510585.1 Lachnospiraceae bacterium
ATACGGTTGCATTTCCCGCACTGTCTCCTGTTCCTGACTCTGTGGATGCACAACCTGTCATCATGGCTGCTGCCATCACTGCTGTTAATAATAAAGCTAACGTTTTCTTTTTCATAATATTCTCTCCTTTTTGAATAATTCCGGATGTATAAGCAAAAGGGTAGGCTGCATAAGCAGCATGTATATCCTGCAAAGAAATCGTCTCGGAAAGCGAGCTTTCCAGAACGATTTTTTGCAGGATACACACATCACTTTGTGATGTGTGCCCTTTTGCTTATTTATCCCAGAAATTACTTGATTATTAAAAAACCGTCCCAAGCTATATGCTTGAGACGGTAATAAACTAAAATTATTATCGCGGTACCACTCAAATTGACCCCCGGAATATACCGGGTAACAGTCCACTTTTATCATATACTGATCATATATGCCGCATGGATAACGGGTGCGGTTCCCGCCGATACCTACTCAGGAAAAGTCTCTGCCTTTTCAGCCCGGCCTCAAAAGTCCATTCGGTACAAGTGTCGTACTGTTTTACACCACCAACAGCTCTCTGCAACGATCTTCTCATACTTACTACTCTTTCTCACAGGTTTATTACTATTTTTTCATAATTTATTCTACAATAATCTATCTGCTACAAATTGTCAATACTATTTTTCCGACAAATCTGTTATAATCAATATGGTCACATAAAGAAGAACGGTGATTTTCCATGCATCATCAAAACATAAACTACACAGAAAGGTATGATCAACGTATGAAACTTGATATGCACTGTCATACAAAAGAAGGTTCGCCGGATGGAAAAGTAGCGCTTTTAGATTATATTTCCATCCTTAAGCAGAACGGTTTTAACGGAATGTTGATTTCCGATCACAATTCCTATAAAGGCTATCGATATTATATGAATTTGGAAGAAAAACCCAAAGATTTTACCGTCTTATGCGGCATTGAATATGACACGCTGGATGCAGGGCACATTTTGATCATCATGCCCACCGGCATCTACCCGAAAATATTGGAACTACGCGGATTACCCATCCTGTTTTTGATTGAGATCGTACATCATTACGGCGGTATCCTGGGACCTGCCCATCCCTGCGGTGAAAAATTTTTAAGTACCTTTAATACCCGTCGCGGAAAAGCTTTAAAAGAAAAGCTGATACAGAAATTTGACTTCATCGAAGCCTATAATGCCTGCGAAGATGACATTACCAATGATTGTGCCAAGGCACTGGCTGCCAAGTATCATCTTCCCACATTTGGCGGAAGCGACTCCCATAAATCTGACTGTGTGGGACTTGGTTATACGATCTTACAGAAAGAGATTACAAACGAAACAGAACTGATCCAATACATCAAAGAAGGAAATCCTTGCAAGGCGGACGGTGTTCATTATTTTTATACCACCAAGCAGAAACTGGGAAAAGCCAATGATATTTTGGTCTACTCCTTCTGGTTCTATAATAAATTTCTGGCGCTGTTCAGAAGAAGAGCCCGAAAATCAGAGTTGACTCAGATTAACAAGAGATGAGTAAATAGCCCGGCTATTTACTCATCCTGTCTGCAACCATACTTTTCAACAAATCCAGAATATCTTTAAATTTGGCGGAACTCATATCCGGGTTGTTACGCAGCATATCCTGCTCGTAAAAACTCAACATTTCATCTACATTTCTATGTCTTTCCATGTATAAATTATAGCGTGCGCGAAGTTCCGCGATCTCATCCCGTACACTCTCAATATAGGCGCTGGGAGCATTCTGGATCATTTCTTTGATACTGCTTAAGCGCTGCCCCAGACTATCCGTAAGTTCATCCATCCTAAGCTCACGCTCCTGCTTCTTCTGCTCTTTTTCCTCATGATTGAAGGCAACAATGACATCCAGCCGTTTCTGCATACGCTCCATTTCTTCTTTGACTCTCTGCATCTTGATCAAAACCATCCGCAGATCCATTGCGGCTTTTACGGAAAGCGCCAGATCCGCTGCCAGATAAAAGGTCAGCAATAAAGTAATATACCACAGGAATCTGGGCGGTATGGAAAAAGTAAAACGCTCTATCGGCTTATGAATGACCCGGGTCATAAAAATGGTCAAAAATCCCCACGCAATCGTGGAGGACAGACAGATATGACCCTGAAAGTTAAATTTCTTTCTGGTGTAATCCCAGTATCTGACATTAAACAGGGCGTCCATAGTTACGCCGGTTATATATTCCAATGCGGTTGCCCCGATACAGCCCGCAAAATAAGTCAGAATCACATGGTCCTGAAAGGGCAGGGACACAACATACATCATGGTAGCTCCGCTCCCGTACAAAGGAAGAAAAGGTCCTCTTAAAAATCCGCGGTTGATCAGATGTCCGTCTCTTAATGAGACATACGCAGATTCAAAGCACCATCCGAGGAAACAATAAGTATAAAAAATAAACAGCCATTGTACAATATTATAGTGGATCATTTTCTTATCCTCTATCGAAAGACTCCCAGAGAAACTCTTTCTTTCCCTTTCTTTGTTTCACCAACAGAACCATAATAGATAAACTTTCCAAAGCCACGTACCGTCACCGTATCTTCTTCTTTCAGCTGATAACTGTTATTTTCCATAGCGA
>JAFLTF010000110.1 GCA_022510585.1 Lachnospiraceae bacterium
TTGACAGAGGCGGCTTTATATACCATGGAAAAATTGCAGCATTAGCTGATGCAGCAAGAGAAGCTGGATTAGAATTCTAGGAAGGGAGAGAAAATCACATGAGACATACAATCATTGATGCCAGTCAGTTAGAATTGACTGAAAAAGTTGTAACTATAAAACGAGTTACCAAGGTTGTAAAGGGTGGTCGTAACTTCCGATTCACAGCTTTGGTAGTCGTGGGAGACGGCAACGGACACGTTGGTGCAGGCTTGGGAAAGGCAACTGAAATTCCGGAAGCTATCCGTAAGGGAAAAGAAGATGCGATCAAGCATCTGGTAACCGTTGCATTGGATCCTAATCATAGTATTACGCATGATTTTATCGGAAAATTTGGTTCTGCTTCCGTTCTGTTAAAGAGAGCTCCTGAAGGTACCGGTATCATCGCCGGAGGTCCTGCCCGTGTCGTATGCGAGCTTGCAGGTATCTCCAATATTCGTACCAAATCCTTAGGTTCAAACAATAAACAGAATGTTGTACTTGCAACAATAGAAGGACTTCGCCAGTTAAAGACTCCTGAAGAAGTTGCCAGGAATCGCGGTAAATCTGTGGAAGAGGTCATATCTTAAGCAAGAATGCGATTGTTTAAGACTTAAGAAAGGAGTTGGAATAAAGTGGCAGCTAAAAAAGCAGAAAAGAAATTGAAAATAACATTGATAAAATCTACGATCGGTCAGGTTCCGAAGGCAAAAGCCACAATTGAAGCAATGGGGCTTAGAAAAATCGGACAGACAGTTGAATTACCCGATAACGGAGCTACGAAAGGCCAGATTCAACGGGTAAGACATATGGTCAAAGTAGAAGAAGCATAAGCAGGCAAAAGTTTGCAGGCTTAGGAAAGGAGAAAGTGTTAGATGGAATTATCAAATTTAAGACCCGCAGAGGGTTCCAAACACAGTGATAATTTTAGAAGAGGTCGTGGACACGGTTCGGGAAACGGCAAAACTGCCGGCAAGGGCCACAAAGGTCAAAAGGCTCGTTCCGGAGCGCCCAGAATAGGCTTTGAAGGTGGTCAGATGCCATTGTACAGACGTATTCCGAAGAGAGGTTTCAAGTGCAGAAACTCTAAGGAAATCGTCGCAATCAATCTGAATGCTTTAGAAGTATTTGACAATGGCACGACAGTTGATGTAAATACATTGATAGAAAAAGGAATCGTTAAAAATCCCCGTGATGGAGTTAAGATTCTGGGAAACGGAGAATTAACCAAAAAGCTCGATGTCAAAGTAAATGCCTATAGTGCATCTGCAAAAGAGAAAATCGAAGCGCTTGGTGGAACAGCAGAGGTGATGTAATGTTTACTACCCTAAAAAATGCTTTCAAAATCAAAGAATTAAGGAAGAAAATCTTTTTTACATTTGCAATGTTGGTTGTGATCCGTCTCGGGTCACAGCTGCCGGTTCCTGGTGTTGACAGGACCTATTTTGCAAGATGGTTTGCTCAGCAGACAAGTGATGCATTTAATTTCTTTGATGCCTTTACCGGCGGATCCTTTTTGAATATGTCGATTTTGGCATTAAATATCACGCCGTACATTACTTCTTCCATTATCATGCAGCTTTTAACAATTGCAATTCCCAAATTGGAAGAAATGCAGCGTGACGGAGAAGACGGAAGAAAGAAGATTGCGTCCATTACCCGTTATGTGACGGTTGCACTGGCCTTGATAGAGTCATCGGCCATGGCGATCGGATTTGGGCGTCAGGGTCTGCTTCAGCCTTATAATGTGATCAATGTACTCACGGTTGTTGTGGCAATGACTGCAGGAAGTGCATTCCTGATGTGGATTGGTGAAAGAATCACGGAAAACGGTGTAGGAAACGGTATTTCAATCGTTTTGACCATCAATATTCTTTCTCGTATGCCGCAGGATATTACAACACTGTTCGAGCAATTTGTTCTGAACAAACCGATTGCGAAGGCTGTTGTAGCAGCTTTGATCATTTTGGCAATTATTATCGGGATGGTTATCCTTGTCATTATTTTAAATGACGGTGTACGGAAGATTCCGGTACAGTATGCCAAGAAAATACAGGGAAGAAAGATGGTCGGCGGACAGTCCACAAGCATTCCGTTGAAGATCAATACGGCAGGTGTTATTCCGGTCATTTTTGCATCATCCCTGATGCAGCTTCCGATTATGATCTGTTCCTTATTCAACATCAACGGTACAGGTTTCTGGGCAGAGATTTTAAGGGGATTAAATTCAAGTTACTGGTGTAATCCGGCTCGACCGATTTATTCTATCGGCTTGGTTGTATATATTGTGTTGGTGATTTTCTTTGCATATTTTTATACATCCATTACCTTTAATCCGCTTGAGATCGCTGAAAACATGAAGAAACAGGGTGGTTTCATTCCGGGTATCAGACCGGGGAAACCTACCAGTGAGTATCTGACAAGGATTCTGAATTATATTATTTTCATCGGAGCGGCAGGACTTACCATTGTGTGTATAGTACCCTATTTCTTTAATGGTATTTTTAACGCAAGTGTATCCTTTGGCGGAACAAGCCTGATCATTATTGTCAGCGTTGTTTTGGAGACCATTAAGCAGATCGAATCTCAGATGTTGGTACGCAATTACAAAGGATTTTTGAATGACTGACCTGGGAGTTTCTGTATTTCGTGGGAAGAATCGCATATGCGGTTCTTCTTAGGTTTTAGGAGGGAAGTATGAAAATTGTTATGTTGGGTGCGCCGGGAGCGGGAAAAGGCACACAGGCACAGATGATTGCCGATCAATATAAGATACCGCATATTTCTACAGGTGATATTTTCAGAGAAAATGTAAAAAACGGTACGGCGCTTGGTATGGAAGCGAAAAAGTACATGGATCAGGGGGCATTGGTTCCCGATGAACTGACAGTCAGGATCCTGCTGGATCGGGTTGCCAGGGATGACTGTAAAAACGGTTATGTTTTAGATGGATTCCCAAGAACGATTCCGCAGGCTGAGGTTCTGGATAAGGCGCTGCGCGAGATCGGTGATAAGATCGATTATGCGATCAATGTAGATGTGCCGGATGAGAATATTATCAGAAGGATGTCGGGCAGACGCGCCTGTCTGACCTGCGGCGCTACATTTCATATAGAACATATTCCTCCCAAACAGGAGGGAATATGTGACAAATGCGGTAAAGAACTGGTACAGCGCGAGGATGATAAAGCAGAAACGGTAAAGAACCGTCTGGAGGTCTATCATAAACAAACACAGCCTCTGATTGATTTCTATACCGGACAGAACGTACTGCAAACAGTTGACGGAACCGTTGATATGAAAGATGTTTTTGCCGCGATCAATGAGATTCTGGCATAAGAAAGGTATGGTTTTGAAATGGCTGTTACAATTAAATCTGCCAGAGAAATAGATTTGATGAGAGAAGCGGGAAGACTGCTTGGGATGGTACATGAAGAACTGGGCAAAGCGATCCGCCCCGGAATGTCCACGAAAGACATTGATAAAATAGGCGAAGAACTGATCAGAGGTTATGGATGTATTCCCAGCTTCCTGGATTATCAGGGATATCCGGCTTCGATCTGCGTATCCGTCAATGAAGAAGTGGTACATGGCATTCCTCATGCAGACCATATTTTAAAAGAAGGTGATATTGTCAGCCTGGATGCCGGTCTGATTTACAAAGGATACCATGCGGATGCGGCAAGAACACATGCCGTGGGAAAGATCAGCAGGGAGGCAGAACAGCTGATTGCCGTTACGAAGCAAAGCTTTTTTGAAGGTATTAAAATGGCAAAAGCCGGCTATCATCTTTATGATATTTCAAATGCCATTGATGCCTATGTGACTGCGCATGGCTATGGTATCGTAACAGCCCTGGTTGGTCACGGAATCGGAACCCGGCTGCATGAAGACCCTCAGATCCCTAATTTTGCGCAGAAACGGAGAGGTCTTAAGCTCCGTGCGGGAATGACGCTGGCAGTGGAGCCGATGATCAATATGGGGTGCGCTGATGTAAGGTGGCTGGATGATGACTGGACCGTTGTAACGGAAGACGGCGCCTACTCGGCACATTATGAAAATACGATCCTGATTACCGATGGAGAGCCGGAGATCCTGACCCTTCCGATCTAAGCAGGTCAGAAGTTTAAAAGAAAGATTTATCAGGCGAAAAGAGAGGGCATGGTGACAGAAATGACAGGAATGCTCGCCGGATCAAAGGCCGGTCATGATAAAAATACGGTTTATGTCATAATTAAGGAAGAAGCGGAATATGTATATTTAGTTGACGGTAAAATCAGGACGTTGGCAAAACCCAAGAAAAAGAATAAGAAACATATTCAGATCATAAAGAAATGCCCGAAACCGGATCTGGCAAAACAGATTGAGGCAGGGACCCTTGACGATATAGAGATCAGAAAGATCATAAAGCAGTATCTGGACACGACAGTAAATAATATCTGATGTGACAGATAAGATAGAGTAAAAGCAGGAGGTAGTAAATGTCAAAAGCCGATGTAATTGAAATTGAAGGAACAGTAATCGAAAAGTTACCCAATACCATGTTTAAGGTAGAACTGGAAAACGGACATGTGGTACTGGCACACATAAGCGGTAAGCTGCGTCAGAACTTTATTCGTATCTTACCGGGTGATAAAGTAACTTTGGAGTTATCCCCCTACGATCTTTCCAAAGGAAGAATTATTTGGAGAGATAAATAAAATCCTTGCAAAAGGGATATCTCCGTGTTATAATATAAGACGGTCTTTTTTGAAAGGAGGGTTTAACATGAAGGTTAGATCATCAGTAAAACCGATTTGCGAAAAATGCAAAATCATTAAAAGAAAAGGAAAGATCAGAATTATCTGTGAGAATCCGAAACACAAACAGGTACAAGGTTAATCCCCGGTATTTTTTATCAGAATGCACTTATTTGATTGAATTTTGATGAAAGGGGTTCTTGTCCAACTAATTATGAGCGGCTGCAGTGTCATTCCCATAGGAGTGATACTGATTATAATATAGATGGAAGAGCCTAAAGGAGATTACTTTTTGATACCAAATGTTTGGAAAGATCGGAGAACACTCCGATTGGGCAGAAACTGCCCCAATCAATCAGTAACAACAGTACGGTAAAACGTACAGAAAATGGAGGAAACGTAAATGGCTCGTATTGCAGGTGTTGACTTACCCAGAGAAAAACGTGTGGAGATTGGTTTGACTTATATCTATGGTATCGGAAGAGTGAGTTCAAACAAGATTCTGGCGGCAGCAAATGTAAATCCTGACACTCGTGTCAGAGAATTGACGGATGATGAAGTAAAAAGAATTGCTGAAGTAATCGAAAGAGATTATATGGTAGAAGGTGATCTGAGAAGAGAGGTTGCTTTAAATATCAAGAGACTTCAGGAAATCGGATGCTATAGAGGAATCCGTCACAGAAAAGGACTTCCTGTTCGTGGTCAGAAAACAAAGACCAATGCAAGAACAAGAAAAGGTCCGAAGCGTACAGTTGCAAATAAGAAGAAATAATTTTTAGGAGAAAGTAGGTTAGTTTATTATGGCT
>JAFLTF010000111.1 GCA_022510585.1 Lachnospiraceae bacterium
GGTATGTCCGTGACGCTCCAGGATTGTCATGGGGGTATGCAGAAACAACCAAAACAGCAGATTGCTTAACTGGCACAGGCCTCCGCCATAGGAGCCGGTTATTTTGCCGTTTACCGAAACCAGTCCGTCTTTGTATGGTTCCTGCCGGTCCGCCCACCGAACAAGCTGCCAGAAAGAAAAAGTTTCTCCGGGCAGGATAAGAATTCCGTCCAGCGTTTTTGCGGCAAGTTTAAGATTATGGACTTTATTGACCTGATATTTCATATCAAAGCCGCTGCTTTCATTTAATAAAAGGGATGAAGAATCATAGACAGCATAAGGCAGCAGTTCTGCGGCACGTTCTTTGGCATACTTATTTTTGTCAAAATGCATTTTCAGATAAAAGCATTTCTTCCGCTGCCACTTCCTAAGGGGAAGTAAAAAGGGGAATCTCTGTGTCAGGCTTTTTCTTGGCATACATGTACTCCTTCATTGTTACGATAAAAAACACTCTTGTTTCCATACAAGATTGTATCAAAAACAAGAGTGCCGTTTATTTGAATTCCATGAAGAATTACTTATGATTTTCTACGAAAATTCTTAAGATTTTCCTACGAGACGGGAAGTGTGGCTTCAAATACGATTTTTTCCTGTCCGCTTGCGGCGGTTAATGTTCCGCCGTGAAGTTCCATGATCTGCTTGGCGATCGCAAGTCCCAGACCGGCGCCGCCACGTCCGCTGCCCCGGGAAGAGTCCAGCCTGTAAAACTGTTCAAAGATGCGTTCCAGCTTTTCCTCCGAAATGGTGTCGCCGCAATTTACAAACCGAACCGTTATATGGCTGTCTTCTTCCGTTACAGTAATCTCAATAGCGGTATCTTCATGACTGTAAAGGAGGGCATTATTTAGAAGGTTATCAAAGGCCCGCTGTATTTTGTCGGCATCGCAGTTTAACATTTGGTCTTCCGCAATATGGAGATTGCAGCTTAAGTTTTTCTCTTTCAGCATGGGCTGGAATTCGTAAATCAACTGTTCCAGCAGCCGCGTCAGATTAATCTTGCTATACCGCAATGTGATATTTGATAAATTAAACCTTGCTATTTCAAAAAACTCATTGATCAGATCCTCGAGATGTTCCGCTTTTTCCAGAGAAATGGAGAGATATTTTTCTCTTAATTCTTCCGATATCTGCTCTTCATCCCGCAGTAGATTCAGATAGCCGATCACGGAGGCGAGAGGGGTTTTTAAATCATGGGCAAGATACATGATCAGGTCATTTTTCTTTTGTTCGGAAATTTTTATATCGGCATTTTGCTGTACTAAGGTATTCTTGATAGAATTGATCTTCTTTTCTATAGGAAAGAGTTCCGGCGATAAAGATACTTCCTGGCTGTTTGGATTGGACAGGGCGTCGATTCCCTTGTCGATCTCTTTAAAATATTTAGAGAATCCGTTCATATATACACGAAGCAGGATAATAAAAACCAAAAGAATGGAACCTAAGTAGTAAAATTCGGAATAGTTTCTGAAAACCTGCGTATAGAATTTCAGCGCGCGAGCATAGTCGTGAAAAATGAAAGCATTTGTAAAATTAACAATGGTGTCTGCGATACGCCCATTCAGGAAAAGGGAATACAAGATTGCCGTCAAAACGATCGCAATGAAAAAAATAATGAATGTGCGTATCAGCAGCCTGAATGTAAGAAGGCGGTAATTATCAGATTCTTTTTCCTTTTTCATGATTCGTTTTTTCTCCTGTTATTTCTTTATCGACTATTGTAAAACATTACAACTTTCAGCCATATCAGCCTATTTCTCAATCGTATATCCAACGCCCCAAACGGTCTTAATGAACTTCGGCTTCTTGGCGGGTTCGTTCATTTTCTCCCGCAGCCTGCCGATATGAGCCATGACCGTATTGTTGTTGTTTAAATAACTGGCGCCCCATACGGCTTCATATAATTCTTCCGAGGAAACAACGGCGCCCTGGTGTTCGCATAAGTACCAGAGGATGGAGAACTCGATCGGTGTCAGCGGCAGTTCCTTTCCGAAGAGAAAACATTTGTGCGTCTCTTTGTTGATCAGAAGCCCGCGGATATCATACTCGGTGAGATTGTTCGATGAAGCCGGATTGGGATTGTTATATCTGGTATAGCGCCGCAGCTGGGTTTTTACTCTTGCCACGACTTCTAAAGGATTAAAAGGTTTCGTAATATAGTCGTCGGCTCCGATCGTCAATCCCATGATCTTATCGCCGTCTTCAATTTTTGCCGTCAGCATGATAATGGGATAATAAAATGTCTCTCTGATTTTTTGACAGATCTGAAATCCGTCAATGTCGGGAAGCATGACGTCCAGGATTGCCAGATCCAGTTGTGTAGATTCGACACATTTCAGGGCATCGATGCCGTTATAAAATTTATAGACCGTATACCCGTCATTTTTCAAATAGACTTCAATTAAGTCAGCTATTTCTTTTTCATCATCTACAACTAAAATTTTTTCATTCATGTCGATTCACCGCTCTATTTTTCTGGAATTTCTTACTCCGAAGTTCGGTTTCAAAATCCGTTCTGCTTTAGAGAGAAAATTATTTCGGGAGAATTGTATCATAAACAAAAACAAATGCCAAGGAAAATCGTCAGGGCAAACATAAATTGACAACACCTATTTTAGCATAGTATAATTTTATCATATCATAATATTATACTATAAATAAGGGGTGAAAAAATGTCATTATCACATGGTGTTTTAGGGTTTTTAAATTATGGGAGCATGAGCGGCTATGATTTGGCGAAAGCATTCAGTTCCTCGGTACAGTTCTTTTGGAATGCGCAGAACAGCCAGATCTACCTGGTGCTTGACAAGTTAGAAAAGCAGGGTTTTGCTACCCATGAATTGATTATTCAGACCGATAAGCCCAGCAAGAAGCTGTACTCCATCACTGATGCAGGAAGAGAGGAATTTCTGCGCTGGCTTGCCGCGCCTAATGAAAGCATCTCGACGGAGTTCAAGAGCGCCTTTTTGATGAAAGTCTTTTTTTCCGGGAACAGGACGCCCGTAGAGAATGTTGCCATGTTCAGAGCGTTCATTGAGGATTGCCGCTCGGTCCTTGCTTCTATGGATGCAATTCCCGGCAGCATAAAGTTTTACAGTCAGGAAGTACCTGCTGAGGCCCCGCTGTATTGGCAATTCGATGCCGACTTTGGATACAGCTACATCAAAATGTGCATAGAATGGGCAGAAAGGTGTATTGAAAAACTGGAGGTGATAGTGTGAATATTTTGGTACTGAACGGCAGCCCTAAGGGCGAACGCAGTAATACAATGAAGCTGACAAGGGCTTTTTTAGAGGGACTTACTCAGAATCAGAGTGCGGATACCGATATCGTGGATGTCTATAAGTTGAATATCCGTGAGTGTCTGGGGTGCTTTGTCTGTTGGAGCAAGACTCCCGGAAAATGTGCGATCTCCGATGATATGACAGAACTTTTGCAAAAGATATTGCATGCTGATGTGGTCATATGGAGTTTCCCACTCTACTATTTCGGAGTGCCCTCGCGGCTGAAAATGGTCATCGACCGGCAGCTGCCGCTGACCCTTCCTTTTATGGAAGGAGATGCCAGCGCAGGCGGACACAGATCCAGGTATGATATGTCCGGCAGGAGAAATGTTGTCATCTCAACCTGCGGATTTTATACCGCTGAAGAAAACTACACTGCTGTGAATGCTCAGTTTGACCGGATGTTTGGCAAGGATGGCTATACCACTTTATATTGTGGGCAAGGCGAACTGTTCCGTGTACCGCAGCTGAGCGCACGGACGGATGAATACTTAGGGTATGTAAAGCAGGCCGGTGTAGAGTTTGCTGCCGGAACGATCAGCGCTGCCACAAGGACAAAACTGAAACAATTGTTGTATCCAAGAGATGTATTCGAGCAGATGGCCGATGCCAGCTGGGGTGTGGAGCAAACTGAGCAGGGCGCAAAGGCGGTAAGCCCGGCGTTAAGTTTTACAAAGCAGATGGCAGCGCTGTACAACAAGACCTCTTGGTCCGGAAAAGACATTGTGGTGGAATTTTTCTACACTGATGTGGAAGAGACCTATCAGATCGTACTTAGAAAGGATGGGCATAGTGTCCTTACAGAAAACTTTATGCCGTTTACCACCCGCATTGAGACTCCGTTGGATGTATGGATGAAAATAGGCCAGGGTGAGCTCAGTGGCCAGCAGGCTATGATGGAGCACCTATACAAGGTGACCGGTGATTTTGATGTCATGATGAACTGGGATAAATACTTCGGATGGAATAGCGATGCACAGGAGGAATCGGCCTCTGCCCCGGCAGCTTCCGCCAAACAGACGAACATGAGTGTAATGCTGTTGCCCTGGATCGCCATTTGGGTGGGCATCTCTATCAACAGTTTCTGGGGTGGAATCATCGGCATCGTGCTGTGTGCAGCCCTGCCCTTCGCATTCCTGAAATATCGACCTACAGTCTTTGAGTACATCACTGTGTTTGCCGTTTCCCTGGTAAGCCTGTTGTCGGTCCTCGGATATCCTACAGACATTCTCGTTCCTGCCTCATACCTTGCCTTCGGCATTATGTGGACAGTGACGGTTTTTATGAAGATTCCGCTCTCTGCCTGGTATTCCATGAACAATTACGGTGTGGAAAAGGCACTGGAAAATCCCCTCTTCATGCAGACGAACAGAATCCTGACCGCCTGCTGGGGCGTGCTATATCTGGTGACACCGATTTGGACATATGCCCTGCTACATACGTCTCTGGCAAGCTGGACCGGTCTGTTTAACTCCATCCTGCCCGCTGTTATGGGAGTGTTCACCGTATGGTTTGAGAAATGGTATCCGAAGCATTACGCCGCAGGCGGCGGACGGACCTCATAGCGATATGCCTATATCTTCGAACGTGTTACAGATCTTTTATATAAAACCTGTTCATTGTGGCGTGAACCGCTGCAGCAGGTCTTTCTATTAGTTTAAAACCGCATTTTTCGTATAAATAGATCGCCGCTGCAAGATTTGTATGGGTTTCGAGATATAATCTTTTGTATCCATATTCCCTGGCTTTTTCTTCAACCAGGTCGATCAGCCTGTATCCGATGCCGTTACCTTTGACGGCATCGATAAGATACAGTTTCTGAAGCTCTGCACAGTCCTTAAAAAAATCAATTTCTGCAAGACCGATGCCGCCGATGACATTTTCCTCATCATCCAGCAGTACATAATAAAAGCGCTTGTGATTTTTATCCAGATAAAAATCACTCAAATGATCCAGATTATCGTCGAAGTAAACAGTCCCCGGCAAATCCAGATGATGGGCCTTCAGATTGTCGCGGATAATCTTTGCAAGCGCTGCGTCATCCTGAGCGGTTATCTCTCTGTATCTTATATTCAGGTTACCTGTTCCTCTAAATTCTTCATAATGGCTCATGATTTTCTCCTGTT
>JAFLTF010000112.1 GCA_022510585.1 Lachnospiraceae bacterium
TGGAAAGCCGGAACCAGGCAGGCACCAAATTGCACAAGAAACCCCCGAAACTGCGCCTTTGCAGCTTCGAGGGCTTCTTTTTTTAGGGGAGGATAAGTATTTCCTTATCTTTTGACTACTAACATTGTTGCCTTATTTTCAGGAATTATTCAAAAAATTTTAAAATTTTCCATCCGCGAAATATAAATTTACTTTTCTCCCAAAATGTTATATACTAACTCAGTACAGACTAAGAGAAAGGCGTGGTAAATTGAAATGGCATTATTAAAAAAATGGCGTGATATGGCTTATTCGGAGACAGCAAATAAAGGGGATCTGCAGAGACTGTGGGCGAATTACTTTGACAAAGAAAAGGAAATCTATGCGCAGCTTTTAAAGAATCCCGATGAAGTAGTGGAAGGAACTGTCAAAGAATTAGCGGAAAAATATGATGTGGATATCATGACGATGACAGGTTTCTTAGACGGCATCAACGACAGCTTAAAAGAAGCCAATCCGATTGAAGAGATGGAAGAAGATACCAAGGTAGGACTTGGTTTTGAGAAGGAACTTCTCTATAAAAATATGGTAGCGGCAGGCGCCGACTGGTTATACAATTTGGAAGAGTGGAATGATATTTTTGACGAGGAAACAAGAAAGAAACTTTACAGGGAGCAGAAGGATTCCATGACGATCCATAAGGAGCCGAAGATATATCCGAACGATCCCTGTCCCTGCGGCAGCGGCAAGAAGTATAAGAAATGCTGCGGCAAAGGTGCATAATGGAAGAATCAAGAGTACAGACGGCAGTCAGTCTGTTTAAGAGCGGCTATAACTGTGCACAATCGGTTTTTGCTGCCTATGCGGAGTTGTTTGGCATGGATCTGCAGACGGCACTCAAGATGTCGAGCGCCATGGGAGGCGGTGTCGGACGTATGAGAGAAGTCTGCGGCGCTGTTTCGGCGATGGCGATGCTTGCCGGATTAAAAGAAGGGAATACCGACCCGGAAGACGAAGAGGCCAAAGAACATATTTATGCACTGGTACGTCAGATGAGCGGGCAGTTTCAAAAGAAACAGGGAAGCCTGATCTGCAGGGAACTTTTGGGAATAGAGGGCATGGAAGAAAGTGCGAAGCCTTCCCATAGGGATGAGGCGTATTATCAGTCCAGACCTTGCGCCGGACTGATAGCATGTGCAGCAGGAATCATAGAAACTGTTCTTATATAATGCGGAGGGATAACATATGAAAAAGGAAACGAAAAACATGATGGCGGAGGCAGAAAAAGCAACCGAAAAATTTTTCTGTGATGAAATAAGGATCAGTAAAAATGAATTTCTGGCAGCAGGTATCATACTGCTATTGGCAGGCGTAGCGATTGGGTTACTTCTCGCCCCATTGACCCATGGAGTCAACGTGAGCTTAATAAGCCATAATGGCAGCAACAATGGAAATAACAGTGCCAATAATAACAATAATACAGATGAGGAAACAGCAGAGAAATCAGAAAAGAATCCTCTGAAAAGATACAAGAACAGAAAATTCAAAGCAGAATAACGGGAAGAAAACTCTGAAAGGGGCATGGTATAGAATATGAAGATTACATTAAAGGATGGTTCCGTAAAAGAATATGCGCAGCCGATGAGTGTCTATGACATTGCTGCCGACATCTCCGAAGGACTTGCCAGAGTTGCCTGTGCAGGCGAAGTGGACGGTGAAGTCAGGGATTTAAGGACTTTGATCGATGCGGACTGTGAATTGAATATTATCACGGCGAATGATGAAGCAGGCTTGCGTGTGATCCGGCATACGGCATCCCATGTGCTGGCTGAAGCGGTAAAAAGACTGTTTCCCGATGCCAAAGTGACGATCGGTCCGGCAATCGACGAGGGATTTTATTACGACTTCGATGCGGCGCCTTTTTCCAGAGAAGATCTGGACGCGCTGGAAGCGGAGATGAAGAAGATCATCAAGGAAGGACATAAACTGGAGCGCTTTACGCTGCCGAGAGAGGAAGCCATCCGTCTGATGGAAGAAAAAGGCGAGCCCTATAAGGTGGAGCTGATTCAGGATCTGCCGGAGGATGCGGAGATTTCCTTCTATGATCAGGGCGGCTTTGTGGATCTATGTGCCGGTCCCCATCTGATGAGTACCAAGTCTATTAAAGCATTTAAGCTGATTTCTTCCTCTATGGCATATTGGAGAGGAGATTCCAATAAGGCGCAGTTGCAGCGTATTTACGGCACCGCTTTTAACAAAAAAGAAGAGCTGGCTGCCTATCTGGAGCATTTGGAGGACATCAAGAAGCGTGACCACAATAAACTGGGGCGCGAAATGGAGTTGTTTGCAACGGTGGATGTGATCGGTCAGGGACTTCCGCTGCTGCTTCCCAAAGGCACCAAGATGATCATGAAGATGCAGCGCTGGATCGAAGATCTGGAAGATAAAGAGTGGGGCTATGTCCGCACGAAAACGCCTTTTATGGCAAAGAGTGATCTTTATAAAATTTCCGGGCACTGGGATCATTATCAGGAAGGAATGTTCGTACTGGGTGACGAGGAAAAGGACAAGGAGGTTTTCGCCCTTCGTCCGATGACCTGTCCGTTCCAGTATTATTGTTATAAAAATACCCAGCATTCTTATCGGGAACTGCCGATTCGTTACGGCGAGACCTCTACTTTATTCAGAAACGAGGATTCCGGTGAGATGCATGGCTTGACCAGAGTCCGCCAGTTTACCATCTCGGAGGGGCATCTGGTACTGCGTCCCGATCAGGCGCAGCAGGAGTTAAAAAGCTGTCTGGATCTGGCCCATTACTGTCTTTCCACTTTGGGACTTCAGGATGAGGTGACTTACCGTCTGTCCAAGTGGGACCCGAATAACAGGGAAAAGTATCTGGGCGATGAAGAATACTGGGAATCCACTCAGAATACAATCAGAGAAGTTTTGAAGGAAAAAGGTGTCGCCTTTACGGAAGCCGACGGCGAAGCCGCCTTTTACGGTCCTAAGATCGACATTCAGGCGAAGAACGTCTACGGCAAAGAAGATACCATGATCACCATTCAGCTGGACTGTGCGATCGCGGAGAATTTCGATATGTACTATATCGACCAGAACGGTGAGAAGATCCGTCCGTATATCATTCACAGGACCTCTATCGGATGTTATGAAAGGACGCTGGCATGGCTGATCGAGAAATATGCGGGCAAATTCCCGACATGGCTGTGTCCGGAACAGGTACGTATTCTTCCGATCTCCGAAAAATATGAAGACTATGCGGAGCAGGTTCGCAAAGAGCTGGCAAAAAATGACATTGATGTCACAATTGACAACCGTTCCGAAAAGATTGGATTTAAGATTCGTGAGGCAAGACTGGCCAAGCTGCCTTATATGTTAGTGGTAGGACAGCAGGAGGCAGAAGACGGCACCGTTTCTGTCAGAAGCCGTTTCGCAGGAGACGAAGGCGTGAAGCCGCTTCAGGAGTTTATCGACCAGATCTGTAAAGAGATCAGAACGAAAGAAATCCGGGAAGAAGTGGCTGCAAATGCCGAAGGATAATATCCATTTCTTTTATGAATAAGGCTTCTTCCGCAAGGCAATAATAACCTTAACAGCGCATTTTTCTGCGTTGGAAAATCATGGATAGATCAGGAGGTTATTATGGCGGAATTAAAATGTGGAGTGGAAAATTGTTTCTATAATGATGATTGTTATTGCTGTAAAGGGGACATCATGGTAGGCGGTGCGCATGCAGACACCAGCAGGGATACCTGTTGTGAGAGTTTTGCACAGAAAAGGGAAGATGCTTATACAAGCTCCCTGACCCATCCCAGCAGTACGATCAGTATTGACTGTGAAGCAGTAAAATGTGTCTATAACAGTGATTATAAGTGTCATGCGGAGCATGTGGATATCAAAGGCAACGGCGCCTGTGATTGCAAAAGCACGGAATGTGTGACTTTTAAGGAGTTTTAGAGCAGACCTGGGGAGGGTAAGCTTCAATTGCGTGATAGCGCAGCAAGTATGAACAGAGTAGGTGGATGATGAAAAAAGGAATGTGCATAAGCCTGCTGTTTCTCATATTTATGTTTTCCATAAGCGGCTGTGGTGCCGATGAAGAAATACAGGAAACGATGCAGGAGCAGGATACTGTTGCACAAGAGGAGGAATCTGCAGAGGATACATATGAGCAGGATGCAGCTTCAGATATTGACGAAGAGAGGAAAAAAGAACTGACGCTGCAGCTGTTGGAAGAAAAAGGCCTGGATGCGTCCGTTGTAGAGAGCGCCAAGATGACTGAAGGCTGTGCGTTTGTTTTGCCTGAGGATTTTGTCGAGGCAGAGGACATGCCCGGTATGTATGTGACCAAGTATTATCCTATAGATATTTCCACGATCTATTACACGCAGATGGAAAAAGATATGGCCTTACAGCTCATGACAGAAGAGAATTATGTAAACCACATGCAAAATTCCCTTCGGGAGACTTACGGTACGGAGACAGAGGTTGCGGTAGAAAGCTTTGAATCAATCAAAATCAGCGGTTATCCGGCATTCAGGATTCTGTGCGGCTATACGATCGATCAAGTCAGACTTACCCAGCTTGCATATGTCATCAATGCTGATCAGAGCTATGTGATCATCTACTCCCAGACAGATGAATATGATAGGATGGAAGAGTTTGAGGCAAGTGCGGCAACCATAGAAGTCATAAAAAAAATCAGTTGACATATAGTATACCATATGGTATAGTGACTAAGTGTCTGAAAGCATATATCAGGTTTTAACGGGATATATGGTATATAACAAGCAAGCAGAGTATCCGCTCTCACCCTGCAGCAATCGGGCTCGCAGGCGTTAATAGCACGACATTATCAATCCGGAATCAGGGATTGTTTTATGTGTATTATGGAAGTGGATAGGTATGCTGTCCACTTTTTTTATGTTTAGGAGGGTAAAGTTATTAGCGAATTATTCATTAACGAACAGATTAGAGACAAAGAAGTCAGGGTGATCGGTGAAGACGGAGAACAACTCGGAATCATGTCTTCCAAAGAAGCGTTAAAGCTTGCTGAGGAAGCGGGAGTCGATCTGGTGAAGATTGCGCCGACAGCCAAGCCGCCGGTTTGCAAGATCGTGGATTACGGTAAATTCAAATATGAGCAGACCAGAAAAGAAAAGGAAGCAAAGAAGAAACAAAAGGTGATTGAAATCAAGGAAATTCGATTGTCTCCGAATATCGACACCAATGATCTCAATACCAAAATAAATGCTGCCAGAAAGTTCATTACCAAAGGCGACAGAGTAAAAGTGACGCTTCGTTTTCGCGGACGTGAAATGACGCATATGAATAATAGCAAACATATTTTAGATGATTTTGCCGAGGCGCTTGCCGAGATTGCGGTTGTCGAGAAGGCACCCAAGGTAGAGGGCAGGAGCATGAC
>JAFLTF010000113.1 GCA_022510585.1 Lachnospiraceae bacterium
GCCTCGAACTGTTTTGCTTCCGCGTCCTTCTGCCTCTGATACAGTGCCGCATCTGCTTTCTGCTGTGCCGCATATTTATCCGCATCCGCCTGTTTTTTGACTTCCGCTTCCAGAGCCCGCTCTTTTACCGCAACCTGTTTCTGCTTCAATTCAATCTCACGTTCCTGTCGTGCGATATCTGCGTTGGCAGTGGTAACCTCAATGGTCTTACGCTGTTCTTCTTTCTGTATCTCGTAAGCAGCATCCGCCATAGCCTTTTTGGTATCGGATTCCTGCTGCAGCTCAGATTTCTTAATGGACAGCTCATTTTGTTTCTTGGCGATTTCCGTCTGTGCCGCAACGGCAGCGTCATTGGATTCTTTATCTGCGGCAGCCTGTGCTACTTTGATGTCTCTTTCGCTTTCCGCTCTTGCGATCGCAGCGGTCTTTTTGATCTTGACAATATTATCGATACCCAGGTTTTCAATGACATCGTTTCCGTCTACAAAGTTCTGTACGTTAAAACTGATGATGTCCAGTCCCATGGCAGCCAGATCGGGTTCTGCGTTTTCCTTGACCAGGTTGGCAAATTTCTGTCTGTCGGAAACCATTTCCTCCAACCGCATCTTGCCCACAATCTCACGGACATTACCTTCCAGTACTTCTCTTGCAACGGCAGCTATGTACTGCGTATCCTTATTTAAGAAGTTTTCCGCAGCCAGACGAAGCTTATCCGGGTCATTGCTGATTTTGATATTGACGGTAGCGTCCACATTGATATTGATGTAGTCCGCCGTAGGTACCGCATTACTGGTTTTAACATCGATCGGAATCAGTCTTAAATTCAGCTTATCCAATCGTTCAAAAAAGGGAATCCGTATACTGGCTCTTCCGATGACGATCTTGGATTTTTTCTTGAAACCGGAGATGATGTAGGCCATATCCGGCGGCGCCTTAACATATCCGATCGCCATAAAAAGCATGAATAGTACAAAAACAACTGCCAGTACGATTAAAAGTGTAAAAAGGGTAGTTCTGCTCATGTCTTTCTCCTCTCTTGTTTTTTATTTATTATTAAATGGGTATTCCACCATATAGTGATCATATGCATTCACGACTGTGGTTTCTCCAAAGGTATCGACTCTTTTGAAATTTCTGCCGTAATTGGCATGTACATGCCCGTGAAAGAAAAACTTCGGTTTATATTTCTCCATCAGAGTCCGGAAAACCTCAAAGCCGCGGTGAGGCAGATCTTCCATATCGTTGATATGACGGGCGGGGGAATGTGTTACCAAAATATCGAATCCTTTATGCCGCCATAGTTTGAGAGTCAGCTTCTTTACCCGGTGTTTCATGGCATGCTCCGTATATTGACAGTCGGCTCCCGGCAGATATTCCATGGAGCCGCCCAGCCCGAGAATCCTTATGCCATTATAAACATAGATGGTGTCCTCAATACAGATACAGCCCTCAGGCGGTTTCCGCTCATATTTCGTATCATGGTTTCCCCTGACATAAAGCAGGGGGACATTGCAAAGGGAAACGAAAAAACTCAGATAATCCGAACGCAGGTCTCCACAGGAAATGATCAGGTCAATATCTTTCATGCGCTCCGGTTCATAAAAGTCATATAACAGTTTCGATTCTTCATCAGCCAGGATTAGGATGTTGATCTTATCACTTTTCTGTGTTGGTTTCATCAATCTTCAGTCCCTGAAGCTGTACCAGCTCCTGAGCCTCCTCCGTTAATTCTTCAATATCCGGTATGTTTCCTACGACGTTTTCCGCCAGCCAGTCCATAGTAATGATCTCTTCCGGCTCCAGACTTTTCCCTGCTTCACAACGGATGATTCCGTTCTGGGCATAGACCGGACCGTCAAAAGGATGGAAGGTTCCGGCACGGATGGAGTTCTTTAAAAACTCAATGAGCCGGAGTGTTCCGTGGGGCATGGAGTTGGAGCAGATCACATCGATGACATCGGCGGACATTCCCCACCAATAGTTTACGGCTTTTTTTCCTTTTTTAGTATTGGCTTCCGTATTACCGTTTAAGATGTGGTTGATGATCCTTTCATAGAATTTTCCCCAATGCCAGATCGGAGTTGCAAGATTTTCCAGATAGCCGTCTTCTTTTTTTCGATACAGTCCGAATTCTCTTGAGGCATGCTCGGGAGTGATCATATCGCTGTCCGAGATAAAGAAGATTCCTTCCTGTGCCAGACGCTCTTTGGCATTTTGTCCTTTCACTTTGGACCACTCCAGGTGTATGCTCACATAAGGATTGATCATTCTGGCGCCTAAAGCAAAGGCGTTGATATTCGCCGTGGTTCCGTAAATCGGATAGTCTGCCACATAACCCAGCCTGTCCGTCTTGGAAACTGCGGCCGCAATGGCCCCCATCAGGAATTTGGATTCATACATTCTTGCATAATAGGTGCAGATGGATGAATAGGACATATTGATGGAACAATTATAAAACTTTACCTTCGGATGAAGGATGGCGGAACGGACGCTTTGATGGACCATCTGGGTAGCGGTAGTGAAGATCAGGTTACAGCCTGATGCGACAGCTTCCTCAATGGCGTTTTCCACCTCGTCATCGGTATCAGCTTTTTCAAAGGCCATTGTCTTTACTTTGCCCTCAAATGCCTGTTCTATGTACAGCCTTCCCAATTCATGTGCATAAGCCCAGCCGGATGTATCCGTTGTCTTGGAATAGATAAACGCGATCTTAAGGGATTCCGGGGAAAGACTGATAAGACCGCCTGAAGGGATCAACTTGTTTAAAAGAGAAGACTTGGTATCTTCCGGATTCTGTACCAGTTCCACTGGACTGCCCTTGTCTGCCAGGGTAATCTCCTTCCAAATCTTTTGGAGGGACTGATGCATCTCCTGGGCGGTTTCTTCCTTGATCTGATCATAGCCATAGATCCCGACGTAGACCAACAAGGCATCCGAGACGGTGATATCCAGCTTGCCGCCGTGGGATTTTTTAAACGCTTCCGCAAAATTAATGCAGATAGAATGGAAAAGCAGCTTGTCCTCATCGTCCCAGACTTCATCCTCCGCTTTGCCCATCAACTTCAGGAGCTTCTTATAGCTTCCCTCTTTGGAAAAATAAACATCATAGCTCTGGGATACCTCATAAAAATCCAGAAATTCATAGTACAGGCGGTTTTCCCTGTCGTCGGTTTTCTTGGGGACCAGACGGGTCACGGTTCCGGGAATGCTGTAATTTTCCAGATACTTCATGACGCTTACCCGCTTGTTTCCTTCCTGAACGTAGAACTGGTTCATAAATTCATAGGCTACGATCGGATCCGTAATACCGTCCCTTATCTGATGATCGTAGAGCGCGGCCCATTTCGCCCCGAACTCTGAGGATTCCGACAAAAGGGGCATGAAGTTATTGGCAAACGCATTGGTCCGCCCTGCGGTTTTGGTTCCCACGATCTTAGAAAGGGGGATATCCATGACGCCCAGATTGACCGGCGCCGCCATTTCCGTATAAGATAGAATATCATCAAGGGCAGGAAGATAAGGATACCCGCCTTTGGTGAGAGCATCCTGATAACTTTTTCTACCCTGTTTTAATGCTGCCTGATAATCGGTTATTGCCACGGTTATGTCCTCCCTGTGTAGTAAAACATTCTATAATTCTATCTTACCATTTCGTCCAAAGATTGCAATGATTTTTCCAAACCTGACTTTTTTACTTCATGAACAGCGCTGATTTTGTAATAAAATATGTATTGTATTTTCTTGTTTATTAAATTATAATATTAAAATATTATATAAAATTATTATTCTATTAGCATAATTATTCATAAGAGGAGGCTATATTATGAAGATTGTAGACAAAGAACAAGAGCGCATTGACTATGAGAACAGCCCGGAGGGTAAAAAGAAAGAGTGGATAAAATTAGCGATAGGCATCGTATTTGTCCTGGTGTGCGGGATCTTATATCGAGTGTTGCCCAGCTTTGAGATCGGAGGCGGAAAGCCCTATGTGATCGTTATGGACGGTTTGGAGATCACGCCGGGGAAGACCACGGTACAGGAACTTGCGGATGCGGGTTATGAACTGACGGATGAGAGCGCGAAGGTCATGGCATCGGAGAGAGATGAAGACGGAAATTTTGTTTTCTATTATAAAGATGTCTATGATCTGTCAGCAGAGACAGAGCCCCGTACAATGTATGATTCGCTGGTTCTGTTAAAGGGAGATGAGCAGGCGGCAGAGATCTCCATTATCAACGACCGTGGAATCAATCTTGCTGTTTCCCAATGTATCATAACAGATGTTACCATACGCAACGATTATGTGGACGCCGATAAAGTGACGGTAGCGGGAACCCCTTTTGCGCAGCTGACAGAGGATAAGATCACGGAAGCATTTGGAAAAAAGGATAGAAGCTTAGACAACATCTATACATGGAATAAGGGAAATTATTACTTTTATCTGACGATTTTAGAAGACGGTACGGTAAGGAGTGTTTCTACGAATAAATACTATCGTACACAAGCCGCAGAGTAGTATCATCGGAGTCGTATCAGAACCAAGGAGGTAACACAGGATGGACAATTATACAAAATGGGTAGAAAAAGAACAGGCATGGATAGAAGAGATCGATCGGAAAACCAAAGCCATGATCCTAAAATGCAGCGCTCTGATGATTGTGGGCTGTGTGGTTGTTTTGGGAGCAATCGGTTTATTGGCAGGAGAAACCATTTCTGTTTCCGGGATGCTTAAGAATATGTTGATCGGATTGATATTTGGTGTGGTAGTGTCGCTCCTTTTCCCGCTCTTTATGGTGAGAAAGCCCTCTAAGCCTTATATGAAAAGATTAAAAGAAGGCACCGAGGCCCTTACACCGGGAGATAGAGAAGAACTGGCTGCCCAGATGCTGTCTTCGGATGTCACATGCGTCAATTTCAAGGCAGTAGATAAGACGGAAGAAAGGATTCTTTTGACAAAGGATTATCTTTTGAATTCTACAGCCAAAGGGGAATTCGTGCTGGTAAAATTTGGACAGGTTGACAAAATCGAGACAGATATCAGAGATACTTCCTATGTTGTCAGGACCAACGGTACAAGAGTGACCGTAAATGATGCGGTTTATGTTATTTGCTTCTATTATAAGAAGATAGAGGACGGAAAGAAAAAAGGAGCAGACGCAGTCTGCGTTTTCCCTGATCGACAGACCCGTGATCAGGTATTGCGTTATATCCAGGAGAGAGTAGAAGAAGATTTTTAAAAAATTTTATACTTTTTTCTAAAAAACACTTGCATTTTCAAAATACATCATGTATACTACCTAATGCTGTGGCATGATAGCGATGAAGCGTGAGGTTGCTGTCTTTATGTGACAGGTTTTCCGTGGAGCGAATGTCAAGTTAGGAAACTGACGACAAGTCACTGTAC
>JAFLTF010000114.1:0-1510 GCA_022510585.1 Lachnospiraceae bacterium
TCGTTTGTTAATACCATGATTTTTCCTCCTTTCTTCAATGATGTAAAATCAGTCTACCATACATTTATTACAATGTCACTATGTTTTTACATTTTAACGCAAAATAACATTCGTAATTATATTAACGCTCAATACATTCTACATGATTTGAAATTTTTCTATTCTATGTTATGATAGTAAAAACGGATAAGTAAGATTTTAATAATAACAAGAATATAATCAGAAAGGTCAGCAACTACTATGTGGACAGCCGATGAATGGAAAGATTATGAAGTAATAGATACCTCTGCCGGTGAAAAGCTGGAGCGTTGGGGAGATTACCTGTTGGTCAGACCGGACCCGCAGGTCATTTGGAGCACCCCAAAAGAACATCACGGCTGGCGCAAGAAGAACGGCCATTATCACAGAAGTTCCAAAGGCGGCGGAGAATGGGAATTTTTCAATCTGCCCGACGAATGGAGTATTCGATACAAAGAACTGACTTTTCATCTAAAACCCTTCAGTTTTAAACATACCGGTCTGTTTCCGGAGCAAGCCGTCAATTGGGACTGGATGGCTTCGATCATAAAAAAAGCAGGCCGCCCCGTAAAGGTTCTGAATCTGTTCGCCTATACCGGTGGAGCTACGCTTGCCGCCGCAAAAGCCGGTGCTGCCGTCACCCATGTAGATGCTTCCAAAGGCATGGTAACCTGGGCAAAAGAAAATGCTGCAGCTTCGGGCCTTTCTGATGCTCCGATCCGCTGGCTGGTGGACGACTGTGTCAAATTTGTAGAGCGGGAGATTCGTCGTGGAAATACTTATGATGCAATTATTATGGATCCGCCCTCTTACGGACGAGGTCCCAAGGGAGAAATCTGGAAAATAGAAGAAAGCATCTTTCCTTTTCTTCGGCTCACCGCTCAAATACTGTCGAAAGATGCTCTTTTCTTCTTAATCAATTCCTATACCACCGGGCTGCAGCCCGCTGTATTGTCTTACATGCTTCAAACCGTGATCGTTCCCCAATTCGGCGGTCAGGTGCAGTCCTCCGAAATCGGCCTGCCGGTCAGCTCAAACGGTTTGATCCTGCCTTGCGGCGCATCCGGCAGATGGCAGCAAAAATAGTATTGCATAAACTACTTAATAAAATTTCTTAAAAATAAGAAGCTCCAATGCCAACGCCCGCCACAACGATAAAGATCACTGCGATCAGATAAATTGCCAACACAATACCCGTATAGATCAAAACTGCCTTAAAATAGTTTGATTTACTCTTTTTCTCACTGCTGCTGAATGCCCATACAAACATCATGATGATATTCACACAGGGAATCATCATGATCAATATCGTGATCAGCCACTCCCCGACTTTTACAGGCTCTTCCAGATCCATCTGCGGCGTTTGATAACCACTGTTATTATATGGTTGATAACCTGGATTTGTGTATGTATTCTGGTTATAAACATTATTGTCCGGATATGCATTTCCTCCGTAATTTGTGTTCTGGCTATCCTGATAGGTATTTGCGCC
>JAFLTF010000114.1:1610-5401 GCA_022510585.1 Lachnospiraceae bacterium
GAATTCTGATTCGTCCCCGGATCCGGTCCATCTAACGGCATATCCTGAAACATATTGTTGTTATCCATCTTTTTCCTCCCTCTTGCAGTTTATTGTGGTTAATTTTTCATACATCATCATTTTATCATATTATTTTCCATTCGTGTAGTATTTGTTCGTAAAAAGGGAAAATTTTTGTCAAAACATTGTATTCGGTATAGACATAGGGAACCCTATTGGGGAAAAAGCAGTACATGCGCCATACATAGACTACTATCAATAAAATGGCTGCGATCCCGGTTAGAGGCACTATTCCTTTTGCTTTTTTCCCTAATACATATCGGTTCCACAAAAAATACAGCATAAGGCAGGCCACCGGTATACTCATCGGATTCATCCATACAGCCTGCTGAGGCCTTCCTGTCACCAGATAAAACATCGCCCTTGTCATACCGCAGCCCGGACAGGGAAGCCCAGTCAAAATGACCATAGGACAGAAAGCATGAAAAACAAGATTCATCAAAACCGTATAAACAGCCAGTGCAATGACTGCCATCCATAAATTTTTAATATCACGAAAAATACGTATTCCTATATTCCTCGTAAACTCCGCCACGCTCTTCAAATCCCCTTCTCCTATTTCTGTACTTTTATCCGAAAAGCCGCTGTTTTATCCCATATAATAACAACAGATGCAGCGGATAGAACAGATAATAACACATTTTAGGCAGTTGTCTTCCCTTTTTCCCATTATAGAAATAAATAGGAATAAAGGCTAGAATCCCATACAACTCACTGATGCCTGACTGTAAACAAGCAGTAAGAGACTTTCCTTCCCCCAGATGTCTGACCATATAGACCAATACGATTCCTATATAAATTGTAAAAGAACCGGCAATGAACCGGTACCAGAAAGAACTTCTGCACACATAAAGCACTACGATCAGCAGTACTCCCATAAACATATAATCCGTTTTTAAGAACGCTGCTGCAATACAACATAATATAACACTTGTTATTTGTAGAAAAAGATCCTTCTGAAATGCCTTGATGAGACAGAGTGCAAACACGCCAAGAAACAATGTGAAATACACGTTCTGCGCGCTATGATAGAATATCTTCTGATGAAACGCAAGATCAAAGGGGATTTCAGATAAAAGGGCAAAAACACCTAACCGTATCAGATATTTTTGCTGACTGCGGGTATGTAAGAAACCTTCCACTGCCATAAAAGCGAAAAGAATAAAAGCAGGTCGCCCAAGCGCCCTTCCTAGGTCATAGACCTCTTTTGCCGCCTCAATTGTTTCTGGTGAGCTTCCCAGATCCCGAAGCTGATACCGATATGCAAGAAAGACCACTGCAAAAAAGTGGTCAATCAGCATGGAAATATATGCAATATTTTTTAAGAAAGCGCTGCTTACAGAATTTTTTTTCATATCAGAAACACCTGCCCAGCGCCTATTATACCATATTCATCACCGCATGAAAACCCCTGCCAGCTTCATATCTTCATCAAAGCTAATGGTATAAATGACATCCACGTTTTCGTAAGTGACGCCCACCTGCGCTATTGCGTATAATTTTCCGCCTTGCTTAAATTCTGCGGTATACATTGTTCCGATTCTCTGCATGGAACCCCAGTTATCATTTACCATTGCCTTGGCATGTTCCATCGTTTCCTGTGTCAGCGCTACCCTCATTCTATCTTCCGACATCTCCTGCAGTGTCACGTAATCACTTTGATTTAGTAAATCTACCACATCTTTTACCTTTTCCTCTACTACCGGCTGCGAAAATTTGCCACTGCTTCCAAATTCGCTGTACTTGGGAATTGCCCACCAAACATAAGCTATGAGCAGTAGCAGAACGAAAATAACAATTGCAATCCATCTAAAAACAATGGTTTTTGTATAAGCCTTTCTTTCCTCTTTCGGTAAATTTTGATTAAACTCTTCCGCAATTTCTTTGGGTGTTCCCATATCTTCAATAATCTGCTCCAACGCCTCACCGCTTTTTCCGCATTCATTCATGATACCTGCCTTTCTTATCATTGATCTCCCATGATACGCCCTACTCCGTTATCGATCTGCCTCCAACTCTGATGGATTTCCGGCAGGATCTCTTTTCCTTTAGATGTAACCGCGTAGTATTTTCTGGGCAGCTGCTTTGCCTCCGGCTCACTCCATCTGCTTTCCACAAGCTGCTCATCCTCCAACCGGTACAGGATCGGATACAGAGTTCCCTCCTTGAGACTGAAAATGCCCCCACTCTTATCCTGTAGCTCCTGAATCAGCTGATAACCGTATTTGGGCTCATTCTCAAGTAATTTCAGGACAAGAAAAATCTGTGACCAAATAGGAGCCTATCAGCATAACCGCTTTAGATCCGCGCACAGTTCCTCCACTGCCGAAGGTTCGGTAGCCCATCCCGTACAAAAACGTACCGCACTATGTGCCTCATCAATCCGCTCCTGATAGGTATAGCTGTATTTACGACTCAATTCCTCCAAAACTTCATCCGGAAGTATCGGAAATATCTGATTGGTGCGGTTTTCCACCAGAAAAGGAACCTTTTTCGCATAGAGAGTCTCCCGGATCTGCTCCGCCAGCTTCACCGCATGTTCTGACAGTTGCAGATACAGATCGTCCTCAAAAAGAGTCAGAAACTGAATGCCTAAAAGGCGCCCTTTCGCCAGCATGCCGCCCTGCTGCTTGATCACATAACGAAAATCTTCCTGCAAAAAAGGATTGACAATCACTACTGCCTCGCCAAACAAGGCGCCGACCTTCGTTCCACCGATATAAAAAACATCGCAAAGTCTTGCCAGGTCAGCAATTGTCACATCATTATCAGGGGCGGCAAGTCCATAGCCCAATCTCGCTCCGTCCACATATAATAACAACTGTTCTTTTTTGCACACCTCGGAAATTGCCTGAAGCTCAGCAAGACTGTATAATGTCCCCAGTTCCGTAGGCTGCGAAATATAGACCATTTTAGGCTGTACCATATGTTCATGGCTCTCATCTTGAATATGCGCCTGATGACAAGTTTCCACCTGCTCTGCAGTTATCTTTCCATCCTTGGAAGGCAGTGTCAGCACCTTATGTCCGCCGGATTCAATAGCACCTGTTTCGTGTACCGCAATGTGCGCAGTCTGTGCAGCGATCACTCCCTGATAGGTCCGCAGTGCCGCAGCGATCACTGTTGCATTCGTCTGCGTACCGCCTACCAGAAAATGGACTGCTGCCTCTTTCGTGCCGCACTGCTCCAAGATCAGTTCTTTGGCCCGGCTGCAATATGCATCGCATCCATAGCCTTCCGTCTGCTCTCTGTTTGTAGATAACAGGCGTTCTAGAATTTTTTCATGGGCTCCTTCGTTATAATCACAATTAAAATAAATCATCTTATCTTCAAACCCCTTCCTTTTACTCTATTTTTTATTTATCTTGGATTAAATCATATTTTAACTTTCATTGTATTCTTACACAAAACCCCGAAAAGTGGCAGCTTTTCGGGGTTTTCTTTGTCGTCTGACGACATCTATCAAATATTGTAATTATCCAAATCATGATTCATAGCCGTAATCGCGGTAAATGTTTCCTCTGTCGATTTATCTATGTTTTTCATGTCACTGTCCATTGACGCTAACAATTCCGCAACATTGATGATCTCTGCACTATTCTCCTCTGATGCGGCGCTGACAGATATCATAGCATCCTTGATGTTTTCCAACGACTTTGCATACTGTTTTGTTTTCTGCTGCAGTTCTTCCATGGACTGTCTGACATCATCCGATTTATCTTTAAAATTCT
>JAFLTF010000115.1 GCA_022510585.1 Lachnospiraceae bacterium
ATTTACGGCGGCAGCGTAACGCAGAAGTTTACTATTCTAAGTAAAGATGTATATAGTAATAAGTAGACAGATTCAGAAAAATTGGCGGGTATATCCCGTCAATTTTTTTGCAATGTGGGTAAGATCACCCCTTTTGACTTGATATTTATCTGATAATTGGGTACAATGTGACTAATTTGGAATCTGAATCCAAATTAGTCGAAAGCGGGTGCAATATGGATTGTATCAACAGGAGTTTGGAGAAAAAGATCATCAATGCACAAAGAACAGATTCTATATGAAGATAAAGATATTATCGTATGCTATAAACCCGTGGGCGTGGCGACGCAGACAGCGAAGATTGGGCAGGCCGACATGGTCAGTGAGGTGGCAAATTACCTAGTGGCTTCCGGCGAAACGAAAAACAAGCCTTACGTTGGTGTCGTGCACAGACTGGACCAGCCGGTAGAAGGAATTCTGGTTTTTGCCAAGAATCCGAAAGCGGCAGGCTTGTTAAGTCGGCAGATCAATGAGAATCAAACAGAAAAATATTATTATGCGGTAGCGTGCGACGGGCGGGAATCCGGGGAAACAGATATAACAGATAAAGGAACCTTGGTCGATTATCTGTATAAGGATGGAAAGAGCAATGCCTCTTCGGTCGTTTCAAAAGAGCACAAAGGAGCCAAACGAGCGGAATTGTTTTATGAAGTGCGAGAGCAGATGGCGGTGAAGGAGCTTCTTGATGCTCCCGATATGGCGGAGCAGGAGTTATTGCTTATAAAAATCAAGCTAGTCACCGGCAGACACCATCAGATCCGGGTACAGATGAGTCACGCGGGAATGGGTCTTCTGGGTGATTATAAATATGCGGATGAGCAGGTGAAGAAACTTTCGGAATTGTTGCAGCAGAAACAGGTTGCGCTGTGCGCCTGCGAACTTGCTTTCAGGCATCCCCGGACTGGAGAGAAACTACGGTTTCAAATAATGCCGGAAGGCGCCATTTTCCAAAAGTTTGCATTATAAATCGTTCATAAACCTCTCATACTAACTTTGATAGCGGAGCGATCAGGTTTCGGGAAGGTGGGGAAAAGTTATGGACGATTGGGGTAAAGAACTGCATTTTCAATTATTGAAAAAGAATAGACTGGTCAGGTTGGGAATGATAACCTTACTGGTTTATCTTTTTTTTCGCTATATCTTTCCCCTGGTAGCGCCCTTTTGTCTGGCCTTTGTATTGATCACGCTCTTTTATCCTATCTTGCAGCGTATTCAGAAAATTATTCCGATGCGGAAAAAGTTTCTTGCCGTCGGAGTGCTGTTGCTGGTTCTGACTTTTCTTGCGGTTGTCCTGTGGCTGCTTGGTTACAGCGGCAGCGGACAGCTGGGGAATCTTACGGAATTTGTAGAAGAAGCAGGGAAGCAGATGCAGATTTTTCTGCGTCGCTGCTGCTATAGTCTGGATGGGAAATTCGGCTGGAACGGCTACGAAATAGAAAAATATTGCATAGAAAAAATGGATGCCGTCATGGAGAATTTTCATGTGCAGGTCTTACCGCGCCTGCTGTCCTCTTCCTATCAGTGTTTTAAGGCCCTTTTCGGTATTATTGCTTTTCTTTTTTTTACGATGCTTGCAGCGATCCTGTTGGAGCAGGATTATGCAGCTTTTACGGAATGGCTCAAAAACTCGGAGGATTTATCCTTTCTCTGGAAAACCTTAGACGGGATCTTAACCTATCTGATCACATTTTTAAAAGCGCAGGGCATTATTTTGTTAATGATCAGTGTGTGGTGCAGCGCTGTTCTTTGGGCAGCCGGAGTGCCGGGAAGCATCTTTTTCGGAATCCTTGCAGGGTGTCTGGATGTGCTGCCTTTTATCGGCACAGGAATTGTATTGGTGCCGATTGCAGTCTGGCAGCTTTTAAACGGGCATTATGTATCAATGTTTGCCTGTCTGCTGCTTTATGTTTCCTGTATTTTTATACGGGAATTTATGGAACCCAAGTTGATCGGAAATAAGCTGGGGATCGCCCCCATTTTGATGTTGTTGAGTATCTATGCGGGGATCCGGCTTTTTGGAATAGGCGGGATCGTCAAAGGACCGTTAGCGCTTATTACGATTTATGAATTAATGAAAAGCTGAATACGAAATGCAGGCCGGTTTGACGAATGACGAGGAGACTTATATAATAATTGAAAATCAGAGAATTTTTTGGAGGAGAAAAATGCCGGAAAGACAAAAAAGAGATCCGCTTGAAGTTACTGCCCGGTTTGGCAACATGATTATGACGGTCTATTTTTTAGCAATGACGGTCATATTTCCTTTTTATATAAAGGACGGATATCGGGAGATCGGTAAAATAAAAGCTTTCTTTTTTATACATATAAGTCTTATAACCGCAGGAATTATGCTGCCTGTCATAGCAATAGACTTTTGGCTGCAAAGAAAACAGATGTCCATTGCGGCGCATTACAGACGATTGTCGGTAACGGACTGGTTTGTATATGGCTATCTGGCAGCGGTGCTGCTTTCCTATCTGTTTACCGATTATAAAAAGGAGGCTTTTCTGGGCGCGGAAGGCTGGTATATGGGTCTGGTCAGTCAGTTACTCTTTGTCAGCATTTATTTCTTTTTTTCCAGATTTTTCAAATGGAATGAAAAATGGTTATGTGTGATGCTTCTCAGCTCCGGTCTGGTTTTTTTATGGGGAATTTTGAATCGTTATTCCGTTTATCCTTTGACAATATATGAGCAGCGACCGGAATTTATTTCCACACTCGGAAATATCAACTGGTTCTGCGGTTATTGGACGGTGCTGTCTCCGCTTGGCATTCTGTGGTACTGGGACAGCCGGGGAGGATGGAAGCAGGCAGCAGCAGGCATCTATGTTGTCATCGCCTTTTTGTCGGGAGTGACGCAGGGCAGCAGCAGCGCGTATCTTGCACTGTCGGTGATCTTTCTGATGATGTTTTGCCTTTCTTTCCGGAATAATCGAAGAATGTATCGTTTCCTGGAACTGGGTATCTTATTTATGCTGTCTTGCCAGCTTGCAAGATTGTTTCGGTATTTGCCGGTTTTTACAATGAATTATGAAGACAAGCTGATGAATACGCTTACGGATACGAATCTGACTTTATACATAGGGCTGGCGATCGGAACGGTTTATCTGCTGTTTGGTTATCTGGTTAAGTACAAAAGCTATGAAATTGCAAAGCATAAGGAAATACGTAACATAGTGATGGTGCTGTTGGCGGCAGCACTGGCAGGATATCTCGCTTTGCTGATTGCAAATACCTGCATTCCGGGCGGGATACCCGGATTGTCAAAGCAGCAGATCTTTGTTTTTAATGAAAACTGGGGAAATTCCAGGGGCGCCACATGGTTGGCCGGTCTGGCGGCTTATCGGGATATGCCATTGTTGCAAAAACTGGCAGGCGTGGGTACGGATTGTTTTGCCGAATATATTTATGCGCTGCCGGAATTGGCGGCACGTGTCTATGCACAGTTTGGAGATTCCCGGCTGACCAATGCCCACAACGAATGGTTGACCATACTGGTCAACAGCGGTGCATTGGGGTTTGTCTGCTATGCCGGGATTTTTCTTTCCGCAATACCCAGGTTTTTGAAAAAAGCACAGGATAAGCCGATGTTGTATCTTTTTGCGGCAAGTATTTTAGCTTATACGGTGCATAATATGGTAAGTTTCCAACAGGTTTTGAATGCGCCGTTTGTTTTTATGATACTGGGAATCGGAGAAGGGTTTTTCGTGAAAGAGATACACTTGCAGTACTCGAAATCGTAATGTATAATACAAGGCAGAATGTTATGAGTAAGTACTATTTAGAGAAAGCAGGGGATTTTAATGGGCGAACAAATGGATTTTTTTGAACAAAACGATGCAGTTGTATGCGAAAGACTGACCAAAATACTGAGGTGGATGACTTTGGTCTTTCCGGCGCTGTTTTTGGCTACGGCAGCAGGTGTATTTCAGATCCCGTACAATGTTTTGGCGGTACTCTCCGTCATTGGATGTATCTGCACGATCGGACCGACCGTTGCGAGGAAGGCGGGTGTGCCTGTGCGGATCATGAAATATGTCAGTATCTTGGCCATTGGCTTTCTGGTCATGCTGCTTGGCGGTAACTGGACGATCGGGATCTATATGACCTATGGTCTGGCCATGTTGTTCAGCTGTATGTTTTTTGATAAAAAATTTACTACGCAGATATCGGTTATCAGTTACTTTTTCCTGGTTATATCCTTATTCCTGCGTTCCAGAGAAATTCCGCAGATTGAATATGAGACAAACATGGAATGGTTCATTACCCGTACCGCTGGTTTTACGATAGAGCAGATCATTATGAGTACCGTATTTATCAATGTTGCCGGCATATCCAGAAAGCTTCTGGAAAAATTATATAATACCGAGCAGGTAGCCTCTGTTGTAGAGAAGTGTGAGGTGGCTTCTACGGAACTCGTCTCGATGGTTGATGAACTTGCCGCTAACATGCAGGAATCTATCAATGCCAATGAAGCGATTGTCAGCTCCGCACAGGAGACTTCGGAGGACTGCGGCAGGAGTGTGGATCATGTAAACTCTATGCAGGAATCTGTTGCGGAAATGGTTCAGGCAGTCGGGACGATTGACACTGCGACAAACGAAATGCTTGCAATCACAGATGATATCGGCGAGCGCATGCATGGCTATGTCAGGGTTATGGATCAGACGGTAGACAGTATGAAAGACATAGAAAAGGCGGCAAACATAACAGGCGAATCCATTGATGATCTGGAACAGGGGATCAACGAGATCTCTGGTTTGGCTGCCGAGATTTCGGGAATTACCGGACAGACCAATCTTCTTGCCCTCAATGCTTCTATCGAAGCAGCACGCGCAGGCGAGCATGGACGAGGTTTTACCGTTGTAGCAGAAGAAGTTCGTGTACTGGCGGAGCGTTCTAAGCTGCTTAGTGATTCCATCGCAGCGGTGGTAACAAAGATACTTGGTATGTTAGGCGGTGTAAAGAAATCGAATGAAAATAATATAACTACCGTAGGTGCAGGTATCACACAGATTTCCAATGCCAAACAGGAAGCGGAGGAGATCGTACGATTACAGGATGATTCCCGTGTGAAGATAGAACAGATTGCCCACAACAGTACACAGACCAGACAGAGCAGCCAGATAGTCAGTGATATGGCGACGCAGATGGAAGAACTGGTACAGAATTTCCAGATGCGCGCGGATGGGATCGTTGAGGAAGCCCACAACCAGGGCAAGATCACAGATATGACGGGTAAAACATTCAGCCGAGTAGAAAATATTGCCAAGGAT
>JAFLTF010000116.1 GCA_022510585.1 Lachnospiraceae bacterium
TCCGAATGGGAGACCAAGGCTAAGGATCTGGCGCAGAGATTCGTTAAGAACTTTGAAAAATATACAGGTAACGATGCAGGCAAGGCTTTAGTTGCTGCAGGTCCTCAGCTGTAAGAAAGAACATATTTTATGCAATATCATTAAGTTGCGTTTAAATTGTTAAGATAAGAGGGTGTCCATTTGAGGCACCCTTTTATTGTGAAAATAAAGTAAATACAAAAAATACTTGCAATTTAGAAAAAATAAGATATATTATAATATAGATGTGTATAAGAGAAAGGCAATGAAGGTGTAAGTAAGGCGGTATTTTCTTACAGAGAGAGGAAGTCATCGGCTGTAAGCTTCCTTAAGTTCAGATAGTGTCCCGAAATTCCCACCGGAGCCGCTTGAGGGAAAGACCTGATAAAGGAAGAATCGTCAAGGGAAATTTGGCGGATTCAACGGGTTTAGTAGTTTGAGACGCAGGGTGCACGTTACGCATAATGAGTGTCCGGTTTATACTGTGGTATATTTGCTATAGATACGGTATGATCGGGAAACTGGGTGGTACCGCGGTTAGATTCGTCCCATGTGTTGTATATGGGACTTTTTTTAATGGTATTATATCTAAAATAAGGAAAGAGAAAGGGACAAGGAGCATGAAGGAAAAACTTGAACAGCTGAAAGCGGAGGCATTACGTCAGATTGAGGCCAGTGATGCATTGGAAAAATTAAATGACGTGCGTGTCAGTTTTCTTGGTAAGAAAGGAGAACTCACCAGCGTACTGAAAGGATTGAAGGATGTCGCACCGGAGGAGCGCCCGAAGGTTGGGCAGCTTGTCAATGAGACCAGAGCCCAGATTGAAGAGGTCCTGGAAGCGGCAGTAAAGAAAATGGAAAAAGCGGCAAGAGAAGCGCAGTTAAAAGCGGAAGTGATCGATGTTACGCTTCCTGCCAAGAAAAATGAAGTGGGACACAGACATCCCAATACAATCGCCATGGAAGAAGTAGAGCGTATTTTCCTGGGCATGGGATATGAGGTTGTGGAAGGTCCGGATATCGAGACCGATTATTATAATTTTGAGGCCCTGAATATTCCTGCGGATCATCCGGCAAAAGACGAACAGGATACCTTCTATATTTCCGGTGATATTTTGCTTCGTACTCAGACCTCCGGTACCCAGGTGCATGAAATGGAGAAAGGAAAGCTGCCGATCCGTATGTTGGCGCCAGGAAGGGTGTTCCGCTCCGATGAAGTGGATGCGACCCATTCTCCTTCCTTTCATCAGATTGAGGGGCTTGTCATTGATAAACATATAACCTTTGCGGATTTAAAGGGTACTTTGGCGGAGTTTGCCAGGGAGTTGTTCGGAGAAGAGACCAAAGTAAAATTCAGACCCCATCACTTTAATTTTACGGAGCCCAGCGCAGAAATGGATGTAAGCTGCTTCAAATGCGGCGGCAGCGGCTGCCGCTTCTGTAAAGGATCCGGTTGGATCGAGATTTTGGGTTGTGGCATGGTGCATCCGAATGTTCTGCGTATGAGTAAGATCGATCCGGAAAAGTATTCGGGATTTGCATTCGGCATGGGTCTGGAACGTATCGCATTACTGAAATACGAAATCGATGATATGAGACTTCTTTATGAGAATGACGTCAGGTTTTTGAAACAATTCTAAGTGCTTTGCAATTATCTGATTAAATGAATATAGAAAGGAACTGAGAATATTATGAATACAGCATTATCGTGGATCAAAGCATATGTGCCGGAACTTTCCTGTACGGATCAGGAATATGCGGATGCTATGACTTTGACAGGGACGAAGGTAGAAACTTTTGAGAGAATGGATAAAAATCTGGAAAAAATTGTGATCGGACAGATTGAAAAGATTGAGAAACATCCCGATGCGGATAAGTTGATCGTCTGTCAGGTCAATATCGGAAAAGAGACCATCCAGATCGTTACGGGAGCACCGAATGTGAAAGAGGGAGACAAAGTTCCGGTGGTATTGGACGGCGGTAAAGTGGCCGGAGGACATGACGGCGGACCGCTGCCGGAGGATGGCATTGAGATCAAGGCCGGTAAGCTTCGAGGTGTTCCTTCCAATGGCATGATGTGTTCCATTGAAGAACTTGGCTCCAATAGAGATATGTATCCCGAGGCACCGGAGAACGGGATCTATATTTTCCCGGAGGATGCCCGGATAGGCGCAGATGCTGTGGAGGCGCTGGGACTTAGGGATACCGTATTTGAGTATGAAATTACTTCCAATCGGGTAGACTGCTACAGTGTGCTTGGCATTGCCAGAGAAGCGGCGGCTACCTTTAAGAAGCCTTTTGTGGCGCCTCAGGTAGAGGTATCACCGAATCAGGAGAAGGTAGAGGATTATGTCAGCGTAGAAGTGGAAGATACCGATTTATGTTCAAGATACTGCGCTAGAGTCTGCACCAATATCAAAATCGGACCTTCTCCTGAGTGGATGCAAAGAAGATTGGCTGCAAGCGGGATCCGTCCGATCAACAATCTGGTCGATATTACCAACTATGTGATGGAAGAGTATGGACAGCCCATGCATGCTTTTGATCTGGATACGGTAGCGGGGCACAAGATCATTGTCCGCCGTGCGAAAGACGGGGATGTTTTCCAGACCCTGGACGGACAGATGAGAACCCTTGACAGTGAGATGCTGATGATCTGTGATGCCGAGAAAGAAATCGGTATTGCCGGTATTATGGGTGGAGAAAACTCCAAAATCACGGAGAATGTCAAGACGGTTCTGTTTGAGGCAGCTACTTTTAATGGCGCCAACATCCGTAAATCCGCTAAGAGACTGGGACTTCGTACTGACGCATCGGGAATTTTTGAAAAAGGCCTGGATCCCCGCAATGCACAGGCAGCCATTGACAGAGCCTGTCAATTAATGCAGGAGCTTGGCTGCGGCGAAGTAGTGGACGGAATGGTAGACGTATGTGTACCATTAAAAGAACTTAGAAGAATCACGTTTGATCCGAAACGGATCAATGATCTCCTGGGAACGGATATTTCCGAAAAGGAGATGGAAGAAATCTTTGAAAGACTGGAACTTACAATGGAAACCACAGGTGACGGAATAAGAACGCTTGTGATTCCGTCTTTCAGACAGGATCTGGAAGGCATCGCGGATATTGCTGAGGAAGTGGCGCGTTTCTATGGCTATGATAAGATTCCGACGACCCTGCCAAACGGCGAAGCTACCACAGGAAAATTATCCTTTAAGTTAAGGATTGAACAGAAGGCAAGGGATATTGCGGAATTTTGCGGATTCTCGCAGGGAATGTGCTATTCTTTTGAAAGCCCGAGAGTATTTGATAAACTGTTGCTTGAGAAAGACGATGTGCTCAGGAAGGCAATTACGATTTCCAATCCGCTGGGAGAAGACTTCTCGATCATGAGAACCATTTCCTTAAACGGTATGCTGACAAGTCTGGCAACCAACTATAACAGAAGAAATAAGGATGTACGGCTGTATGAGCTTGGAAATATCTATTTGCCGAAGAGTCTGCCGCTTACAGAGCTTCCCGATGAAAGAATGCAGTTTACTCTGGGTATGTACGGAAAAGGCGATTTCTTCACCATGAAAGGTGTGGTAGAAGAGTTCTTTGACAGCATTGGTATGACGAAGAAACCGTCCTATGACCCGAAAGCTGGCAAGAATTTCCTGCATCCCGGTCGTCAGGCGAATATCTGTTATGAAGGAAAAATCCTGGGATACTTAGGGGAGGTACATCCGGAAGTCTGCGACAATTATGATATCAAGACCAAGGTCTATATCGCAGTACTGGATATGCCGGAAGTGCTGCCGTTTGCAACTTTTGACAGAAAATATGTGGGCGTTGCCAAATATCCTGCTGTTTCCCGTGATATCAGCATGGTGGTGCCCAAAGAGATTCTGGCAGGCGACATTGAAGCAATGATCACACAGCGCGGCGGTAAGATTCTGGAGGAGTGCAAGCTGTTCGATATTTATGAAGGAAGCCAGATCAAAGAAGGCTATAAATCCGTGGCGTATTCCATTACTTTCCGCGCGAAAGACAGAACTTTGGAAGAAGCGGACGCAGCCGCTGCCATGAAGAAAATCTTGAACGGCCTGGAAAGCATGGGAATTGAGCTTAGAAGTTAAAATATAAAGAAAAGGAGCACAGTATAATGGAAACAAAAAACACATGGGAAACTTATAGTGCAAAACAATTGGAGGAAGTGGATGTTTTTGCATCGGAATACATGGATTTTCTGGATCATGGAAAGACGGAGAGAGAATGTATCGATACCATTGTAAATACCATTGAGAAAGCGGGATACAAGGAACTGGAAACGCTTGCTAAGGGAAAGAAAGCCTTAAAATGCGGGGATAAGGTCTATTCGGTGTGGATGAATAAATCCATAGTCATGTTCCAGATCGGAAAAAAACCCATGACAGAAGGCTTAAATATTCTGGGAGCGCATATTGATTCTCCGCGTTTGGATGTAAAGCAGAATCCGTTATATGAAGAAGGCGGTTTTGCTTATCTGGACACCCATTATTACGGTGGCGTCAAGAAATATCAGTGGGTAACGATTCCCCTTGCCATTCATGGCGTGATCGTGAAAAAGGACGGAACCACGGTAGAAGTAAATATCGGGGAAAATGAGGATGATCCCGTATTTTTTGTGTCAGATCTGTTGATTCATCTTGCGGATGAGCAGCTTGAGAAGAAAGCTTCCAAGGTAATCGAAGGAGAAGCCTTGGATATCATCATCGGAAATAAACCGCTGATCATTAATAAAAAAAGTAAAAAGAGTGATAATGAAGAGACTTCTGGAAAGACAGAAAAAGAAACAATCAAAAAGAACATGCTTTCTATCCTGAAAGATTCCTATGGCATAGAAGAGGAAGACTTTATTTCCGCGGAACTGGAAGTGGTTCCCGCAGGCAAAGCAAGAGAGGCGGGATTTGACAGAAGCATGATCCTGGCCTACGGACAGGATGATAGAGTGTGTGCCTTTTCTTCTTTGAAAGCAATGCTGGAAATCGGCAATACCGAGAGATGCGCCTGCTGTATTCTGGTGGACAAAGAAGAGATTGGCAGTGTCGGCGCTACCGGTATGCGTTCCAGATTTTTTGAAAATGCGGTAGCGGAAGTGATGAATCTGTGCGGGGAATACAATGACTTAAATCTTCGGAGATGTTTGTCTGCATCCTGCATGCTTTCTTCCGATGTCAGCAGTGCTTATGATCCGACTTATGCATCCAGTTTTGATAAGAAAAACGTCGCATATCTTGGCGGCGGTATGGTATTTAACAAATTTA
>JAFLTF010000117.1 GCA_022510585.1 Lachnospiraceae bacterium
CTCTATTATATAAAATCGTCCGGATACCTAAATCATCAGCGACTTCGAGATTTTTTACACTATTGTCAATAAATACACACTCAGCAGGGCTTTTTCCTGTTTGCTCTAATGTCAACTCATATATTCTCTTATCAGGTTTACGGCATTTTACATCTCCACTTACAATTTTATGGTTGTAATTTCCTGCATATATTTACCTCTTCTGCCTATAACTGAACATGTAACAATTCATATGTTTCAGTATACTATGTCCCTGCCCCTTCTTCAACTTTTATTCCTTCTAATGAGCATTTAACCTCAATGGTTCTTCTCCCAATTAAAGCAGCGCAGTCTGCTTCATGGCATACATGGTATCCATACAATGCTTATGCGGCGTTCCTCCGCTCATACAGTCAAAAACCGTCTCATCACAAGAAGTAATCAGCCAATCTGCGTAATAAGTAAAAAGCTCGCCGGAAATCCAGCATATCTGCCTGAAAAAAGTTCACCTCTACCTGCATCCGGTCTGCCAGCTGTCTGGCTTTTTCAAGACCGGACTGTGCCGCATATCCGAGAAGCGAATCAATACTACAGTTTAATATGTTAGCAAGTAACGGCAAAGTAGAAATATCCGGCAATGAATTCCCGTTTTCCCATTTTGAAACTGCCTGAAAGGAAACGTTTACAAGATCTGCAAGCTCCTCCTGTGTAAGTCCCTGCATTTTCCTCAAGTCATGAATTATAAGGAAATTTCAACTTTCAGTAGAATCGTACGATTGCTCATAAAAAGCAGTTTTGTTGTATTCGCCCAACGCACTTATGAATATATTATAGAAAGATATAATCGGAGAAAGTATTATTATGGAAGGAAAAGACCGTTCACTTACAAATTCATGCAGTTTTAACAATGTGAAGCCTATTATGTTGGAATTGGCCTACCCGCCGATTCGGGTCAGCAAGAAAAATCTGTCCTATGCGAATTTACTCAGCAATGATTATTGCGGTTCCGTATCTGAGTTGTCTGCCATTACCCAATACATCAACAATGAAAACCGCTTATCCGGTGAAAAATGTGACATGGCAAAAACCATCTTGGGAATCGCAATGGCAGAAATGATGCATTTACAGAAATTGGGGGAACTGATTGATCTGCTTGGCGGCAACGTCGATTATACAGCCAAAACAAACAAGGGACATCCGCAGATGTGGACCCCAAAATACCTCACCCTTCCCGAAAACCCAAGGGATATGTTGATAGCCGACATAAAGTCAGAAGAAGATGCAATTCATCAGTATAAAATGCACAGAGAAATGATCTGTGATAATGCTGTAAACGCCGTATTGACAAGAATCATCAAAGATGAAGAATATCATATCATCGTACTACAGGCTTTGATGGATGAGCTGGAGGAATATGGCGTATCCTGAAAGTGAAATCTCACCCATCACCCGCCGGGTGATGGGTATTTTCTCATATCCTTCTACTCCTGCTTACCATAAATATTCTCCCCGTCACAAGTAAAGGTAATATCTCCGTCCGCCGTTATCCAACATGTCATCCCTGCCTTCACGACTTCGTCCACAGTTTTTTTATCCGCCGGATTTTTCTCTGAGCAACAGATTACACCGTCCTTTGCTCCCACCGCTTTCAATAAAGATTTCGTCTGGCCATTGAACCGCCCATGATGGGGAATCTTTATCCAGTCACAGCCAAGATCTATCTCTGAATCCAACAACAGCTCAATCCGTTTTTCCTCAATATCACCGGTAAATAAAAACCTTTTATTCTGATAGGAAACCATGGTCACCAGAGAGCGGCTATTATCTTCACCTTCTCCAAAATACTGATTTTCAGGATCATTCTCAGGATAAAGGGAAAAGGACAAGCACCCGACGGAAAATGTCATATTTTCCGATACTGTGCATATGTCATTCACATACCTTTTGACCGCTTCCTGATAAGCCTCAAAGTTGTCTCCTGTTGTATAATAATCAGGTTGGATTACCTGTCCTACCGGAACATGTTCTAACACATAAGCCGCTCCGCCAATATGATCTTTGTCATAATGGGTAATGATCAGATGACTGATCCTTATTATTCCCAGTTCCTCAAGCTTTTCCACAATCTCCGGTCCGTCGTCAGACTCCCCCACATCAATGACTACAGCCTCCTCTTCTCCTTCCATATAGAGAAGGGCCGTATCCGCTTTGCCGATTTTTAACATTTTAATATGGAATACCGGCAATTGAGAGGCAGTTTCTGTTGCCCCGGAACTGCAGCCCGAAACAAGAATGCATACCAAAAACAGCAGCATTGCAAATAATTCTTTTTTCATATACTTTCTGTCTATGCCCAAATCTCTTCTCCCTGATAAAAGTATATCATAATCTCCTGCTATGCACAATTTTTAAACAAATTCATTGGTTACTTGTCGATTGACGTTATCCTATACCATACGATACAATAAATATACTATGAATTTACCCAAAACAGTTTTTTACTAAAAACGAGGAACCCTGGAAAATGGAAATGGCAGAAATAATCTTTAGTTTTATATATTTATTATCAAGTTTAATAATCTTTTTGATCATCCGTAAATATGTGTTTTTTGAGCCGGATTGGGGTGTAAAGAAACAACGTGTTTTTAATGTGATATCCTTCGTGATTCTACTCATTCTATGGGGTATTTATGATACAACTATTGCAACGTCGGCATTACAGTTGATTATTGGAATAAATATATTTCTTGCCAGAAAAAAACACAAAATTCGAGGTTTTCTGGTGGGAATAATTCCATTGTCTGGTATCGCGAACGGACTTTTATTTCCATTCATATATGTGCAATATGCTTTGGGTATGTCAGAACAGACCTCAACGATATATGCGTGTATATGTACTGCTGTGATATTCCTCTTGTTGGTGATATTTTATGTTAAAGGAAAAACATGGCGAATCTGGTTCAACGAAAATATGCAGTACAGGAGCCTGGATAAATCAGAAAAATGGCTGCTTTGGGCAGTCGGTATCATGATGCAGTTTTTCATATACGTTATAAATCTATTGCTGCCAAACAATTACACTATCGAACATCAGGGGCTTGCAGAACAGATTTCCATCCATTTACTTGGCAGTAGTTTTGAAATGTTTTTCATGACAGCAGTGATCATCGGTCTGATTTTGCGGGGAAATCAGCAATCCTTTTATCACAAAAAGGTTTCAGGAATGCAGTCGGGTATGATCACTCTGATGGCAGACATTGTGGAAAACAGGGATGATAATACGGGCGGGCATATCAAACGTACCGCAAGATATGTGGAAGGCATTGCGAAAGAATTAATAAGGCGGGGCGTCTACAAGGATATCCTGACCGATGAATATATGCAGGATTTGATTGTAGCGGCGCCCCTTCACGATATCGGGAAGATCCATGTCCCGGATGCTGTACTTAATAAACCCGGAAAGTTGACAAACGATGAATTTGATATTATGAAAGCCCATACCACCACGGGAGAGAAGCTTTTAGACCATGCCAAAGAGGAACTCGGAGAATACAACTATCTGACCATAGCGGTAGAAATGGCTACCTATCACCATGAATGGTGGAACGGAAAGGGTTATCCCTATGGCATAAGCGGAGAAGAAATACCGCTTTGTGCCAGGATCATGGCGGTAGCGGATGTATTCGACGCACTGATCTCCAAACGTGTTTATAAAGATCCCATGCCCCTTGAAAAAGCCTATGCTATCATCCGGGAAGAATCCGGGACCCATTTTGAACCGCAGATCGTGGATGCATTTTTTGCAGTTGTCGATGACATGATTGTAGAAGAATAAAGAAGAGGAAACCTTGTATGATATTAGATCTTTTGTTTTTAACAGTATACATAATAGCCGCTTTTATGATTCGAAAATATGTGTTTTTCGAACCGGAACTAGACGTAAAAAAACAGCGCATTTTTTACGGGATCACTTTGCTTGTCGTTTTGATCGTGCGGTTTACTGTCGGAAACAGTGCTACAAGCGGTGCTTTATTGGTAATGGTTGGGATCAATATCTTTCTAGCCAGAAAAAAACACAGAATCCTGGGATTTTTGGTGATCTTTCCATTGGCAGGTATCGCCAGCGGGCTTTTTATTCCGTTCGAGGAGCAGATTCCCCATTTTTTTTTCATGTCAGAGCAGGTAAAAACGATCTATCTGTGCGGACTTTACACAGTGATGTTATTCCTGTTTGCAATCTTCTGTGTAAAGGGACGAGCCTGGAGAAGCTGGTTTGACGAAAATCTTCAGAACAGGAGCCTGACCGGCATTGAGCGATGGCTTCTTTATATCTGCGGAATCATGCTGATATACTTAGTCGGAACTTTAGATGAACTGGATCTGAGTAACATATCAACAAGCGAGGAGAATCTGATGCTGCTGGATGTGTTTATAAATATGCGGTTTTTCGTAGTGTTTTTTGCCACAGTGGCGATTATCGGTCTGATCCTGAGGGAAAACAAGCGTTCCTTTTATCAACAGAAGGTTCTGGGGATGCAGACCGGTATGATCACTTTTATGGCAGACCTTGTAGAAAACAGGGATGACAACACGGGCGGACATATCAAACGTACTGCAAGATATGTGGAGAGTATTACAAAAGAGTTAAAAAGGCGTGGTGCCTATCAGGATATTCTGACCGATGAATATATAAGGGAGCTGGTTATCGCAGCGCCGCTTCACGATATCGGAAAAATACATGTTCCGGACGATGTATTAAATAAACCTGGAAGGCTGACAGACGAAGAATTTAATATTATGAAGGCTCACACTACCGCAGGGCAGGATCTGTTACTTCATGCAAAAAAGGAACTTGGAGAATACGGCTATCTGACCATGGCTCTGGAAATGGCTGCCTATCATCATGAATGGTGGAACGGGAAAGGTTATCCCTATGGTATCAGCGGTGAAGAAATACCGCTTTGTGCCAGGATCATGGCGGTAGCGGATGTATTTGATGCGCTGATTTCCAA
>JAFLTF010000118.1 GCA_022510585.1 Lachnospiraceae bacterium
AGAAACGAGGAAGAAAACAGAATGAAAATTGCAATGATGACCAACAATTATATACCCTACACCGGCGGCGTTCCCATTTCCATTGAACGCTTAAGCAAAGCCCTTCGCGAAAACGGACATGAGGTTGTGATCTTTGCCCCGAATTATAAAGAACAGGAAGCGGATGAAAATGTGGTTCGATACCATGCCCTGATCAAGGGGATCGTCAACGGATTTTCGGTTCCCAACAGCCTTGATCCCAAAATAGAGAAACGGTTTAGGGCAGGTCATTTCGATGTGATCCATGTGCATCATCCGATGTTGATCGGAGAAACTGCCAGATATCTGTCGGTAAAATATGATGTTCCCCTCTGCTTTACATATCATACCCGGTTTGAGCAGTATCTGCATTATATCAAAGCGCCTTTTTTACAAAAAGTAATTCCAGATTATGTAAACTACTATACAGATTATTGTGATGTAGTTTTTGCGCCCACGCCTTCCATTCAGAATTATCTGGAGGAAATCGGAAGTGAGGCAAGAATTGCCGTATTGCCTACCGGACTTTCTAAAGAGAGTTTTGAGACCAAGGAAGAGGAGGTTGCCAAATTGCGCGAAAGCCTGTGTGGGGGTCATCGATATCTTTTCTGCACGGTAGCACGCTTGGCAAAAGAGAAGAACCTGGAGTTCCTGTTTCGGGTTCTGGCAGAGCGTAAGAGTGAGCAGGGTTCTGATTTTCGATTGGCGCTGGTAGGAGAAGGTCCCTATAGAAAGAGGCTTTTACGACTGGCGAAAGAACTGGGAATACAGGAAGAGATCATCTTTGTGGGTAAGGTTCCCAATGAGCAGATCAAATATTACTGTAAGGCAGCGGATCTGTTTTTGTTTTCATCCTTGTCGGAGACCCAGGGAATCGTGCTGCTTGAGGCAATGGCGGCGGCAACGCCGGTACTGGCCGTAAAGGCATCTGGAGTGAAGGATGTGGTCGTCAACGGTAAAAACGGATATATGACACCTCTGTCAGAAAAGGAATACGGTGACCGCTTGGATGCCCTTCTTTTACAGGACAGAACTTATTTGGAAATGGGCGCATTAGAGACAGCAAAAGAATATGAGATGCAAAAAATTGCGAAATGGGCGGCTATTCATTATAATATTGCTATGCAGAACCATAAACAGGAGGAGAAGCGTCTTGGAAGCATTTCGTATTTTAATTGTTGAGGATGATAAGGAGATCCGGGAGGGAATAGAAATCTATCTGAAGAACCAAGGCTATCAGGTATTGCAGGCGGCCGACGGAATCGAAGGCCTTGCCCAGATTGAGAAAGAGGAGATCCATCTGGCCATCGTGGATGTGATGATGCCCCGCATGGATGGGATCACCATGATGATGAAGGTTAGGGAAAAAGGATATGACTTTCCGGTCATCATGCTCTCTGCCAAATCTGAGGAAGTGGATAAGATCATGGGCTTAAATGTAGGGGCGGATGACTATGTGACCAAGCCTTTTACGACGATGGAGCTTTTGGCAAGAGTCAATTCCCATCTGCGCCGCTATAAGAAATACCTGGAAGTAGTGGACGGAAAACAAAATTCCGCCAAGATTCATGTGATCGGCGGATTGGAACTGAATGAAGATACTGTGGAAGTCACCGTAGACGGTAATCCTGTGAAGCTGACTCCGCTGGAATTTAAGATTCTACTATTACTGATGAGAAATCCGGGCAGGGTATTTTCCGCGGATGAAATCTATGAGCGGGTCTGGAACGAGCAGGCAGTCAATACAGATACCATTATGGTACATGTCAGAAGGATTCGGGAGAAAATCGAAATCAACCCGAAGGAACCAAAATATTTAAAGGTGGTGTGGGGCGTTGGCTATAAAATTGAAAAAGGGTAATAAGGCGAGAATAACAGGAATTTTGATCACGGTGTTTGCCGCAGCGTTGTTTACAGCATTGTTTCCGGCTTTTCAGAAGCATGCGGCAAACCGTGCAACAAACTATTCATCATACTACGGTTGGCCGGAGCAGGAAGAGGAAGAGTTCCTGAATGTTCTGATTCGGAGTAATTATGCCTTGTACAAAAATGTCATGGACAAAGGCATCGATAAGGTCTACACATACAAAGAGTTATATATATCGGAGGACCTCAGTGAGATTAAGGAAACGGATACCTATTCTCAGGAATTGGAAGATTTTCTGGAGGCGGAGGGAGACTATTCGTGGAAATATGGCGAGGGCGTGAGTTCTGAAGAAATCCTGGGGATTCTGCAGGCGTATGCGGACAAAATACAGACGAACGCCGCCGCATGTGAAAATACGCTGGAACAGCTGGGCACACAGATTGATTATTATGTTCTGGATAAAAGCAGCAAAACCAGTATCAAAAATACATCCCTGCCGATAGAAGGACTTTTGCATCCATCGGATGAAGAATTTGCGGACCTTTGGCAGGCGGCAGATGAAGCTTACGATTACTATGTGATCATGGACTATAATGAATCCGGCTATCTGCAGAATGTCAGTGTCAGGGGTGTCGATGCCGACAGGCTTCTTAAAACCGTGAAGACGTTAGAGGGTAGTAGACAAGGAAGACTTTTAACGGAACTGGAGGAAGTAGAGTCTTTTTTAGTCTATGATGAAAATACGCAGACGCCGACCAGGCTTCTTACCATGACGCAGAAGAAACCGACAAATGCGACGTTTATCTACGCCCTGACATCGGCTCAACTGCAATGGAATGTGCCCATTATCTATGGCTACTATGGAATAGTGGATAACATGTATCTTCTCTTCTTGACAGGAATTCTGGCGGTCACCTTGCTGCTGGCATTTTGCAGACCGGCGCTGCTTTGTGGAAAACGGGAAAGGAGACTGCCCCTAGAGGTGGTTTTGGCGGCAGCCTTTGTTATATGGATATTCGGTATAGAGACATTGCCGGAGCTTGTGATGGAGGTCATGGAAGGAAATCTGAGGGAATGGTTGGATAGTCTTTCCTTTTTACAGCCAAAATGGTGGATGGATGCAATATCTGTACAAGATATGATAGGGTTTGGAATCAGTTTTTGCGTGGCTGTAGGTTTCTTCGGACTTTTCTGCTTCTGTTGTATCGAACTGTCGGATATGATCAGGGACAGGAAAGACTATTTCCGAACCAGATGCTTGGTGTGGCGCTTTCTGCGGAAAATAAAAACGGTCATAGGAAAGACTTATCAGAATCTGAAAACGGAGATCCACGAAGCGGATCTGAATAAGGATTTGTCCAGATTGCTGCGTCATTTATTGTTTATTAATTTCTGCATTATGGTGACCTGTTGCCTGCTTTGGATGTTCGGAGCCTTTGTGTTGGCTGTTTACTCGCTGGTCTTATATTTTCTCTGTAGAAAATATCTGCATAGAATACAGATACAATATGGGAAATTACTGGAAGCTTCTAACTCCATTGCACAGGGGAAATTGGATAATAGTTTTGAAGAAGATTTTGGCGTTTTTTCCTCTTATAAAGAAGAATTGTACAATATTCAGGATGGATTTAAGAAAGCGGTAGACGAAGAGGTCAAAAGCCAGAAAATGAAAACCGAGCTGATTACCAATGTATCCCACGACCTGAAAACACCGCTTACCGCGATTATCACTTATATCGATTTGCTAAAAGAAGATCACATAACGGAGGAAGAACGCAAAGAATATCTGGATACCTTGGAACGAAAATCCATACGTCTAAAAGTCCTGATTGAGGATCTGTTCGAGGTCAGCAAAGCCAACAGCGGAAATGTACAGTTGGAGAAAGTTCCCGTGGATATCGCTAACCTGCTTAGACAGGTATATTTGGAGCATGAGGAAAAAATGAAACAGGCTGATCTTCAGGTGCGTTTCGTCATGCCTGAAGAAAAGATCATCCTGTATCTGGACAGCCAGAAAACCTATCGAATCTTTGAAAATCTGTATACGAACATCATCAAATATGCGCTTCCGGCGACCAGAGTATTTGTCACAATGGAGAAATCAGAAGATGGGAAGGATGTATGCATTGAGTTAAAAAATATTTCCGCACAGGAAATCATCGGCAATCCACAGGATTTAACCGAGCGGTTTGTGCGCGGGGATGTTTCCAGAAATACGGAAGGAAGCGGGCTTGGGCTTGCCATCGCGAGGTCTTTTACAGAACTTCAGGGCGGAAGCTTTAGAATCGAGACTGACGGGGATCTGTTTAAGGTAATGATCAAGTGGAGCATACTTAATCTCCGCTGATCTTGACCATGGTTCCTGTACCTGCTACTATCATCTCCATACCCGTTGTATTTTCATAAGTATACACCACAGAGATCCTGATGCCCTTCTGCAGTTTCGTCCAGTCCGCATCCGGGTTCATTGCACCATCAAAGGTAAATGCCGTTACCCCAGCACCGCCTGGTGCCAGCTTCATGAGTCGGAAGGAATCAGCCTGACTGCTCCTGTCATCAGAATCGAGCCCGTCGCTGTCTAAAAAGCCATATACAGCCCCGGAAAGCTTAAAAGTGACCTGATTTTCACCTGGCTGTAAGGTCACTGCGTTTTCTGTTGATTTTCCCATGGATACGTCTGTCAGAGACTCTGCTGTAATATCTTTATCCGGCTTTCGGTTGTTTACCGTGATCTCTCCATCATCTGCGGGAACCAGCGCCAGATACATAGCAAGAGTCTCTGCATCTGCGTCTCTGGCCGCCTCGGCGGAGTCCACGAAAGTAATCTGTCCATCGTTCAAATCCTCAACAGTGAGAGTTAATGTTACAAGTTTATCCCGGGCACTCGCGTTGACGATGCCATAATTTTTGGATATCACCTGTCCACTATAAAATTCATTTTCCCCTACACTGACATTCAGCCCGTACGGGTTGAAGGCCACTGTATAGGACGTGGGAACCAGCACATTTAGGATATCATAATCGTAAATGGGAACCGTCATTTCCAGTAGAGAAGAGGAATCATCATCTTCGGAGGAGACATCCTCATCTTCGGAAGAG
>JAFLTF010000119.1:0-1617 GCA_022510585.1 Lachnospiraceae bacterium
TTCCTCCACATATCTAAGAAATTCCGGTGTCTTGGACCAGTATTTGATGCCCCAATTCTCAAAATTCCACTCATCCATATAATCATTACATTCATAATCAATATAATATAATGTATCGCCTTGCAATACAAAATTAGTCGGGAAATAATCTATATTGGTATTTGCAGGATATAGCAGATCGCACATTTGTTTTACCTGCTCGATGCAGCACGCTGGCAGTTCATCATTTAATATCATCTCATATACTGTTTTCCCCTCGATGTACTCTTTTACAATTCGCTCTTCCAAAGTATCGACATCTATCATTTCGGGCAAGGTGATACCAATACTTTGCAATCTGCGATAATCATTTATTTCCGCATCTATTTTATTTCCGAATTGATAATAATCACACGGTTCATGGTGGATTTGTTTCAAAACAACCTTTCGCTCTCCGTTCTGCGCTAAATAAGAGTATCCGCCTTTTCCTTTTCCCAACAATTTGAGAATCGTATATTCTCTGCCGTTTACACTAAGTTGTTCCATTTCGGGTTTACTCCTTTTATCCTTCTGCCAGTATATTATAACACACTGTCTCTATGCCATTTCAATTTTTTTCAAACAATTTAGCCAATCATAATTATGTCATTAATAAATGACTTGTTTTCAATCGAAGCATCTGTTTTTCCTGCTCCATTTGAATAAAATCACATAACAGGCAATACCAATAATCGCAGTTGGGATGAGCGAGACCATTTGTATTTGCAAATAGTTCTTTGTAAACAGTTCCTCATTGGTTATGATAAAAACTGCATAAACTCCCGGCAGCATATTTGTGACAGAATGTACCACTGCTGCCGGAATAATAGAGGAAGTCTTTTTCATAGCACAAACAAATAAGCTGTCCAATAACACATTGGTTATAGTAACCATACCAAATTGAATCAAAGCAGTATCGGTGCCAATTATCAACAACATAACAAGATGCCATATGCCGCGGATCAAACCCATGAGTACCACTGCAAGAACGGTTCCGTATAACTGCTCCAGTCTCGGAAATAAGTACCCCAGCCAGCCGATCTCCTCGCCCAGCAGACTGATCATTCCTACAAGCGCGGCAGCAAGTATGAATAGTACATTTATTATGAATACAAAACAATCAAAATCTTGAAACTGTACTATATCTGGAAAAACAGCAGCAGTAAGCGGCTGATCTATCAAAGACAAAACAACTGCAATCAAGATTACGATCCCATAGATATGTACATTTCCTCTTAGTCGGGGAAAGACAGCAAGTTCACTTATCTTAATATGTTTTATAAGACATATTGCAATGGCAGTAACAGCCGGCATGAAGCAAGCAATCGTCGTAAAAAGAATTGCCCTTTCGTCCGTCGGATCAGTGCCGTAAGCTTTTGCAAGAAACGTAAACACACCCGTAATAAGAAGGCATGGAATCACAAATAACCACACCTGCATCCTTGCGCTCCTACATGTCATTTCATTTCTACAGATTTCATCCGGAATTATGATTCTTTTCCTATTTGTCATAATGTTCTACTCCCTTTCTATAAAGCTTACAGGAGATTTTATAGGAAAGTACAAAAGTACCTATAGATACATATGGGAAAAGCCCTG
>JAFLTF010000119.1:1717-4960 GCA_022510585.1 Lachnospiraceae bacterium
GAGATTTTATAGGAAAGTACAAAAGTACCTATAGATACATATGGGAAAAGCCCTGCTACCACAAGCAGCATGTCCCCTTTTTCATTTCTTGTCAGATCATCGATTGCTTCTCCAAAAGCAAGCATAGCACTCGGACTGGCTGCAAAAACAGCCAATAGAATAAGCAATGCGGTAACTAACAAGAGCATCTTTATAATATTTCCCTGTTTCATTCCAAAACGAACAATAAACGGTAGATCAATGGCACGCAGGAAAAGTTGAAGATAGAATAATACAATAAAAAATGTTGCCATCGATTGATAGGACTGTTTGGTAATCTGTGAAAAAAACACACCATAAAGGAGGTCACTCATTTCCATAGAAAACACAAGCAACATGCACATCCCCAAGATCAACATATACTTAGTATAGATATATCCCTTTACACCCTCAGGATTGGAAGCAATAAAATAACTCCATTTCTTGCTGTCATCACCCATATATGTGAATGTTTGCATTGCACCTGCAATCAAGTATCCAATAATGATAAATAGAATCCTGGCAGTTTGTCCGCCCTCCATGATCAGCCTTTGTACAGTCATGGCTAAGCCATCATTTTTTCTGAGAATAACCACCGGTAAAAAAAACACAAACAATGGAAGCACTGTAGTTGCAATTAAAAAGAAACGATTCTGTTTACATTCTTTGTAAATAAGCCCGGTCATTACACCTTTCTCCTTTCATAGATCTTATAGGTGATGCCAAAACCTGCAGCAAATAAAACGATCAACAACGGAAGCACAAACAAGTCCAATTTATCTATCAACTTCATAACCGCCTCAACGATTCGATTTGGAAGAATCACTCCCAACTCATCCCCCGACATATCAAATAAATCTGCTGGAATCAGATTCGGACTCAGGACAATAATTCCTAAGACAAGGACAGCAAAAATTATTAGGAATTTCTTGGATTCCTTAGCATCTTTTGCCATAAGCGAAACCAAATCAATAATAATTTGAAACAGCAAGTATATATCAGCTATCAATAAAAATACACATATCATTCTCATGTCTACTTTGGTTCCTGCCCCACTGGCGATGATCTGACAACCAAGCGCTGTGATGCCTGCACCGACCAGGATTGCAAATACCTTAACAAGATATCGAACAATGACTTTTTCCCAAAGAGAAACCGGCAAACAATAAGAATAAGTATGCCAACCCACGTTAATATCCGATTTGTACACACCATCATCATCTGCGCAGACAAAACCCGCTATCATCGCAAATAACAGTGACATAAACATGGTAATGGAATCTTTCGTTTCCTGTGATTCCTCGTGATTCAGCAGTAATGTCAAGAACACAAGTCCAAGAAAAAGAAGTAAAATGACAAGACGAAACAAATAATGATTTCGAGAAAGTTTATATTCACGAAATAACAAGGATTTGTATTTTTTCATTATGACCACTCCCTTTTCTCTTGATTGACATAGTAAAGCATAATCTCTTCCAGAGAAGTCGGATCGATCAAAAGACCACTGTACTTATCACTCATTGCCTCTTTGTCATAAACCATTGCTTCTGCGCCGAAATCGTTGATTCGGGTGCTTACAATATCCTGTGGATCAACAGCTTTTAATTCCTCTTTGCTGCACTTGAGTACACCATGCTTTTCCAAAATCTCATCTTTATAGCCGGAAATCAGAATCTTACCCTTATCAATATAAGTTACACTGTCCGCAATCTTCTCCAGATCGCTGGTAATGTGAGAAGACATCAGAATGCTTCTCTCTCCCGTCTCAAGATATTCCATGAAAATATGCAGAATTTCATCACGCACCACCGGATCTAGCCCTGTGGTAGGCTCATCCATTACCAAAAGTTCCGCATGATGAGAAAGGGCACAGGCAATCTGCAATTTCATTTTCATTCCCTTGGAAAACTGCCCGATTTTTTTCCTGCTTGGCAGTTGAAACCGGTCTAAGTACTCTTTATAGATACCATTATTCCACTGGGCATAAAGCCCTTCAAAAATCTTTGCCATATCATTGGCGTTGAAAATATCATGAAATGGAAGCTCGTCAAAAACCACAGCAATACGCTGTTTGATTTCCGTTTCATCTTTGATATGGTCAAGTCCTAACAATCTAATCTCACCATTGTCAATCGGAATGATGTTAAGCAGACTGCGAATCGTGGTAGTTTTGCCCGCACCATTCTGTCCGATGTATCCCATGATGCTTCCTTTGGGCACTTCAAAACTTATATGATCCAAGGTGAAACCATCATAACGTTTTGTAACTCCTTTTATCTCAATTGCATTCTCATAATCGCCCATATTATTCTCCTCCATTTACAAGATCCAGCAGATCATGCAGTTCGTCCATTGTGATTCCGCATTTTCTTGCCTTATCACCGGCTTCCATCAGCAGAGCCTCAATCACTCTTATCTGCGCTTCACGGTAAAACTCCATATTCTGTGCCTTTACAAAACAACCTTTTCCCATATAGGATTCAATAAAACCATCCCGTTCCAGATTTTCATAGGCACGCTTCGTTGTCATAAAACTGATCCTAAGCTGCGTCGCCAAGGTTCGCATGGACGGAAGGGCATCCCCTTCTTTTAACTTCCCTTCAAGGATCAGCGTTTTGATCTGACTCTCAATCTGCGTGTAAATCGGCTCGCCGGATGCATTGCTGATATTAATATTCATCTAGTGTACACCCCTTCGTGTTTTTGAAGCAGATAATATTTTTTCGGATTATATAACTGACATAATTGTATAAATACGATTTATACAATTTATAACATCTGTTATGCAGATTGTCAAGAAAGTTCCCTGAACTTTTCTTGCATTAAACTGCCGTTGCCTTATAATAATATAAAATTTGAAGCGTTCCTGAAACCAAAAAAGAACATTTTACGTCTAATAAATGTAAAACGAAATGAAGGACGCTTTATTTGTTTTATGAACTTACGCGCGTAGGAGAAAGTGAATGAAAAGCAGTGAAACAAAGTTTTTGGTAAAGAAAGCACAGAGGCATGATAAAAACGCATTTACCGAATTGATGCAGCGCTACATGAAAGATATGTATAGAACCGCCATTGCGATTCTCATGAATGAAGAAGATGCTGCAGATGCTCTTCAGGATACGATTCTCACTTGCTGGGAGAAGTTATATACTCTTAAGAAAGCAGAGTACTTCAAGACATGGATGACAAGGATACTCATCAATCATTGCTATGACATCATAAGGG
>JAFLTF010000012.1:0-2790 GCA_022510585.1 Lachnospiraceae bacterium
GTTCGATTCCCCTACGAGCTGTTGACTGTTTAGAAGCAGCCCAACCCTAAAAGTTCTTGAGATTAGCGTTAACGCTGGTTTCAGGGATTTTTTTTACAAACTTTACTTTTTCCCCTTGCATCTTGTTTCAAATAGTGCTAAACTATAATCGTTATAAATAGTATTTATGATAAGAGTGGACTTGCGAGTCCACTCTTTTACTGTGAAGATGGAAAAGAAAGGTCTGGTTTTATAATGTCTAAGAGGGAAACCTACGAGTCCAAAACGGAAGCCTTGCTGGTTCCGATCGTAGAACGTTTCGGCGTGGAGATCTACGATGTGGAATATGTGAAGGAAGGAAGCGACTGGTATTTGAGAGCTTATATTGATAAGCCGGGTGGAGTCAATATCAATGACTGCGAAAATGTGAGCCGCGCGCTGTCCGATGAGATGGACAGAGAAGATTTTATTGAAGATGCCTATATTCTGGAAGTAAGCTCCCCGGGTCTGGGAAGAGCTCTGAAGAAAGATAAGCATCTTGAAAAAAGTCTGGGAGAGGAAGTTGAAATCAAGACTTACAAACCCATTGACAAGCAGAAGGAGTTTCGGGGTATTTTAAAGTCTTTTGATGCGGATGCAATAACCGTCACAATCGAGAAGGAAGAGAAAGTGTTTGCCAGAAGCGATATAGCGCTCATCAGACTGGCATTTGATTTTTAACAGAAACCTAAAGGAGGATACCGGAAAATGAATAAGGAATTAATGGAAGCATTGGATATGCTGGAAAAGGAGAAAGATATCAGTAAGGAAACGTTGTTTGATGCGATTGAAAACTCTTTGATAACAGCCTGCAAAAATCACTTTGGCAAGGCGGATAATGTCAAAGTGGAAATTGACAGAGAAACCTGCGATTTCTTATGTTATGCCGAAAAGGAAGTAGTGAAAGAAGTAGAAGACGATGTGCTTCAGATCTCACTGGAAGATGCCAAGGCAATCTCGAGCAAGGCAAAACTCGGGGATATGCTTCATGTAGAGATCAAATCCAAAGAGTTTGGGCGTATTGCAACGCAGAATGCAAAGAACGTGATCTTGCAGAAAATCCGTGAAGAGGAAAGAAGCGTTATCTATAATCAGTATTATGAGAAGGAAAAGGATGTAGTAACCGGTATCGTACAGCGTTATATCGGAAGAAATATCTCCATCAATCTTGGGAAAACAGATGCCGTCCTGAATGAAAGTGAGCAGGTACGCGGAGAAAACTTTAAACCGACAGAGCGGATCAAGGTCTATATCCTGGAAGTAAAGAATACACCGAAAGGACCCAGGATCCTGGTGAGCCGCACACATCCGGAACTTGTCAAGAGATTATTTGAGACGGAGGTAACGGAAATCAAGGATGGTACCGTGGAGATCATGAGTATTGCCAGAGAGGCAGGCAGCAGAACCAAAATGGCAGTACGCTCCAACAATCCGAACGTGGATGCGGTCGGCGCCTGCGTAGGTATGAACGGTGCCAGGGTAAATTCTATTGTAGAGGAACTTCGCGGGGAGAAGATCGATATTATTAATTGGGATGAAAATCCGGGTATTTTGATTCAAAATGCCCTGTCTCCTGCCAAAATCGTTGCTGTTTTTGCCGATCCGGATGAGAAGACAGCCAAAGTCGTTGTACCGGACTATCAGTTGTCCCTTGCAATCGGTAAGGAAGGACAGAATGCAAGATTGGCGGCAAGACTGACAGGCTATAAGATCGACATAAAGAGCGAGACACAGGCTAAGGATGCTCCCGGGTTCCGTTATGAGGACTATGAGTATGACGATGAAGAATATGATGAGGAGTATTACGACGAAGATTCCTATGACGAGGAATATGAAGGCGAGTATGAGGATGCCGAGTCGGATGAAGGTCTTGAAGAATAGAGAGGGAAAGGATTTCTATGGCAAAAAAAATTCCCATGAGACAATGTGTGGGTTGTAGAGAAATGAAAAACAAGAAGGAAATGATGCGGGTTTTAAAAACCGCTGAAGGCCCTGTCATACTGGATACCACCGGTAAAAAGAACGGCAGGGGAGCGTACCTTTGTATGACCAAAGAGTGTTTGATGAAGGCAAGAAAAAACAAAGGGCTTGAGAGTTCCTTCAAGATGAACATTCCGGATGAGATCTATGAAAGTCTGGAAAAGGAGTTTGAAGAAAATGTGCAGGGATAATGGATTAAAGAATCAAAAAGTGTTATCTTTGCTTGGTCTTGCAACCCGTTCCAGAAATGTTGTCAGTGGAGGATTTGCAACAGAGAATGCAGTAAAGTCGGGGAAAGCATATCTGGTCATTATTTCGCAGGATGCATCAGATAACACGAAAAAAAAGTTTCGAAACATGTGCGAATTTTATAAAGTTCCTTTTTATCTGTTCGGTGAAAAGGAATCTATCGGACACTCTATGGGAAAGCAGGAGAGGACTTCCCTGGCAGTTGTAAATGCAGGATTTGCAGATTCGATACGGAAACATTTGGAAGAGCAATCATTAGACGGAGGTAGTAAGCATGGAGAAAATGAGAGTATGTGACCTTGCAAAAGAGTTAGGTATGCAGAGTAAAGAAGTACTTGCTTTTTTGCAGGATAAAGGATATGAAGTAAAAGCGGCGCAAAGTAAGGTAGAAGAGGAAAGCATTGAGCTGGTCCGTAAACATTTCGGCAAAGCGGGAAAGACCTCTGAAGCGGAGAAAGCGGATACAAGCCCTGCAAAAAGCAAGGCAGCGGCAGAAAGCAAGGCCGCAGCGGAGAGTAAGCCTGCAGCGGAAAGCAAGCCTGC
>JAFLTF010000012.1:2890-34710 GCA_022510585.1 Lachnospiraceae bacterium
CGGCAGAAAGCAAGGCCGCAGCGGAGAGTAAGCCTGCAGCGGAAAGCAAGCCTGCGGCGGAGAATAAGCCTGCAGCGGAAAACAAACCTGCTGTGCCGAAGAAAAAGAAAAACATCATTATTGTAGGAAATGCATCTGCATCTAAAATGGCAGGCGGCAGACCGGGACAGCCGGGAGCAGATAGAAGACCGGGCGCTAATAATAATCGTGCCGGTGCTCAGCAGGCGCCTCATAAGATCATCAGACCTACGCAAAAACCGATCCCGGTATCAGCGGAACCCTACGATCTGCGGCAAAAGCAGCAGCAGGAACGTCGTTTGGAGCGTAAACAACAGGAAAAACAGGAAAACAGGGAAAAAGAAAATGTTCAGAGCAGAGCAAGCAGCCCGGAAAGACAATTTAATTATAGCGATAACAGAAGACCTGAAGGGGAAAATCGTCAGAATTATAACAACAATCAGGGTAGTAATCGCAGTATGCCGTCTTCCGCAGGCGGTAATTGGAATAATAACAATACTGAGCGTCCTCAAAGAGGAAGCGGCGGGGCGGACAATCGATTTAAAAAAGGTGGAAACAACAAGAGTTTTATGCCCGAGAGTCCCATCAAGGAGAATGAAAAGCACAGGGATGAAGAAAAACGTCGCAGCAATCAGGACAGGGATAAACGCTCGAAAAAAGATCTGATATATGAAGAGGATGAAGTCAGCGGCAAGAATCGGAATAAACCTGGCCGTTTCATCAAACCCGAGAAGAAAGTGGAAAAGGTTGTGGAAGAACAGATCAAAGTGATTACACTTCCGGAGACCATAACCATTAAAGAGCTGGCGGATAAGATGAAGGTTCAACCTTCAGCCATCATTAAGAAACTGTTCCTGCAGGGACAGATTGTGACCGTCAACTCGGAGGTTTCTTTTGAAGATGCGGAAAATATCGCCATTGAGTATGAAATCATCTGTGAAAAAGAAGTGAAGGTGGATGTGATCGAAGAACTTCTTCGGGAAGAAGAGGAAGATGAGAGCAAAATGGTTCAAAGACCGCCGGTAATCTGCGTTATGGGCCATGTTGACCACGGTAAGACTTCTCTTTTGGATGCAATACGAAAGACCAATGTAACGGATAAAGAGGCAGGCGGTATTACACAGGCGATTGGTGCTTATACTGTTAATAGAAATAATCAGAAGATTACGTTTTTGGATACACCGGGACATGAGGCATTTACTGCAATGCGTATGCGCGGCGCCAATTCCACGGATATTGCGGTACTGGTTGTGGCTGCTGACGACGGGGTAATGCCACAGACGATAGAAGCCATCAACCATGCTAAGGCTGCGGAGATCGAAATTATTGTTGCAGTGAATAAAATTGATAAACCGAATGCCAATATTGACAGAGTTAAGCAGGAGATGACAGAGTATGAACTGATTCCGGTAGATTGGGGCGGCTCTACGGAGTTTGTTCCGGTTTCCGCCAAATCGGGCGAAGGAATCGAAACACTGTTGGAAACGATTTTGCTGACAGCAGAGATCTTGGAATTAAAGGCCAATCCTAACAGACATGCAAGAGGACTTGTCATTGAAGCTGAGCTTGACAAGGGACGCGGTCCTGTGGCAACTGTGCTGGTACAAAAAGGTACTTTGCATGTAGGTGATTTTATTTCCGCAGGCGCAAGTCACGGTAAGGTCAGAGCCATGATCGATGATAAAGGAAGAAGGGTAAAAGAAGCGACTCCTTCCATGCCGGTAGAGATTCTCGGACTTTCCGATGTGCCAAGTGCGGGCGAGGTGTTTATTGTCCATGAGAATGATAAGTCTGCAAAATCTTATGCGGACACTTATATGGCACAGCATAAAGAAGAAATGCTTGCAGATACGAAATCCAGAATGTCCCTGGATGATCTGTTCAGCCAGATTCAGGAGGGTAATCTGAAGGAGTTGAATCTGATCGTCAAAGCAGACGTACAGGGTAGCGTAGAAGCAGTAAAACAGAGTTTGATGAAGCTTTCCAATGATGAGGTTGTAGTCAAATGTATTCATGGTGGCGTTGGTGCTATCAATGAATCGGATGTCAGCCTTGCCTCCGCATCTTCAGCGATCATCATCGGTTTCAATGTTCGACCGGATGTAACGGCAAAAGCCATTGCGGAACGCGAAGGTGTAGATGTCAGATTGTATAAGGTAATTTATCAGGCAATTGAAGATATTGAGGCGGCTATGAAGGGCATGCTCGATCCAATCTTTGAAGAGAAGGTTATAGGTCACGCAGAAGTGCGTCAAATCTTTAAGGCATCCGCAATCGGTAATATTGCAGGCTCCTATGTACTGGACGGAGAATTCCAAAGAGGCTGTAAGATTCGTATTACGAGAGAGGGCGAGCAGATCTATGAAGGCGCTCTGGCTTCCTTAAAGAGATTTAAAGATGATGTGAAAGAAGTAAAAGCGGGATTCGAATGCGGTCTTGTATTTGAAGGATTTGATAAGATGCAGGAACTGGATATCGTGGAAGCCTACATTATGGTTGAGGTACCCAGAACATGATCCGCGTTGCGATTCTTCCAGAGAGCGAAGTAAATGAGGGAATATTATGCGTAAAAACAGTGTTAAGAATACCCGGATCAACGGTGAAGTCCAGCGTGCACTGGCGGAAATCATCCGGGGAGAACTAAAAGATCCCCGGATCGGGGAAGTAACTTCTGTTGTAGCGGTTGAAGTTGCCCCCGATCTGAAGACCTGTAAGGTATGGATCAGTGTATTAGGCGATGAAAAAGCGCAGGCGGATACACTTGCAGGATTAAACAGTGCCGAAGGGTTTATTAAGAATCAACTGGCACGTAAGATCAATCTGCGCAACACGCCGCAAATACGTTTTATTATGGATCAGTCTATCGCATACGGTGTCAGTATGTCCAAACTGATCGATGACGTAAATAGGGAGTGAAGTATCTAATGAAATTAATAGAGGAATTAGTAGGAGCCAAAACCATAGGAATCGGCGGGCATGTCAGACCGGATGGTGATTGTGTCGGTTCCGTCATGGGATTATATCTTTATCTGAAAAAAGTATTGCCGGATGTGCATGTTTTTGCTTATTTGGAACAACCGGCGGAGATTTTTAGGTGCATACAAAATATCGATAAATTATGTTCGGATTTTGAGACAGACATTCAATATGACGTCTTTATCGCGTTAGACTGTAATGCAGAGCGTCTGGGCGGTGTGGAACCGATTTATGAAAGGGCAGGGAAAAGGATCAATATCGATCATCATGTCAGCAATCCCGGGTGTGGAGATATCAATATCATAGAGCCGAAAAAAAGCTCCACTTGTGAATTGCTTTATGAACTGATGGAAGAGGATAAGATCGATGAGGAGATTGCCAAAGCGCTTTATATTGGAATGGTGCATGACACTGGCGTATTCAGGTATTCCAATACCTCTCCCAGGACCATGCAGATAGCAGCCAAGTTGATGGAATTTGGATTTGATTTTTCCAAGTTGATCGACAAGACCTTTTACGAAAAAACTTATGTGCAGAGCCAGATCATGGGAAGGGCAGTTTTAGAAAGTATCTGTTTTATGGATGGCAGATGTATCTTTAGCCGTGTGGATCAGACCATGATGGATTTTTATCAGGTGGGTCCCAAAGACCTGGATGGTATCATCAATCAGCTTATCATTGTAAAAGGAATTGAATGCGCTATCTTTATGTATGAAACAAATCCTATGGAATATAAGGTGAGTCTGCGTTCTAAGGGAAAAGTAGATGTGGCTGCGATTGCCCTGAAGTTTGGCGGCGGCGGGCATGTGCGGGCAGCAGGTTGTACTATGAAAGGCAAATATCATGATGTCATTAACAACTTATCATCGCATATTGCAGAACAATTAGAGGGTTAAATGTATCACGGAATTATTAATATTGAAAAAGAAGCCGGCTTTACCTCCCATGATGTGGTGGCAAAGCTGCGCGGCATTTTAGGACAGAAAAAAATAGGCCATACGGGAACCCTGGACCCGGATGCAGTGGGGGTGCTTCCCGTATGTTTGGGTGTTGGAACGAAGCTCTGCGATATGCTGAACGATCAAAGCAAAGAGTATATAGCAGAGCTTTTACTTGGTGTGACCACGGATACGCAGGATATGTCGGGAACTGTTTTGTCAAGGCAGGAAGTGCATGCCACAGAGGATGATGTCAGAAAGGCAGTGTATAGTTTCCGGGGCAGTTACGATCAGGTTCCTCCGATGTATTCTGCACTGAAAATAAACGGTAAGAAATTATATGAGCTGGCAAGAGAAGGTAAGGTTGTAGAACGGAAGGCAAGATGTGTTCAGATAGAAGAAATCGAGATCCTAAGTATGCAGCTGCCTAAGGTACGGATGCGGGTTGTGTGCTCTAAGGGGACTTATATCCGTACACTGTGCGATGATATCGGACAGAAACTGGGCTGCGGCGCGGCAATGGAGTCTCTGCAAAGGACCAGAGTAGGCATTTTTTTGATAAAAGATGCCCTTTTGTTGGACGAGGTAGAGAGACTGCTTAGAGAAGGCAGGCTGGAGGAGTATATCATTCCGGTAGAGGAGATGTTTTCCGATTTGCAGGATATCAGAGTTAGCAGGGACTACCTCAAGCAGCTTAGAAACGGAAACTGCCTTGCTCTACATATGGTGCATGAAAAGAACGCGCCTGCGGATGGCGAGAGGATACGCGTCTATAGCGAACAGGGGATCTTTTACGGCATTTATCGTTATGAGCGGGAAACAAGCCTGTTCTTTCCGGTGAAGATGTTTCTTCCGGAAGGATCATAGTTTGTGCCGTTACGGACCTTGTAATCAGACTGAGCGGGAAGAGGGATTCATATGCAGATCATACGGGGAACAACAGAGTTTGAACTGTCCGAAAGAAGTGCGGTCGCCATCGGAAAATTTGACGGCATTCATTTGGGACATCAGAAGCTGCTTGCAAGAATTTTAGAATGGAAAAAAGAAGGGTTTCTGGCCGCTGTCTTTACATTCGATCCGGCTCCGGAAGCTTTTTTTGGCGGTCATCCGATGAAAGAGTTGATGACCGTAGAAGAGAAACGGCTTGCATTCGAAAAAATGGGAATCGATGTATTGATAGAATTTCCTTTGAATAATGAGACTGCGGCAACCAAGCCGGAGCGTTTTGTGACGGAATATCTCACAGCCAGGCTCCGGGCCGGGGTGATCGTAGCAGGTACGGATCTGTCTTTTGGAGCAAGAGGGCAGGGAGATGCCAAACTGTTACAGAGCATGGCAAAAGACCTTGGCTATCGGGTGGAACTTATCGACAAAGTATGTCTGGCCGGTGAGGAGATCAGTTCTACCCTGATTCGGGAGGCGGTAAGCAGGGGCGATATGGAAAAAGTAACGGCGCTTCTGGGAATGCCTTATCAGATAAGCGGTGTAGTTGCCCATGGCAAAAAGCTTGGCAGAACGATGGGAATGCCGACAGTCAATCTTTTGCCGGATGAGGACAAGCTGTTACCGCCCAGAGGTGTCTATTATTCTTATGTGCGGTTAGAAGACAGGCGTTGTCCGGCAATCTCCAACATAGGCTGTAAGCCTACGGTAAGCGATACGCAGATCATGGGGTTAGAAACCTATCTTTATGATTTTGACAAAACTCTTTACGATAAGGAAATCACGGTAGAACTGCTTCATTTCAAAAGACCCGAAATGCGGTTTGAAAATGTAGAGGCACTTAAGAAACAGATGGAAAAAGATCTGGCTGAGGGCAAAGCTTTTCATAAAATGAACTTTTCATAAAATGACAAATAAGGCTTGCCAGCGAATGTGATTTATCTTAGAATAAAATTGTATGTGATTAGGGATAAAGCACTAAGGAAGGATAAAAGATAAAGTATGAATCTGGAAATCATTCTTTCTATGGCGGGCGGTCTGGGCCTCTTTCTTTTCGGAATGCGGGTTATGAGTGACAGTATTGAGAAAGTCGCCGGAGCCAAACTCAGGCAAATATTAGAGCAGCTGACCACCAATCGTTTTACAGGCATACTGGTAGGTATCATCTTTACTGCGATCATTCAATCCTCTTCGGCATGTACGGTCATGGTTGTCAGTTTCGTAAACTCGGGTCTGATGAATCTGTATCAGGCTGCCGGCGTTATCTTTGGCGCCAATATCGGTACGACGGTAACTTCCCTATTGGTTTCTTTTAGATTGGAAAAAATTGCGCCTATCATTTTGTTGACAGGTGTTATTTTGGTGATGTCTTGTAAGAAGCAGCGAGTCATGAAAGTTGCCGAAGTTATCATCGGATTCGGGATCCTGTTTATGGGACTCGGCAGTATGTCGAGCGCTATGTCGGGTATGAAAGATTCTCAGGCTGTTTTAGATCTGTTTGCATCTCTCCAGACGCCGATACTGGCGGTGCTGTTAGGGACGGTACTTACCGCGATCATTCAAAGTTCTTCCGTAACGGTCAGTATCATGGTTTTGATGGCAAATCAGGGCTTGCTTGGATTGGACATGTGTATGTTCATTATTCTCGGCTGTAATATCGGTGCCTGTACCTCTGCGCTTCTGGCTTCTTTAACGGGTAAGAAGGATGCCAAGAGGGCAGCTTCGCTCCATCTGATTTTCAATGTGATAGGAACTGTTATCGTATACATTATATTCCGATTGGGTGTTAGTCAGGTGGTAGATATCCTGTCACGGATCGCGTATCAGGATGCGGGACGTACCGTCGCCTATGCTCATATCGCTATTAAACTGTTTCAGGTTATTATTATGTCGCCCTTTATCGGCGGTATTGTAAAATTGACTTATACACTGGTTCCGGGTGATGATAAGAAGATCGGTTACCGGGACAGCCATCAGTTGAAATATATTGGTGAGAAGGTAGTCTTCAATCCGGCTACGGCAGTGGTAGAAGTGATCAAGGAATTGGACCGTGTTGCCTCTTTGGCATACGAGAACCTGAATCGGGCCATGAATGCACTGATCACTTTGGATGAAGAAAGTATTCAGGAAGTCTATGAAGTAGAAGAGAATATTGATTTTCTAAGCCATGCGATCTCGGATTATCTGGTAAAGATCAATCAGGCAACCCTGCCTATCGAAGACTTGAGAAGTATCGGCGCCTTATTCCATGTCGTCAATGATATCGAAAGGATCGGAGATCACGCGGAAAATATAGCGGATGCGGCAAAAGTGCGTCTGGATACCGGGGTGGATTTCAGTAAGGATGCACAGGCAGAACTGGGGCTGATGCTGGATATGGTCAATACCTTGCTTCGCTTTTCCATAGAAATGTTTGTAAAGAGTTCGGACGAGCATGAAGAAGATATCAGAAACCTGGAAGACGCAATCGATGAAAAAGAGAAAGAGCTGCAGCAGAAACATTTGAACCGGCTTACAAATAATGAATGCACTCCGGAAGCGGGGGTTTTGTTTTCCGATATCATATCCGGACTGGAAAGAGTTGCGGACCATGCATCCAATATTGCTTTTGCAACAGCGGCTTTGGATACGTGATCTTAGGATGAAAACTTGACAGAAAAGAATAAGGTTGTTATAATGACGATACAATTGTAATAAATTTGTAATAATTGTAATGGGTTTGTTACAAATATTTTTGAAAATGAAGTTATAGTGAGGTTATAAAAGTGAAACGTAAAAGTATATGTTATCTTCTGACAATCACGCTGTTATGTCAACCGATACAGGTTTTTGCTTCGGAAGATTCTACAGTACAATCGGTTTTGGATGAAATGACAGCAGGGGCCGACAATCTTGGCAGCGGCTTAAACATAACTGATACAGTGGATGAGCAGGCAGAGGAAGAATCTGTACAGACGGAGAGCGGCTCCGGCATTGCGGAAGTTTTGGGAGACCCGATCGGAGCAGCTTCTATCATGGAAGCCAGGAAGACCAAAGAGGAATATGAGCTTGCATATGAAAAGGCCAAAAATGCAAACTGGGGTTACACAAATTTAGGGATAGCAGATGTGGATAACAATCTAAATATCAGAGCAATCCCCGGAGAAGACGGCAAGTTGATAGGAAAGCTGCCGAAAGATGCAGCCTGCGAGGTAATAGATTCCGACGGTACATGGGCGCATATTGCATCCGGTAAAGTAGAAGGTTATGTCAGCTGCGATTATCTTTTGACCGGATTACAGGCGAAAAGGAAAGCGGAAGAAATTGTCGCAACGATTGCAACGGTAACGACGGATACATTGAAGGTGAGAGCGCAGGCGAGTACCGATTCCGAAGTCATTACACTGGTACCCAATGGGGAGGAACTGGAAGTAGTGGAAAAGGAAGGCGATTGGGTAAAGGTGTATCTGGATGATGAGGAAGTGTATGTGTTTGCGGAATATGTCCAGGTAGATGCGAAATTGGATACTGCAATCACAATGACGGAACTCTTATATGGGCAGGGCGTATCGGATGTACGCGTGGATTTATGTCAGTATGCCAAGGAATTCTTGGGAAATCCGTATGTATGGGGCGGCACAAGCCTTACCAAGGGTGCGGATTGTTCGGGTTATGTTTTAAGTGTCTTTAAGAAATACGGTGTCAGACTGCCGCGTACTTCCAGAGAGCAGGCAAATGCCGGAACGAAGATCAGTCTTTCGGAAGCAAAACCGGGTGATCTGGTATTTTACGGCAACGGAAAGACAATCAACCATGTAGCGATCTATATAGGAGGCGGACAGGTGATTCATGCCAGCAGTCCGAAAACAGGAATCCGTATTTCCAACGCGACCTATCGGTCACCGTTGAAAGTAGTACGTATTTTACAGGACTAGGTTGTGCAGGCTGAAACAAAGTGAAATTAACTGAAATTTGCATCTTGTCAACAGCAGTCTTATATGGTAGAATATTCAAGTATGAATTTCAGCCGATACTCGGAACAGGGAAACTCCAACCCGTTCTTGGCATCCGGCGGTTTTAAAGCAGTGTATGATCAGTGTATGATGCTGCTTTTAGGAAAGGAGAAGAACAATGATATCGAAAGAAAAGAAAACAGCAATTATGAAAGAATATGCAAGATCAGAAGGTGATACAGGTTCACCGGAAGTTCAGGTTGCTATTCTGACAGCAAGAATTCAGGAATTGACAGAGCATTTGAAAGAGAATCCGAAGGATCATCACTCCAGAAGAGGTCTTTTGAAAATGGTAGGTCAGAGACGTGGCTTGCTTACTTATTTGAAGAACAAAGATATCAGCAGATATCGTACTTTAATTGAAAGATTAGGACTCAGAAAATAAAAAGATAAAAGGCGGGTGTAAGGCTGGAATATGCCAGCTTTTCCGCCTTTCCTTTTTTACGATTTTATAAGGAGAGAAGACTATGTATAAGAGTTATACGATGGAACTTGCCGGGCGTACCCTTAAAGTGGATATTGACAGAGTCGGCAAACAGGCAAACGGATGCGCTTTTATGCAGTACGGTGAGACCACAGTATTGTCCACGGCAACCGCATCTGAGAAACCCAGGGAAGGTATCGACTTTTTCCCGTGCAGTGTTGAATATGAAGAGAAATTATATGCCGTAGGTAAGATACCGGGTGGTTTTAATAAGCGAGAGGGAAAGGCTTCGGAGAATGCCGTTTTGACGAGCCGTGTGATCGACAGACCGATGCGGCCTCTTTTCCCGAAGGATTATAGAAATGATGTGACATTAAGTAATATGGTCATGAGTGTTGACCCTCAGTGTCGTCCGGAACTTGTGGCAATGCTGGGTACGGCGATCGCTACCTGTATTTCCGATATTCCTTTTGACGGTCCCTGTGCTATGACACAGATGGGTATGATCGACGGTGAATTTGTGGTCAATCCGTCTCAGGAACAGTGGGACAACGGCGATCTGCAGATGACGGTAGCCTCTACCGCAGAGAAGGTCATGATGATCGAGGCCGGAGCAAATGAGGTTCCGGAAGCAAGGATCATTGAAGCAATTTATAAGGCACATGAGATCAATCAGACCATCATTGCCTTTATGAATCAGATCATTGCAGAAGTGGGCAAACCGAAGCATACTTATGAGAGCTGTGCGATTCCGGATGAGATGTTTGAAGAGATGAAGAAGATCGTTACGCCGGAAGAGATGGAAGTAGCAGTTTTCACGGATGAGAAACAGGTTCGGGAAGAAAATATCAGAAATATTACCGAGAAGCTGGAAGAAGCTTTTGCGGAGAACGAAGATTACTTGGCTGTTCTTGGCGAGGCTGTTTATCAATATCAGAAGAAGACCGTACGGAAGATGATCTTAAAAGACCATAAACGTCCGGATGGCAGAGAATTGACGCAGATTCGTCCTCTTGCGGCAGAGGTGGATATTATTCCGAGAGTACATGGTTCTGCGATGTTTACACGCGGACAGACACAGATCTGTAATGTATGTACACTGGCACCTTTATCTGAAGTGCAGAGAGTGGACGGACTGGATGAGAACGTAACGGCAAAAAGATACATGCATCATTATAATTTCCCGTCCTATTCCGTAGGGGAGACGAAAGTCAGCCGCGGTCCGGGACGTCGTGAGATCGGACATGGAGCCCTTGCGGAGAGAGCGCTGGTACCGGTACTTCCTTCCGAAGAGGAATTCCCTTATGCGATCCGTACCGTATCCGAGACCTTTGAGTCCAACGGTTCGACTTCCATGGCGTCTACCTGTGCTTCCTGTATGTCTTTAATGGCAGCAGGCGTACCGATCAAGAAGATGGTGGCAGGTATTTCCTGTGGTCTGGTGACCGGCGAGACAGATGATGATTTTGTACTGCTTACCGATATTCAGGGATTGGAAGATTTCTTCGGCGATATGGACTTTAAGGTGACCGGTACCCATGAAGGTATTACCGCAATTCAGATGGATATCAAGATCCATGGTCTGACAAGACCGATCGTGGAAGGCGCGATTGCAAGATGCCGTGACGCGAGAGAGTTTATTATGGAAAACTGCATGAAGCCTGCTATTGCAGAACCCAGAAAAGAAGTCGGAAAATATGCGCCTAAGATCATATCCATTCAGATCGATCCGGAGAAGATCGGCGATGTGGTAGGGCAGAGAGGAAAGACCATCAATGAGATCATTGCCCGTACAGGTGTAAAAATTGATATCACAGACGACGGTCAGGTATCCGTATGCGGTACGGATACAGCGATGATGGACAAGGCTGTTGAGATGATCAAGATCATCGTAACCGATTTTGAGGCAGGTCAGATCTTCAAGGGCGTTGTAGTCAGCATCAAAGAGTTTGGCGCATTCATTGAATTTGCACCCGGTAAGGAAGGTATGGTGCATATCTCCAAGATTGCCAAAGAGAGGATCAACCATGTGGAAGACGTGCTGACCTTAGGCGATAAGGTTACAGTGGTCTGCCTTGGTAAGGACAAGATGGGCAGGATCAGCTTCTCTATGAAGGATGTCGCCCAGGTATAATAGATAGAAAGCTCACAAAATAAAATACCGCACTGTAAAGAGATACAGTGCGGTATTTTTGTGTACATTTAATGGTTATTTATAGAAGAGATAAAATATCTCCAAGGCTGCGTTATACACTTTCGTGGAAGGTACGAGCAATAACATCTTCCTGTTGTTCCTTTGTCAGTTTGATGAAATTAACAGCATAGCCGGATACACGAATTGTCAGCTGAGGATAGTTCTCAGGATGTTGCTGTGCATCCCGCAAAGTCTCTCTGTTGAGTACGTTTACATTTAAGTGATGTCCGCCCTTTGTTGCATATCCGTCCAATAAAGATACCAAATTGTCAACTTGTGTTGCGCTGCTTTGTGCCATAAGAATGCCCTCCTTTATAAATATAATAATAGTAATCATTACTGTTTCTATTACTATAATAACACTTTGAAATTTTTTGTCTATTAGTTTTTGCAAAATTATTGTATTTTATTTAATACATTTATGAACAGAGCATGGAGGGTATTTATTTTACAGTCTCTCATTATACTTCTCTTCACAATATTTACAGCGGTAGATTTCCGCCTTTTCGTCGGCGAGGACGAAGATGTGAGGAAGTCCCTGTTCGATGGAGGTGATGCATCTTGGGTTTTTACATTTGATGATGTTTTTGATCTCCTTAGGAAGCACCAGTTCTTTTTTATCAACCAGTTCTCCGTCCTTGATGACATTCACGGTGATATTGTGGTCGATAAAGGCAAGCACGTCCAAATCCAGTGTGTCGATATCACATTCCACCTTCAAAATATCTTTTTTTCCCATTTTTTCGCTGCGGGCATTTTTAATAATGGCAACCATGCAATCCAGTTTGTCCAGCTGTAAATGATGATAGAGCGATAAACTTTTGCCTGCCTCAATATGGTCTAGAACGAAGCCTTCTTCGATTTTTCCTACATTTAACATATCGATTACCTTACCTTTCTCTCAATTTGTATATCCTTTTATCAAAAACTATTCTGCAACCTTAATGCCAAGTAACGTTAAGATCAATGCCATTCTCACATATACGCCGTACTGTACCTGCTTGAAATAGACGGCTCTGGGGTCGTCATCCACCTCTACGGATATTTCATTCACACGGGGAAGCGGGTGCAGCACCAGCATATCCTCCCTGGCAAGAGACATTTTGTTAGTATCCAGAATATAGAAATCTTTCAGACGGACATAATCTTCTTCATTAAAGAAACGTTCTCTCTGGACGCGGGTCATATAGAGCAGATCCAAATCCGGCATACATTCTTCCAGACGAATGACTTCTTCATAGGGGATATTCTTTTTATGAAGCATATCTGTAATATAATCGGGAACCTTCAGTTCCGGCGGAGATATGAAAATGAAACGAATATCTGAGTAACGCGCCAAGGCTTCAATCAGAGAATGTGCCGTTCTGCCGAATTTCAGATCGCCGCACAGACCGATTGTGAAGTTTCCGAGTCGTCCTTTGAGAGCCCGGATGGTAAGCAGATCTGTCAAAGTCTGTGTCGGATGCTGATGACCACCGTCTCCTGCGTTAATGACCGGAATACCGGACTTTCCAGCAGCTACCATGGGGGCACCTTCTTTGGGATGGCGCATGGCACAGATATCGGCAAAACAGGAGATGACCCGGATGGTATCGGATACGCTTTCTCCTTTGGAGGCGGAAGAGGAAGCGGCGTCGGAAAAACCAAGGACCTGTCCTCCCAAACTGAGCATAGCCGATTCAAAGCTGAGTCTGGTGCGTGTACTTGGTTCATAAAAACAGGTGGCGAGCTTCTTCCCTTCGCAGGCATGGGCATATTTATCAGGATGTTTCTCAATGTCATCTGCCAGATCAAAGAGGGAATCCAGTTCTTCTACTGTAAAATCAAGAGGGTTCATTAAATGTCGCATATGCAAGTTTTCTCCTTTCGATGAATGTACTCAAAAAAATAGAAGAGAGGCACTCCCTTCTATTTTTCATTTATGATATAAAGGATAATAAATCGTCTACTGTTTTTCTTTTCGGTACAGCAGGTGATTCGTTTGGATATCCAATAGGAATCAAAGCAACAAGCTCCCTGTCCTCAGGTATCTGAAGGAGGGATTCAATTTTTTCTTGATCAAAAATACCTAAAATAACGGAACCAATACCTTTTTCATAGGCGGCCAGACAGAAGGTCTGGGAAGCGATTCCGGCATCGAACATCTGCCAGGTATCCTTGCGAGGTGTGGTGAAAGAACCGTCTCTTTCATAACCGCAGCGATTCTTGATGACTGTGACTGCAATTAATACAGGCGCACTTTCGATGATCTTACCGTTACCGGGCCATGGCGCCGTAGCTTCAGCAGCAATTTTATTTTTCATATCGCCTTCCACCGCAATATAACGGACGATCTGGGTGTTTTTCCAGCTGGGAGAAAAAGAAGCTGCTTCCACGATCTCGGATAACAGTTTGTGATCGATCTTATCCGGAGTAAACTGTCGGATGCTCCGGCGGCCTTTGATACATTCTTGTGCTGTCATAGAATACCTCCTTATTGTTATAAGATACTGATTGTTGTGAAGTGTTAGATCAGACTTACAATATTTTGTATATCATACCATAAAGCGAAGATGGTTGCAATGTAAAAAGTCAGGAAATATTTTATGAATAGAAAGTTGTGGAATGTTTTCCAATATGCTATATTAATACAGAAGAGAAATTTAGATTTGACAAAAGAAAGGTGAGATAAATTATGGCATATCAGGAAAGAAAACGATGGGTATTTTTTGGACTTCCTTTTACTTTTACGAAGTATACGATAGAAGAGGAGGTCATTACAATCAACAGCGGTTTGCTGAACACCCATGAAAATGACTGCTATATGTATAAGGTGCAGGATGTGGAACTGGAAACCAGTCTGATGGAGAGAATCTTCGGTCTGGGCACGATTGTCTGCCATACCGGCGACACCACCCATCCCAGACTCTTAATCGAACATGTTAAGAATGCAAAAGAGATCAAGAATTTTATCTTAAAGGAATCGGAAGAGGCAAGAAGAAAACGCCGTACCTTAAATACACTGGATATCGGCTCTGCTCCGCTTGAGGATTTTGAATAGGAACCCATTGCCTGTGCATGGGCTGCATTATTTTCTGTTTTGAGAGAGTCTGTCGCTTTCCGTAAGAAGACGCTCAAACAAAAGCCCGGATAGAAACCAGCAGGGCGCATAGTCCAGACGGATGACCTTGCTGAGATTCCATTTGGAGCGTTCGTAATTCCACGGACACAGTCCTCGTCTGTTTAGCAGGGTTCCGGTGATAAATTCTCCCGAGAATATCATGCCGGTGTATACCAACCCGCGGAATATAAAATTTTTGCCTTTTAGCAGGCGGCAAACGGGCGCTAGAAGAGCTGCCATTCCATAGATCGGAAACATCCATATCGAAGTGATGCCGGATAGTTTAAAGTCTCTTCTTCGAAATGCCTGAAAAGCGGTAAAGATGATTTCCAGACACCAGCCCAACAGCCCGCAGTGCAGGAAGTTGTGAATAAAGTTTTTCATATTTACAGTTTGCCCCAAAGTTGATATATTTATACAGTCTATGTATCATCTATAAATAAGGGGTGACTTGCCACCGCATCGGAACCCCGTTTTATAGATGATACATAGACAATAGAAATATATCGGAGAACATAAATGAATTATCGGGAAGCAATGGAATATGTGGAGTCCTTACAGAAGTACGGCAGCGTACTCGGGCTTGCGAATATGGAAGAGTTGTGCCGACGGCTGGGTAATCCACAGGATGAACTGAAGTTTATCCATATTGCGGGAACCAACGGAAAAGGTTCTGTGCTTGCCTACATATCCACGGTATTGCATGAGGCGGGATATCGAGTGGGCAGATACATTTCCCCTGTCATTACAGACTACAGGGAGCGGTTTCAGGTGGGAGGACGACCTATCAGTAAAGCGGGCCTCTGTAAATATTTAGAGCAGACCAGGGAAGTCGTACAGCAGATGGAAGCGGAAGGGCTGTCGCACCCCACGCCTTTTGAAATAGAGACGGCAGTGGCCTTTCTTTATTTTCTGGATAAGAAATGTGATATCGTGGTCCTGGAAACGGGACTTGGCGGCAGACTGGACGCCACAAATATCATACAGACTCCTATATGTACGGTTTTTGCTTCGATCAGCATGGACCACATGGCCGTACTGGGAAATACTTTGGAAGAAATTGCGCTGCAAAAGGCAGGCATTATTAAGGAGGACAGTCTGGTCATATCGGCCCAGCAAAGACCTGAGGTCTTACAGGTGATCGGGCGGATGGCTAAAGAGCATCGATGCAGGATGACGGTAGTAGACGGCAGCGATATCAGACAGGTAAAATACGGGTTGACGAAGCAGCGTTTCAGCTATAAAAGCTATAAAAAACTGGAGATTGACTTATCTGGTCAATATCAGATTGAAAATGCAGCCCTAGCCATAGAAGTGATTGACGCACTGCAAGAAGAAGGCTTTCTAGTATCGGAAGAACAGCTAAGATATGGCCTTAAAAAGACAGAATGGCCGGGACGTTTCCAAGTGATCGGGAAAACGCCGGTGTTTATTGCAGACGGCGCCCATAATGAGGATGCCGCACGAAGACTTGCAGAATCCATCCGGTTTTATTTTACGGACAGAAGAATCCTGTATATAATGGGAGTATTGAAAGATAAAGAATATGATAAGATCATTCAGGCAACGTATCCCTATGCGGAACACATCATTACGGTAACCCCGCCTCATAATTCCAGAGCAATGAGCGGATACGAGCTTGCGCAGGCTGTGAAAGAGTATCATGAATGTGTGACGGTTGCAGACAGTCTGCAGGAAGCAGTGGAACTTTCCTGTCTGTTGGCAGGAGATGATAAGAAAGCAGTGGTCATTGCATTTGGATCTCTTTCTTTTTTGGGGGAACTTATTTCCATTGCAGAACATAGAGACATGATCAGGAGAGATTCTCATGGTAAATCAGAACAAAATTAAGGAAGCGGTAAAATTATTTCTGGAAGGTATCGGAGAAGATACCGCCAGAGAGGGATTGATAGATACACCTGACCGGATTGCCCGGATGTGTACGGAACTTTTTTCCGGCATGGATGATACGGCAGCCGAACATCTTTCCAAAACCTTTTCCGTATCGAATAATGAGATCGTGGTAGAGAAAGATATCGTTTTTTATTCCATCTGTGAACATCATTTGCTGCCTTTTTACGGAAAGGCGCACATTGCTTATGTACCGGATGGAAAGGTAGTGGGCTTAAGCAAGCTGGCCCGGACGGTGGATACTTATGCCAGAAGACCGCAGATTCAGGAGCAGATGACTGTACAGATCGCGGATGCCGTGATGAAGTATTTAAAACCGAAGGGCGTTATGGTCATGTTAGAAGCGGAACATATGTGTATGACCATGCGGGGAGTCAGGAAACCGGGAAGCAGTACGGTAACCATAGCAAGAAGAGGCTGCTTTGAAGGCAATTCCGTATTGCAAGATGATTTTTTTCGTATCATAGGCGGTGACGCCGTAAATAAAATAATAGAAGAGAGGGACCTGTAATATGAAGATCGGAACAAAGGAATTTAAAACCAAAGGCCATACTTATGTGATGGGAATACTGAATGTAACGCCAGATTCGTTCTCAGACGGCGGTCAGTATGATCAGATGGATAAGGCACTTTTCCATGTGGAAGAGATGATTAACGAAGGAGCGGATATCGTAGACGTAGGCGGAGAGTCCACAAGACCGGGCTACGTTATGCTGCCGGCAGAGGAAGAAATAGAACGGGTGGTTCCCGTGATTGAACAGATCAAAGCACGGTTCGATATTCCCGTATCCATGGACACCTATAAGAGTAAGGTGGCTGAAGCCGGGATTGCGGCGGGTGCGGATATGATCAATGATATCTGGGGCTTAAAATATGATGCTGATCTGGCAGGAGTCATCGCAAAAACAGGAGTTCACTGTTGTTTGTCACACAATCGGAAAGAGCCAAACTATAAAGAGTTTTTGCAGGATATATTGGAAGATATGGCAGAAACCGTGAAACTTGCCCGTCAGGCAGGAATTTCCGATGAAAAGATTATCTTAGATCCGGGGATTGGCTTTGGCAAGACCTATGAAAATAATTTGGAGATCATCAAGGAACTGGAAATCATGCACAGTTTCGGATATCCGGTCTTACTTGGTGCAAGCAGAAAATCCGTTGTGGGAACGGCGCTTGATCTGCCGGTATCGGAACGACTGGAAGGAACACTGGTAACCACTGTGTTTGGCGTAATCAGAGCGGCTACGTTTGTGCGTGTACATGATGTGAAGGAAAACGTAAGAGTTATCAAGATGACAGAAGCACTTCTGCAAAGATCATAGAAAGGCACGGTAAACGGTATGGATGAAATCATTATAGAGAACCTGAAAATATATGGGTATCACGGCGTATATCCGGAAGAAAATGAAAAAGGACAGAATTTTTATGTAAATGCGATTTTGTATACCGATACCAGAATGGCGGGGCATGAAGATAATAAAGATATGATGACCAGTTACGGAGATGTGTGTCAGTTTATCCACAAATTTATTTCCACCAATCTTTTTAAACTGATAGAATCGGTAGCGGAAAAAACAGCAGAAGCGGTATTATCGGAGTTTCCGCTGCTTGAGGGAATTACTCTGGAAGTTCGGAAACCCGAAGCGCCGATCGGACTGGAGTTTGAGTCAGTGTCCGTCAGAATTACCCGCAGGTGGCATATGGTCTGCATTGCGACCGGATCCAATGTGGGTGATAAAAAGAAGAATATTGAGAACGGGATCCGTACCCTTATCGATGACAATAAATGCAGACTTGTAAAGAGTTCCGAGCTGATTCGTTCAACTCCTTACGGCGAGGTGGAACAGGATGAATTCTTAAATGGCGCTCTTGTGATCAAGACACTGTATACACCGCAGGAATTGCTGGATAAGATCCATGAAGTGGAAGAAGCGGCAGGCAGGGAGCGAAATATGCACTGGGGACCGAGAACACTGGATATGGATATCATCTTTTATGATGACCTGATTCTGGATACGGATGCTCTGCGGATTCCCCATATCGATATGCAAAACAGAGATTTTGTATTGGAACCGCTTTCCAGACTGGTACCCTATGTGATCCATCCGGCCCTCGGAAAGACCGTCATCCAGCTGTATGAGGAGATTCAGAAATCAGGCGAAAAACATGTCATCGACTCAGCAGAATATATCCACTAATCAGTTTGCCTTTGACGCTGCCTCTTCTGCTGCGTCAAAGGTAGTTACATATACGCCGCCGTAGGTGCTGGTCTTATAAACCGGAAGAGGCGCATTGTATTCGTTAAAATAGACATATTCAGACGTAATATTGATATTCTCAAAAATGCCTTCCGCAACAACTTCAGCATTGCTGCCGTCAAGATACATCCTTTTTAAAGCGGGGGCAGTCCGTGAGCTTTGCTGATAATAAATATAATAATCATATACATTGAAGAAATCCACACGGTCATTGGTCAGTACTTCAATGACGTCCTGCGTCATGGAATAACGACACAGGCGGTAGTTGTTGGCAACATCCATGTAATAGACATAATTATCTATGTAAACGGGATTCCAGATATTACCCTGCCAGACAACGCTGCTGTTATCGGTTGACGTATTCAGTGCGTAAAGATAATGATCCTTCTGTGTACCGTTGTAATAAATTTTACCATCCACAAAGCATGCCGGATTAATGATATAATCGGCAACTACGGTTTCATCGGTTTTATTGATTTTTATCTTATTAAGCGTGGTTCCCTTTTTGGTATCATAAGCCTGGTAGTAAAGATAATTCCCGCATAACTGTACGATATTGGAATAGGTCCTGCTTAGGCAAACGGTACGTTTGCCGTTTTTCTTGGTACGGTAGATGCCGGCGGTCCGCCCCATATAACCTAAGCCCGTACCGGTATTGCTCTCATTGGTGCCGCTTTCCATGTAATAATAGAGATAGTCACCGCCGGTATTGATATAAGAAACGGAATTGACGCTCAGCTTTTTCATTTCTGTTTCATCCGGATTCATGGAATAGAGAGCGTTTCCGTCATAAGCATTGGAAAAATAGACAATGCCGTCCGATTCACAAAACAGACCTTTGTTATTTAAATTTCCCGCGGTATTGCCGACTGTATTCTCATCGTTCATCGAAATCCTGCCGGTAAAAGATGCGGCGGCAAGGATCAGCAGAGCGATGACAAATACGGAGCAAAGGATAATAATATTTTTCTTAGTAGTTGTCATAAGAGTCTCTCCTTAAATATCTGCTATAACTATAGTATAATCTTAAATTTTTCCCCTATCAAGTGAATTTTATAATCCCTTTAAACTTGCTTGCTATCAGGCAGGATTTGTTATAAGATAAAAAGAAACAGCTTAACGGATAAATGGATGAAGGGAAGATACGTTTTATGGATCTATTGGAGTTAAGAAAACAGATCGATGAGATTGATGAAGAAATTGTAAAGCTATATGAGAAAAGGATGGATATTTCTTCGAAGGTAGCGGATTATAAGATCGAGACCGGGAAAAAAGTCTTTGATAAAGCCAGAGAGATTGAAAAACTACAGAAATTAAGGGCGCTTACCCACAATGAATTTAACAGCCACGGAATTCAAGAACTGTTTGAACAGATCATGTCCATGAGCAGGAAACTGCAATATAAGAAACTTTCGGAAAAAGGCAGTATGGGAAAATTGCCTTTTATCGGTGTAGATACCTTGGATGCAGCGAAAGCAAGGGTCGTTTTCCAGGGTGCAGAAGGATCTTATTCCCAGATGGCAATGCAGACCTTTTTTGGAGAGCAAGTCAATAACTTTCATGTGGATACCTTTCGGGATGCCATGTGTGCAATTGAAGAGGGCAGTGCGGATTTTGCCGTACTTCCGATCGAGAATTCCACGGCGGGAATCGTCAATGAGATCTATGATCTGTTGGTAGAATTTGAAAATTACATCGTAGGAGAACAAATCATCGGGATAGAGCATTGCCTGATGGGACTGCCCGGCACCAAAACTGAGCAGATTCAGACAGTTTATAGCCATCCCCAGTCCCTGATGCAGAGCGCAAGGTACTTAAACGAGCATCCTAAGTGGAAGCAGGTCAGTATGCAGAATAATGCATTTGCGGCAAGAAAGGTAAAGGAAGACGGTGACAGGACCCAGGCAGCGATCGCAAGCGAACATGCGGCAAAAAGCTATGGGCTGGAAGTGTTGGAACGGGGAGTAAATCATTCCCAGACAAATTCCACAAGATTTATTATTGTGACCAATCAGAAAATCTTTTTGAAAGATGCGGGAAAGGTCAGTATTTGCTTTGAAGTGCCTCATGAGAGCGGTTCTCTGTACCATATGCTTTCCCATTTTATCTATAACAATCTGAATATGACGAAGATTGAAAGCCGCCCATTGGAAGAGAGAAACTGGGAATATCGTTTCTTTATCGACTTCGACGGGAATCTGGCCGACAGTGCAGTAAAGAACGCACTGCGTGGTCTCCGGGATGAGGCAAGAAACATGAAAATTTTAGGAAATTACTAAAAGAGGTATTAGGACCAATATGCGAATAGACGAACTGATCATCTATAGAGATTTTGCAAAGGAAGAAGGCAGACTGCTGCGGGATATGGTGCTGTTGATGGAACACCATGAAGAAAAAAAGGATGGTGCGCTTTTGTATGACTGTATGCACAGACTTATGGAAGTTGCGGCATCTCATGGTTTTTACGGAAATCTCTGGCATGTGTTTCTGGCAAACCTGCTGGTCAACAATGAGAACAGCTACAGCATGGCCTGTGAAATGCGTGGAGATATTGAAGGAAGCATCAATCGGTTGGTATTGCACGACATTCGGATCTTTAAAGAACTGTATGATTATGATTTTAAGGAATTGATGGAAGCTTTGCAGGTTCCCGAATTTGGTTTGGTTCTTTCCTATACGGCGGGTTCTTCGGAAAGCAAGGTATATAATAAGCGTATCCGGGACAGGATCTGCCATTTGGCAAGAAAGTTAGATGCCGATGATACACCGGAAGCCATGAAAGATACGCTTACGGAATTCTATAAGGAGTACGGCGTAGGAAAATTCGGCCTCCATAAAGCTTTCCGGATCCGGCATGGAGAGCATGGTGCGGTGATTGAACCGATCTTAAATATTACCCATGTGCATCTGGATGATCTGGTAGGTTACGAGATTCCGAAGAAAAAGCTGATCGATAATACGGAAGCCTTCGTAAATGGAAAAAAAGCAAATAACTGCCTGCTCTTTGGCGATGCCGGAACCGGAAAATCTTCCAGTATTAAAGCCATTGCCAATGAATATTATGGAAAAGGTTTGCGTATTATCGAAATATATAAGCATCAGTTTCAGGATTTGAACGATGTGATTTCCCAGATCAAAAGCAGGAATTATAAATTTATCATTTATATGGATGATTTAAGCTTTGAAGATTTTGAGATTGAGTATAAATACTTAAAGGCTGTCATTGAAGGCGGGTTGGAGAAGAAGCCGGAAAACGTTTTGATCTATGCGACTTCCAACAGAAGGCATCTGGTACGTGAGAAATTCAGCGACAAAGAAGAAAGGCGGGATGATCTGCATGCAAGCGATACGGTACAGGAGAAGTTGTCCTTGGTATCCCGTTTCGGCGTGACAATCTTTTTCTGCGCACCGGATAAAAAGCAGTTTGATCTGATCGTAAAGACGCTGGCAAAGCGTTATGGCATTGTAATGGATGAGAAAGAGCTGTTAGCGCAGGCTAACCAATGGGAGCTTGCCCATGGCGGACTCTCCGGCAGGACGGCACAGCAGTTTATGGATTACTTATTAGGGAAAGACGAATGGAGCAAAAAATATGAAAACATTTGCGGCAATTGATGTGGGCTCCTATGAGCTGTCAATGAAAATATTTGAGGTTTCCAAACAAAACGGACTGCGGGAAATCGACTGTATCAGGCACCGTCTTGATCTGGGGACAGATACCTATGCCACCGGCAAGGTTCGTTCCGGCAGAATTGATGAGCTGTGTCGAATATTGCGCGAGTATAAGGAAATCATGGATGGTTATAAGGTGGGCGGTTATCAGGCCTATGGAACCAGTGCCATCCGTGAAATGGAAAATACAATCATCGTGCTGGATCAGATTGAGCAGCGGACGGGAATCAAAATCGAGGTTCTCAGCAATTCCGAACAAAGGTTTTTGGATTATAAATCCATAGCTTCCAGAGGCAAGGTCTTTAATAAGATCATTGAAAAGGAGACAGCTATTCTGGATATCGGCGGCGGCAGCATTCAGATTTCCCTTTTTGCAAAAGATTCCTTGGTTACCACACAGAACATGAAGTTAGGGATTCTGCGCCTGCAGGATAAAATAAGCCATCTGAATCTGAAACCAAACCAGTATGAGAATATCATTGATGAATTCATCAGTTCCCAGCTTGCTGTGTTTAAGAAACTCTACTTAAAAGACAGGAAAATTAACAATATTATTGTTGTGGATGATTATCTCTCTGCAGTTGTGGAGCATAAAATGGCGGGAATTGAAGATGCTTATATTGCGGTTGAAGATCTGGAGCTTCTGATGAAAAAGGTCAGGGAAAAGTCAATTATGGAGGCAACCAGACTTCTGGATATGCCGGAAGAAAGCATTCCGCTGCTCTATATTTCCAGTGTGCTGCTAAACCGTGTTGCCAAAGTCATGGGTGCCGGAATGGTCTGGGTGCCGGGGGTCACGCTATGTGACGGAATCGCTTATGAGTATGCAGAAAAGAATAAACTGATCAAAGCAAGCCATGATTTCGAACAGGATATTATCGTATCCGCGCAGAATATCAGTAAGCGTTATATGGGCAGTAAACGCAGAAGTGAAACTTTAGAGAAAATTGCATTGACGATTTTTGACAGTATGAAAGAGGTACATGGTCTTGGCAAGCGGGAAAGGTTGCTGTTACAGCTTGCTACGATTCTGCACGATTGCGGCAAATATATCAGTCTGGTGAAGTTGGGAGAGTGTTCTTATAACATTATTATGTCAACCGAAATTATTGGACTTTCTCATATGGACAGAGTGATCGTGGCCAATGTGGTCAAATATAACCACATGGATTTTAATTATCAGGAGTTATTGGAGCAGAATGTCAATCTGGACAGAGAAGCCTACTTAAAGATTGCAAAGCTGACGGCAATTTTAAAGATTACCAACGGTCTTGACAGAAGCCATAAACAAAAATTCAAGGATATTAAGGCAACTTTAAAGGATGAGCAGCTAATTATCGTTATTGACACGCCTGTGGATATCACGCTGGAAAAAGGTCTGTTTTACAGAAGAGCGGAATTTTTTGAAGAAGTCTATAGTGTCAAGCCGGTCATCCGGCAGAAGAAATCCGGGCTTAGTTAAAGGGGATGAAGGAAAATATGGAAGAAAAATATACCAATCGGGAACTTAGCTGGCTTCTTTTTGATAAAAGAGTTCTTAGCGAGGCAATGGATGAGCAGCTGCCTCTGTTTGAGCGTTTGAAGTTTTTAAGTATCACCGCGTCAAATCTGGATGAATTTTTCATGGTCAGGGTGGCGTCCTTAAAAGATATGGTAAGTGCCGGTTATCATAAAAAAGATATTGCAGGGCTTACACCGGAAAAACAGCTTGCAGAATTGAATCGGGAAACGCACAGTTTGGTAGAGCAGCAGTATGCTACATATAACAACTCCCTGCTTCCTGAGCTTTTGGAAAACGGCTTGCGGGTGATTGGACATCATGAAGATCTGACGGGGGAAGAAGGAAGCTATGTGGATCAGTATTTTGAAGATAACGTATATCCGGTACTGACTCCTATGGCAGTGGATTCTTCCAGACCGTTTCCGTTGATTCGCAATAAGTCCTTGAATATCGGAGCTTTGGTCAAGAAAAAAAGTGGAGATGGGGAACTGGAATTTGCCACTGTGCAGGTGCCCAGTGTATTATCAAGAATTATTGAGATACCGGCATCGGAAGGCAGGGCGGTCATTCTTTTGGAAGAAATCATTGAGAGGAATATTCATAAACTTTTTTTGAATTACGACATTGTGTGTGCACATCCGTTTAGAATTATGCGCAATGCCGATCTGCCAATCGAAGAGGAGGAAGCAGGAGATTTACTGGAAGAGATAGAGAAACAGTTAAAGAAAAGGCAGTGGGGGCAGGCCATCCGTCTGGAAGTCGAGGCAGGAATGGATGAAGGCTTGCTGAAGGTGATTCGGAGCGATCTTCATATCGGGGAAGAGGATATTTATCCGATCAGCGGACCGTTGGATGTGACGTTTTTGATGAAGATGTACGACATGGATGGGTTTGACCACTTGAAAGAGCATCGCTATACAGGATCTTATCCTGTGCCGGAGCTGCCGGAAGATGCGGATATTTTTGCATGTATACGGGAAGGGGATATTCTGATGCATCACCCCTACCAGACCTTTGAGCCGGTTGTTCGTTTTATCAGACAGGCAGCCAAAGATCCCGATGTGCTTGCCATCAAGCAGACGCTTTACAGAGTCAGCGGCAATTCTCCGATTATCGCTGCCTTGGAGCAGGCTGCCGATAATGGTAAGCAGGTTTCCGTTCTGGTGGAATTAAAAGCGCGGTTTGATGAAGAAAATAATATTGTATGGGCAAGAAAGTTGGAGAAAGCAGGTTGTCATGTCATCTATGGATTGTTGGGGCTAAAGACCCACAGTAAGATTACGCTGGTAGTCCGGAGAGAAGAAAACGGAATACGGCGCTATGTACATTTGGGGACAGGAAATTACAACGATTCTACCGCGAAGCTGTATACAGATCTGGGACTTTTGACTTGCTCGGAAACGATAGGAGAAGACGCAACAGCAGTCTTTAACATGCTCTCCGGATATTCAGAACCCCGTTCCTGGAATAAGTTGTCTCTGGCGCCGCTTTGGCTAAAAGATCGATTTTTGTATTTGATCAACAGGGAAAAGGAACATGCTTTGCAGGGCAGACCTGCCCATATCATTGCCAAGATGAATGCTTTGTGCGATAAGGACATTATTGAGGCACTTTATGAAGCGAGCACAGCAGGAGTCAAAATTGAACTGATTATCAGAGGTATTTGCTGCCTTAAAGTGGGACTGCCCGGTATCAGCGAGAATATCAGTGTCCGATCGATTGTCGGAAACTATCTGGAACATGCCAGAATCTTCTATTTTGAAAATGGCGGCAGACAGGAATATTACTGTTCCAGTGCAGACTGGATGCCAAGAAATCTGGACAGACGTGTGGAAATCCTTTTCCCCATTGAGAAACCGGAATTACAGCAGAAAGTGATACATATTCTGGAATGTCAATTACAGGATACGGTCAAAGCTCACATACTGCTTCCGGACGGCACTTATGAGAAGGCGGGCGGCCAAGGAGAGGAAGATATCAATTCTCAATTGGTATTTTGCGCAGAAGCAAAGAAGGCAGGGAAAAAACAGGATGAAGTAACGGAAAGACGTGTATTTATTCCTGAGATGCACCGCGTAGTGGAATAGTGTGGAAAGGATTCTAATCATGAAAATTATTTTAGCATCCGCTTCTCCCAGGAGAAAAGAACTGCTTCGACAGATCGGGCTGTCTTTTAAGACCATGCCCAGCGGGAAAGAAGAGAAAATTACAAAGGATACGCCGGCAGAAATCGTGGAGGAATTGTCTTATCAGAAAGCGGTGGATATCTGCGGTCAATTGGCGGAGACGATGAAAGAAGACTTTGTTGTGATCGGTGCGGATACCGTCGTTTCCTGTTGGGGCAAAGTCTTGGGTAAACCGAAAGATAAAGAAGATGCATTTGATATGTTATGGGAATTACAAGGTAAGAGCCACCAGGTCTATACCGGTGTTACACTGGCGTGGAAATATACAGATATGCCGGCAATGTTCCATACTTTTCATGAATGTACGGATGTGACGGTTTTTCCGATGACGGAAGAGGATATCGAAAATTATATCGCTTCGGGAGAGCCTATGGATAAGGCCGGGGCCTATGCCATTCAGGGGCAGTTTGCTGCTTACATTCAGGGAATCTGCGGTGATTATACGAATGTGGTAGGTCTGCCTGTGGGCAGGGTATATCAGGAAATGAAGCAGAGGGAATTATTGTAGAAGACAGAAAAATCCCGGCAGGAAGGTACAGGCAGATGATAAGGTTAATAGCAACAGATATTGATGGAACGTTGGTAAAAGAATCCACGTCAAAAATCTATCCGGAACTGCTGCAGGCGATTCGAAGTTTTACGGATAGGGGAAATTATTTCTGTGTGGCGAGTGGAAGACAGTATTATAGTATAGAACATATGTTCGACAAAGTTTCAGACAGAATTATCTACCTTGCGGAAAATGGAGCGCATGTCCGTTACAGAGATGAAAATATACTTGTAAAGAAGATGCGGCGGGAATATGTGGAAGGGATTATGAAACAACTAAGACCCTATTACGGGCAGTGCGAAACGGTGGTGTCCACTGTGGACGGCAGTCTGTTAGAAACAAAGAATCAGGAATTTCTTTCTTTTTTTGAAAAGGGTTATCGCAATAAATACCGTATAGTGGAAGATGTTTTGGAAGAGAAGACAGATATTCTTAAAATTGCCATCTATCAGAAAGACAGTATCCGGGACTTGGGAGAAAGTACCCTGATTCCCGCGTGGCAGGATAAGGTAAAAACCTGTATGGCAGGAGAAGAATGGGTAGACTTTATGGATGCTTCCGTGGACAAAGGAAATGCATTGGGTGTGATCCAGCAGTATCTAGGCGTAAGCAGAGAAGAAACAATGGCTTTCGGAGATAATGATAATGACATCGGTTTATTACAGGCGGCTGCAGAAAGCTATGCAGTGGAGAATGCAAGAGAAACTGTGAAAGCACAGGCGAAGTATATCTGTCCTTCTTATCAGGAAAAAGGTGTTTATCAGGTTATTAAGCAGCTTATAACATAAAAGAGAGTGTGAAAACTAAGTTCTGGGTATAGAAAATCATGAAAGGGGTAAAAAGATGTTTGATGATGCAGTATTACAATGTTTTTTAAAAAATCAGAGACAGTTGTTTCCGGAAGATGTGGCGGAAACTTTAGAGGAAGCGGATGATTTCCTGGAAGAATGCATGGCGGTGGTAGTGGATTCTGTACACGAAGTTTGGGAATATTTCGACGAACAGGGTGTAGATATAGAAGGTGCTGACGAGGAAGAGATTCTGGAAGCAGATGAAGTATTTGAAATAGGGGACGGCCGCTATCTGATTATTGAAGGATAGGGTGAGAATTATAAATTTATAGTATAGACTGCATTAGTTCTGCGAGCCCGTCCTCCGCATTATCCTTCAGGGTAATGACGTCGGCAGCTTTTTGTACTTCGGGCGTGGCATTCTTCATGGCAATGCCACAGCCAGCAGCTTGCAGCATGGAAATATCATTGTCGGCATCGCCTGCCGCATAGGTATCGCTCAGAGGGATGTTAAAGTAATCGCAGACAAAGCGGACGGCATTGCCTTTGCCGGCCTCCTTGACGAACAGCTCCAAATATCTGTCATTGGAGAAGATATATTGGATTTTATCTTCCGCCCAATCGGCAATCGAATCACAGAAGGCGGTTAGTCTGGTATGATCTGTTAAGTGAATGGCAAGCATTTTAAACGGCTCCTTTTCCAGACAGGAGGCAAAGTCTTCAGCAAGGATCAGGGGCATGTGAATCCTTCTGCGATAATATTGAATTTCCTCATCTTCAGTAACAGTTACGATAGCATCATCGGTATAGGTTTGGATGTGGAGATTCTGTGCCTTTGCCTGCTTTTGCAGATAGGATACATAATCAAGCGGCATTCTTTTTTCCCAAATTGCCTTCCCTGAATCACAATCATAAATCAAAGCCCCGTTGCTTGCAATGATCAAAATGCCGGGGTAATCCAGCCCAGCCTGTTCTTTTACCTCCAGGATACTGTCAAGCGGTCTTCCCGAAGAGAGTACCAGTTTATTGCCGTTTCGTATAAATTCATCCAGAAAAGCCTTGGTTTTCTCGGATACCCGGCTTTCTTTGTTCAATAACGTCCCATCTAAATCCGTAAATAAAATCTTCATTCGAATTTTATTCCTCTTTAAGTTTACTTTTGCTCTAAGTGATTGCAGCCTTTTTAATATCCTCTAAGATACTCTCCGGTACAAACAGCTTCCCATAGCCGACTGCCAGATCTAACCCCGGTTTATTGCCGCCGTGAAAATCTGAGCCGCCACTGGGCAGCAGGTCATATTTTTTGGCCAGTCGAAACATATCCCGTTCCTCCTGATTGCTATAGGTACTGTAAATTGCTTCAATCCCAATAAGTCCGTCTGCTTTAAGCCGGCTTACAAGAGTGTCCAGACGGTCTTTGCCCATATGATATAAAGGAGGATGGGCAAGGATTGGAACTCCTTTCGCTTTCAATATGATGTCGACCGCCTGCGAAGGCGTGACCTTTTCCCTTGGGACAAAATATTTACAATGGTCGCCTACATATTGGGAAAAAGCATCGGTGCGGCTTTTCACATAACCGTGGTTTAGCAGATAAGCCGCATAATGGGATCTGGTGATGACTGCGCCTAAACTTTCTTCACATAGTTTTTCATAAGTGATGTCAATGTCGGCTTCCTGTAAGTTTCGGCACATTTTTTTGTTACGTTCAATACGGGCATCCACGAAGGATTGTAGTTTTGCCTGAAATGCAGCCTCCTTATATTGGATGTACAACCCCAGTACATGTACGTCTTTTCCTTCATATTCAGTAGAAAACTCAATGCCCGGAATGACCTCGATCGGTTTGTCCGCCGCATAGGAGAGTGCTTCTGCAAGGCCGTCTGTGGTATCATGGTCCGTCAATGCGAAGGCAGAGAGCCCTTTTTCCAAAGCATAATCTACCAGCTTAGAAGGCGTATAGGTCCCATCGGATTTGTTGGAATGTACATGTAGATCTACCTGCTTCATACCTCTTCCTCATCTGTTGCAGTGCTGGTATAAATCGTACGTTTCCTTGCCATTTCATCGGCAGCAAGATACTCGTCGTAAGTAGTGATCTTATCGATCATGGTACCATCTGGAAGGATCTCCATGATCCGGTTAGCGGTGGTCTGTACCACCTGATGGTCATGACAGGAAAAAAGTTCCACTCCTTTGAACTTGATCATCCCTTCATTGAGCGCCGTAATGGCCTCCATATCCAAATGATTGGTGGGCTCGTCAAAGATCAGACAGTTGGCGCCGCTGATCATCATTTTGGACAGCAGACAGCGTACTTTTTCCCCTCCGGATAAGACTTTGACCTTTTTGACACCGTCATCGCCTGCAAAGAGCATACGTCCCAAAAAGCCGCGGACATAAGTGACGTCTTTGACAGCGGAATAGCCTGTCAGCCATTCCGTGATCGTATAATCATTGTCAAATTCCGCAGTATTGTCTTTCGGGAAATAAGCCTGGGAAGTTGTAACGCCCCATTTGTAGGTTCCCGTATCCGGTTCCATTTCTCCGGTCAAAATCTTGAATAAAGTGGTCTTGGCAAGTTCGTTGCCGCCTACAAATGCGATCTTATCATCATGTCCGACGATGAAGGAAATGTTATCTAAAACCTTTTCCCCATTGATGGTCTTACTGATACCGTCTACGGTCAGCACTTCGTTTCCGATTTCCCGTTCCGGTCTGAAATCAATATACGGATATTTTCTGCTGGAGGGTTTGATGTCGTCCAACTCGATTTTTTCCAGCGCACGTTTTCTGGAAGTAGCCTGTTTGGATTTGGAAGCGTTGGCGGAGAAACGGGAGATGAATTCCTGCAGCTCCTTGATCTGTTCTTCCTTCTTTTTATTGGCTTCCTTACGCTGCTTGATGATCAGCTGGCTGGATTCATACCAGAAATCATAGTTGCCGGCAAAGAGCTGAATCTTGCCATAGTCGATATCCGCAATATGGGTACAGACTTTATTCAGGAAATAACGGTCGTGGGAAACCACGATCACTGTATTATCAAAGTCTATTAAGAAATCCTCAAGCCATGCGATTGCATCCAGATCCAGATGGTTGGTAGGCTCATCCAGAAGCAGGATGTCAGGATTACCGAACAAGGCTTTTGCAAGCAGGATCTTTACTTTTTCATTACCGTTTAGATCGCTCATGATGCTGTAATGCATTTCCGTTCCGATTCCGAGACCGTTCAACAGCATAGCGGCGTTGGATTCCGCATCCCAGCCGTCCATTTCCGCAAATTCCGCTTCCAGCTCGCTGGCACGGATGCCGTCCTCATCGGAGAAGTCTTCTTTGGCATAGATAGCATCTTTTTCCTTCATGATCTGATAAAGGCGCTCGTTTCCCATAATGACCACATCCATTACCGGGTAAGCGTCATATTTAAAATGATCCTGTTCCAGAACGGAAAGACGCTGGCCGGGAGTAACGGCGATCTCTCCGTTGGTCGTATCCAGCGCACCGGATAAGATTTTCAGGAAGGTGGACTTCCCGGCACCGTTGGCACCGATCAAGCCATAGCAGTTCCCTTCTGTAAATTTGATGTTTACATCTTCAAATAAAGCCTTCTTGCCTACTCTATAAGTCACATTGTTTGCACTGATCATAATGAAACCTCGTATTTTCAATATTTTTCGCTATTTAAAGCCACTCTTATTATTATACATAGATTCCCTTTTTTTTCAAGCAAAAGAGTAATCTTTAGTACGGTAACTTGATGGCTTGCAGTTTTTGTGTTTGCGGTTATAATTGTTAGTCAGAAAGGAATATGGTGAATATGACATTGCCGAAAACAATTATCATAATAGCGTTGTGTATTGTGGTTATAATAGTATTATATTTGTTTTTCATTATGCCGCGACTCTGGGGAAAACCCTCAAAAGCTCCCTACATGGGAGTGTATTACGCACACCGCGGTCTCCATGATAATCAGTCATCCGCACCGGAAAACTCCATGAAGGCGTTTAGAAAAGCCGTAGAGGAAGGTTATGGCATAGAGCTGGATGTACAGCTGACCCAAGATGGCATTCCGGTTATTTTTCACGACTTTACACTGGAACGCATGTGCAGCGTGTCGGGAAAAGTGAGGGAGATGACTTATTTTCAGTTGCAGCAGCTGCATTTGTTGGATACGGAGGAAAAGATACCGACTCTGGAGGAATTTCTGCACATGGTGGACGGAAAGGTGCCGCTGATCGTGGAACTGAAAGAGGAATGGACGGATCTTTCCCTTTGTCCGGCGGTACAGAAACAACTCTCAGCGTATAAAGGTGTCTATTGTATAGAGTCTTTTAATCCGCTGGTTTTGCTGTGGTATCGAAGATATT
>JAFLTF010000012.1:34810-39273 GCA_022510585.1 Lachnospiraceae bacterium
GTCTATTGTATAGAGTCTTTTAATCCGCTGGTTTTGCTGTGGTATCGAAGATATTGCAAAAAGGTCATGCGAGGGCAGCTGTCCACGAATTTCAGAAAGGACGGAGGTTATAAAAATATTTTTTATTTATTCCTTACCCATCTTCTGACAAACTGGCTGACCGCTCCGGATTTTATTGCATATAATTGCCTTTTTAAAGAAGAGCCGGCGCGGCGCATCTGCCGGAGGCTTTATAAAAATCTTGCCGTTGCATGGACGGTAAAAAGCCAGGATCAATTGGAAAGTCTGAAAAAGGATTTTGATTTATTTATCTTCGAGAGTTTTATTCCAAAATAAGGTAAAAAAAACTGTTTATTTAATGGAAAAAAATGGTGCGTGAAAAGACAAGTTATGTTATGATAGAAAAAGAGAGTACCTATCTAATTATGTTTTAGAAAGAAAATGAGAGAAAGAGGTAAAAAGGCTATGGCAAAATGGGTGTACTTATTTGAAGAAGGTAACGCTGATATGAGGAACCTTTTGGGCGGAAAAGGCGCAAATCTTGCAGAAATGACCAATTTGGGTCTGCCGATCCCGCAGGGCTTTACGGTTACGACGGAAGCATGTACGGACTATTACAACAACGGAAGACAGATTTCGGAAGAGATTCAGAAACAGATTTTTGATGCATTGGAAAATCTGGAGCAGAAGCAGGGCAAGAAATTCGGCGATACCGAGAACCCGCTTTTGGTATCCGTTCGTTCGGGAGCAAGGGCATCCATGCCGGGAATGATGGACACGATCTTAAATCTCGGTCTGACAGATGTTGCAGTGGAAGGTTTTGCAAAGAAGACCGGGAATCCGAGATTTGCATACGATTCCTACAGAAGATTTATCCAGATGTTCTCCGATGTGGTTATGGAGATTCCGAAATCCTATTTTGAAAGGATCCTGGATGAGATCAAAGAAGCAAAAGGCGTAAAATACGATACGGAACTGACAGCAGATGATATGAAAGAGATCATAGTCAGGTTCAAATCCATTTATAAAGAAAATAAAGGAGAAGAATTCCCGCAGGAGCCGAAGGTACAGTTGATGGAAGCTGTCAAGGCAGTATTCCGTTCCTGGGATAACGAAAGAGCGATCGTTTACAGAAGAATGAATGATATTCCGGGCGATTGGGGTACCGCTGTCAATGTACAGGCAATGGTATTCGGTAATATGGGCGATACTTCCGGTACGGGCGTTGCTTTCACCAGAAATCCTTCTACCGGTGCAAAAGGTATCTATGGTGAATATCTGATCAATGCACAGGGTGAAGACGTTGTAGCAGGTATCCGTACACCGCAGCCGATTACCAGACTGGAGCAGGATCTGCCGGATTGCTACAAGCATTTCATGGAAATTGCTGCGAAACTGGAAGACCATTACCGCGATATGCAGGATATGGAATTTACGATCGAAGAAGGCAAACTGTTCTTCTTGCAGACCCGTAACGGTAAAAGAACCGCGCCGGCAGCTATCCAGATTGCCTGCGACCTTGTAGACGAGGGTATGATCACACCGGAAGAGGCAGTTCTTCGAATTGAAGCAAAATCCTTAGACCAGTTGTTACACCCTACTTTTGACGTAGATGCATTAAAAGCCGGACAGGTTATCGGTCAGGCGCTTCCCGCATCTCCGGGAGCTGCAGCAGGTAAGGTTTACTTTACCGCAGAAGAGGCCAAAGCCGCACATGAGAAAGGTGAAAGAGTTGTTTTGGTTCGTTTGGAGACCTCACCGGAAGATATCGAAGGTATGCACGCAGCAGAAGGTATCCTGACTGTCCGCGGCGGTATGACCAGTCATGCAGCAGTTGTAGCCCGTGGTATGGGTACGGCATGCGTATCCGGTTGCGGCGAGATAGCAATCAATGAGAATGACAAAGTATTTGAGCTGGGCGGAGAAGTTTTCCATGAAGGAGATTACATTTCCTTAGACGGTTCCACCGGTAAGATCTATAAAGGCGATATTAAGACTGTGGAAGCTTCCGTAAGCGGTAACTTCGGACGTATCATGGCATGGGCTGACCAGTACCGCAAATTGCAGGTTCGTACCAATGCGGATACGCCGGCAGATGCAGCGAATGCAGTAAAATACGGTGCGGAAGGTATCGGGCTTTGCCGTACGGAACATATGTTCTTTGATCCTGACAGAATTCCGAAGATTCGTCAGATGATTCTGGCAAGAACCGTTGAACAGAGAGAAAAAGCTTTGAATGCGCTGATTCCTTTCCAGAAGGGTGATTTCAAAGCTCTATACGAAGTAATGGAAGGAAGACCGGTTACCATCCGTTTCTTAGATCCGCCGCTTCATGAGTTCGTACCGACGGATAAAGACGATATTGACGATCTGGCAGTGGAAATGATGATGACAGCGGAAGAGGTACAGGAAATCTGTGACTCTCTTCACGAATTCAACCCGATGATGGGACACCGTGGATGTCGTCTCGCCGTAACCTATCCCGAAATTGCCAAGATGCAGACCAGAGCCGTTATGGAAGCGGCAATCGAAGTGAAGGCGGAGAAAGGCTATGACATCGTTCCCGAGATCATGATTCCGCTGGTAGGAGAGAAGAAGGAATTAAAATTTGTCAAAGATGTAGTTGTAGAAACCGCAGAACTGGTTAAGAAAGAGAAAAACTCCGATATCCGTTACCATGTCGGCACAATGATCGAGATTCCGAGGGCTGCACTTCTTGCCAATGAAATTGCAGAAGAAGCGGAATTCTTCTCCTTCGGTACCAACGACCTGACACAGATGACCTTCGGCTTCTCCCGTGATGATGCCGGAAAGTTCCTGGGCGATTATTATAAGAACAAGATTTATGAATCTGACCCGTTTGCCAGACTGGATCAGAGCGGCGTAGGACAGCTGGTACAGATGGCGGCAGAGAAAGGCCGTACGACCAGACCGGACATCAAACTCGGTATCTGCGGCGAGCACGGCGGCGATCCGTCTTCTGTAGAGTTCTGCCATAAAGTAGGACTTACCTATGTATCCTGTTCACCGTTCCGTGTGCCGATTGCAAGACTGGCAGCAGCACAGGCGGCGATTAACAATAAATAAATTTACAATTCATTAAAAATTTAATTCCCGTAAACTATAACAGATAGTGGAGGGAACGGTTTACGTGTTCACTCAGTGGCACCAAAATTCCGGCGAATTGCACTGCGATTCGTGGTAAAAGCGAGATACGTCTTTCTTTTATCTTTGGAACTTTGGTGCCACTTTGTTTTTTTAAGAAAAGGAGGAAAAGTATGAGTAAAGAAAATGAAAAATGGAGGCATGACACAGAGTACATAAGTTACATCAATAGCGGAGAATCCGCGGCAGTTTTTATTGTCAGGGACATAGTCCGGAAAGTCAATACAAACGGCAAATGGGTGGATGTGTTATCATTTAACACATATGACAAAAGAGGTGCGGAAGGGAAATGGGCATTTAATTGGATCATAGCAGAGTTATTCCCAAAGAAATTACAGCCGAAATATTGTGGAAAAGATACTGACTATAACAAATATATGACATGGATTACTGCTAATGAAGATATTAAGCAGCAAAGAGAAAAAGGTTATAAAGGCGATAAATTTCTTGTATTATGCGACTTGCAAATGAAAAATAAAAAACATGCCGAACCTGAATGGGAATATATCATACAGGCTGTCAGAAAAGTTAATTATAGGCAGATAGAATATATACAAGAACATGAATGGGAATTAGAGAATAAAATCAGGGAAAACGGAAGACCTACATTACAAATTTTGGGGATTCTAAACTAAATAAAGAATGGAGGATATCCCTCGAGCCATTCATAACTTTTGGGATATCCTCAATGGTATATTCGCATTCAGAGCAGCGAAACGCTTATTGAAGGGACAATAATTCTTCAGGCAACAGCTCCTTCATGAGCTGTTCCCGATAGGTCTTATCTTTCGTGGCACGCTTCAAATCATCCAGCCTGTCCGTGTCTATGAGTATAGAGTAGAGTAGGTTTAACCGGTGTTCACCCTGCAATAGACCTTCTTCGCGACCTTCTTCTTTCAGGGTTCGAAAATGCAATTCTTCATCATATTCATAAATACTCACTTTTATCGCCTCCGCTCGATTTTTCCTTAAGAATTCTGCCAGGATGCCTGCCTCAATACAATAGTCAACAGCTTGCTCTACTGCCTCCGCCAAGGGCCTCTGTTTTGCATACATTCTCACTTGCTCCACATACAGTGCATATTCTTTCAGTGTTTGGCACGCATCCATGAGTTCTTCGTTGTTACCTCGGTTGATGTTGTATACGGTTACTGACAATTCTAACTCAGGAGATTCTTGTCTTTTCTCATAGGCATCCGACAGTTTTAAAATCTGTTTCTCAGGTTGATAGACTGCTCCGTTATAGAACACCACAAATCGCGGTGCAGGGATTCTTATCAGTTTGGAACCGTACAGAT
>JAFLTF010000120.1 GCA_022510585.1 Lachnospiraceae bacterium
CCGTTTGCAGTTATTTACACAGATCAGATGACGGATGAAATTCAACGTATCATAGGCTATTTCAATGCGGGTGAAATCCCCATAACTGCTCAGCATAACGAAAAGCTGATCATACTGCAGCCGGAAGAAATCTACATGATAAGAGTTGAGAACGGAGAAACGATCATTTATGATCAGACACAAAAATATCATTCCCGAAGACGACTCTATGAGCTTGGAGATCAGTTGGGGAGAAGATTTATGCAGATTTCAAAATCTACGTTGGTCAATTTGTCATATATGGACAGCATTGAACCGGGTTTTAGCGGGACTCTGCTGTTGAAACTGAAGAACGGATGCAAGGAATATGTGTCCAGAAAATATTTACCGGAATTTAAAAAATATCTTGGATTATAGGAGGAAATAGCAATGAAAAATATGATAAAAGATTTAGCAAAAAATACAATAATCAGTATTGGAATGGCAACCGCTATTTTTTGTTTTGCAGGCGTTGTCTTTGATATCATTTATATGGGTGCTTTTCATCTTGAGAACTATCAATTCACCAAAATGGTAATCGGATGCTTGATTGTAGGTCTTGGTTTTGGGATACCTTCTATCATTTACAGCAAAGATAGCCTTCCTATGCCGATTCGCGTACTCATACACATGGGAATCGGATGTATAGTCTATACTCTGGTAGCTTATTCGGTTGGCTGGCTTGGGAATATCTCCGGCATAGGTCAGGGAATCCTTGTTGTGGCATTACAACTGGGTATCGCGTTTATCATATGGTTCCTGTTTCTGAAATATTACCGGAAAGAGGCAAAAAAGCTCAACGATAAAATTCAGAGTATGAAGTAGCAGAACCTATCTCTTATGTTTCGCATCCACAATAAGGCATGCAATACCGCATCCGATACCGGCTGCCGGGAATAGTACAATAGAAGGGACACCCCATAAGTCGAAAACAAATCCCAGTATTAAGTAGACAATAAGTGCAGTCATCATAATGCAGGCACTTATTGTCCCTTTTATTTGACTCACTTTATATCCTTCAGATTCCTTGTCATGTTTCCTATTATATTCGTCAATGTCATATTTCTCCTTCTGCATTCCCGCATATACAAACAAGCTCACAGCGATTGTAAGAAGGAAAAAGAATACCGAACCTGAATAATACTCAAAAGAAACAGGGATATCTCCGAATATTTCACTACAAACCGCGTCAGCGCCGCTTGTTAATATAACGCCGATTAAAATCATTACAACTCCGGAAGTAATCATGATTGTATATTTTTTATGAAAAAAGTCAAGTTCCTCTTCACTGTAGAAGTTTTCGATATAAGGATTTTTTCTTTCAAAGTTAGAGTGCTGTAATCCCATGATGATAAAAATTGCAACAGCAACAACTACAAAGATTAAGAATACTGTATTACCAATGTCTTCCCCCGCAGTAATCCCTATCCCTATCAAAATTCCTTCAAGGAACTGCATAAAGGAGATCCCAAACAAGATCAACCCAACGCCCAAAGCGATCATTTTACTGAATAAATTCATATGACGGTCGTAATCAGCCTTATCCTCCACATAGAGCGTACTGACATCTTTCTGTATCAGATCGTCCAGTTTAACATGGAACATTTGGCTAAGCTGGATCAATTTATCCATTTCCGGATAAGCGGTATCCGACTCCCATTTCGACACAGACTGTCTCGATACCTCCAGTTTTTCCGCCAGATCTTCCTGTGTCAGTTCATTTCTTTTTCTTAAAAACTGTAAATTCTCACCTAAACTCATCTTCTCAATGTCCTTTCTAAATTTATTTTGGCAGTTATGAAACGTAGCATTTAGCAGGTAGAAGAGGAAAAAGGATTTCCCTTGTAGGGTCCTGTGAAGACGTCGGTACTTAGCAAGGTATTTTCGAGCTTAGTACCGTTACGTCTGAACCGGAGCGAAAGCGTGCCCAGCGAGGGAACCCTTTTTCCTCTTCTACCCGTTTATTGAAACACTGCTTCTCGGTGCCATCCAGGAAAATCTTATAAAAGCAGGAATGTAAATTCTATCAATTTCATGTTGCTTTTAAGTTTTTTCATGTAAAATTTCGGTTGCAACCGCTAAAAGAAAGCCAGGCTGTCCGGCCTGACTTTTTATACAATATCAAATTGCGTAAGTTTTTATAATGTTCCCAAGGCATCTTTCATCTTTTTTACATATTCTCCTACAGGTTCTGCTGCATTCTCACCATGCTCGGCAATGAGTTTTACAATTGCGGAGCCTACGATTGCCCCATCGGAAATGGACGCCATCTTGGCAGCCTGCTCGGGAGTGGAAATACCGAAGCCTACCGCACAGGGGACGGAGGAATTTTCCCGTACCAGCTTGACTAGGGATGCAATGTCGGTGTTGATCTCGCTTCGAACGCCGGTGACGCCCAGACTGGAGACAATGTATATGAAGCCTTGCGCTTCCTTAGCTATCATCGCGATACGGTTCGCCGAAGTGGGAGCAATAAGAGAGACAAGGTCAACGCCATATTTTTTACAAGTATCGTCAAATTCCTTCTTTTCTTCAAAAGGCAGATCGGGAAGAATCAGGCCGTCGATTCCGATTTCGGCACAGGTGCTGATAAATTTATCGGCGCCGTAAGAAAATACCACATTGGAATAGGTCATAAACACCATAGGGATGCTGATATCCTGCCGAAGTTCCTTTACCATGTCAAAAATCTTTTCTGTATTGACCTCTCCGGTCAACGCGCGAAGGTTGGCGCTCTGAATCACAGGTCCTTCCGCAGTCGGATCGGAGAAAGGGATTCCCAGCTCAATCAAATCGGCGCCGTTTGCTGCCATGCTACGGACGATTTTTTTCGTGGTTTCCAGATTCGGATCGCCGCAGGTGATAAAAGGTATGAATGCTTTGCCGTTTGCAAAAGCTTTTTCTATGTTACTCATTGATATCCTCCCCTCTGTAGCGTGCGATAGCAGCACAGTCTTTATCTCCGCGTCCGGAAATTGTGATTACAATGATCTTATCTTTGGAATACTTAGGCGCAATCTCCATAGCATGTGCTACTGCATGCGCACTTTCAATCGCGGGAATGATGCCCTCCGTGCGGGAAAGATATTCAAAAGCATTGACTGCCTGTTCGTCTGTAACGGGAACATAATCCGCCCTGCCTATGTCATGAAGCCATGCATGCTCCGGGCCGATACCCGGATAGTCCAGACCAGCGGAGATTGAGTAAACGGGAGCAATCTGACCGTATTCATCCTGACAGAAATAAGATTTCATACCGTGGAAGATGCCGAGCCTGCCGGTGTTTACGGTAGCAGCCGTTTCGAAGGTGTCAATCCCTCGTCCGGCAGCTTCACAGCCGATCAATTTAACATCTTTATCTTCTATGAAATGATAAAAGGTGCCGATGGCATTGCTTCCGCCGCCAACACATGCCATGACCACATCGGGCAGCCGGTTTTCTTTTTCCAAGATCTGCTGCTTGATCTCACGGGAAATCACGGATTGAAAATCTCTTACAATCGTAGGAAAAGGATGAGGCCCCATGACGGAACCCAAGCAGTAATGCGTATCGTCTATCCGACTGGTCCACTCGCGCATTGCCTCCGAAACGGCATCTTTTAACGTTGCGGTTCCGCTTTTCACAGGAATTACCTCAGAACCCAGAAGACGCATCCGGTATACGTTGAGAGCTTGCCTTTTCGTATCTTCTTCTCCCATAAAAACCACACAGTCCATACCCAGAAGCGCGGCTGCAGTAGCAGTGGCAACGCCGTGCTGTCCCGCGCCGGTTTCCGCAATCAGTCTGGTTTTTCCCATTTTTTTGGCAAGAAGCGCCTGCCCCAAGACGTTATTGATCTTGTGGGAACCGGTATGGTTTAAGTCTTCTCTTTTTAAATAGATTTTTGCACCGCCCAAATCTTCAGTCATTTTTTCCGCATAATACAAACGGCTGGGGCGGCCTGCATATTCGTTGAAAAGCTCTGTAAGCTCTTTGTTAAATGCAGGATCATCTTTGTAGTGGTTATAAGCTTCTTCCAGTTCAATTACGGCATTCATAAGCGTTTCAGGAATGTATTGACCGCCGTGAACGCCGAAGCGTCCTTTAGAATTTGACATGATCTTTCCTCCAAGTTTTATTTTATATATCCATGATTATCATTATAATCATAAAACATTTCATCAAGCAACCTGTCATACTCTTTTGTATTTCCCAATGCTGCTTTTATAAGGGTTCCGGCATTCTTTATCATCAACTTAAAATATAACCAATCCCCTAAATCATCATATTTTCTGGTTGAGTTAATAAGATAATTCCTTCGGAGCGTGGTATATTTCTTTCCCCTTGATTTACCATATTCCTTAAGCTTCTTTGCCGTCGCAACATCTTCCATTGCTTTCTTTTCTACAAAGCCGCCTATAGAATCAAAAGTATCTTTCGTGGCCCAGAAAATACCACTATATAGACCTGTAATCGCAAATGCTACTCTGCACATCATATCATTACACCAAAGAGGAAACGAATACCTTTCAAACCGAATCGGCGCTCCGCCGCCTATATACTCCCCGCTTTTTAGTAAGTGATATATTTCTGATAAGGTTCCTTTTGTCATACGATTATCACAGTCGATCGTAACGATTATTTTACCTTTTGCAGAATGAATCCCTGTGTTACGCACTTTTGCAATACAACGATCTTCATTCGTAACAACAATAGCTCCATTACTTCTTGCAATTTCTTCTGTTTTATCTGTACAGCGGTTACATACGACTATAATTTCCACATTTCCCTTGAAATGACGGGCGGATTCCTTAATAGAATCTATACATCGCTTAACATATTTTTCTTCATTATGTGCCGGGACTACTA
>JAFLTF010000121.1 GCA_022510585.1 Lachnospiraceae bacterium
CCTCTTTCAGCATATGGATCAGATTGGCTATGGTCGTTCCTCTTACAATGGAATCGTCTACCAGAACGATTCGCTTTCCCTTTACCACCGAACCCAGCACGTTTAGTTTTAACCGCACGCCGGATTCCCTTTCCTCCTGTGTAGGCTTGATAAATGTCCGTCCAATATAGCTGTTTTTATAAAATGCAAAGCCAAAAGGAATACCCGAAGCCTCCGAATATCCTTTCGCTGCAGGCAGTCCGGATTCCGGGACTCCTGTCACCAGATCCGCTTCGACCGGATAGGATTTTGCAAGAGACTTTCCTCCGCGTATACGCGCATCATAGATACGCACCCCGTCAATCGTGCTGTCCAGTCTTGCAAAATAAATATATTCAAACACACAATGGGCATGCTTCTTTGGAGGCAGAAACAGGCTGGGTTGTATCCCCTCCTTCGTAATTGTGAGTATCTCTCCCGGCTCAAGGTCACGTATAAACTGTGCCCCCACAGCACTAAGCGCACAGCTTTCTGAGGCCAGTACATAGGCATTTTCCCTTTTCCCCAGACAGAGCGGTTTGATTCCATACGGATCCCGGACCCCGATCAGCTTCCTGGGACTCATGATCACCAGAGCGTAAGCACCCTTGATCTTTTCTGCTGTCCTTTGTACTGCTTCCTCTACCGATTCTGTATGTACACGCTCTCTCGCGATGTGATAAGCAATCAGTTCCGAATCGGTGGTCGTATGAAAAACGGCTCCGTTCTGCACAAGCTCCCATTTCAGTTCCGCTGCATTTACCAGATTCCCGTTATGGGCAAGCGCAAGCGTCCCTTTCACATAGGACAACACAAGCGGCTGCGCATTTTCGACTACGGAAGCGCCTGTGGTGGAATAACGCACATGGCCCAGACCGATATCTCCTGTCATTTTATGCAGGTTCTCTTCTTTGAACACCTCACTCACCAGACCAAGATCCTTATGGAACTGAACATTTCCCCTCTCACCCTTTGTATCGGAAACCGCAATTCCGCAGGACTCCTGCCCTCTGTGCTGTAACGATGTCAATCCATAGTAAATAGACGACATCACGTTTTCCCCATCCAAATCATAAATACCGAATACTCCGCATGCCTCTTTGATCTCAGACATAGCCTTCCTCCGTTTCCTCGAATAAAAATGTAAAAGGCGCCCCGGGACAATCCCAAAGCGCCTTTGCTTATACTAAAATTATAATGGAAGAAACAGATTTGTCAATCCTGGCGCACAGAAAATTTTATCATTTTTTATCAAAATTTTTTAAAAAGGTATTGACAACGAATTTTTTTTGAGTATACTACAAATCGTAAAGCAAAGGCGCTTTGGAGAAATCCGGAGCGCCTTTTTTGTTATAAAAATCAACATTGAAAGGAGCGTACCAGATATGGCACAAAACATACCTGAACTGTACGGCAGTCTTGTATTTAATGACAAGATCATGCGCAACAAATTACCCAAAGACATGTACAAAGCACTGAGAAAGACCATCCAGAACGGAACACATCTGGAGTTAGACGTTGCTAACTCCGTAGCCGTTGCTATGAAAGAATGGGCTATCGAAAACGGTGCTACTCACTATACGCACTGGTTCCAGCCAATGACAGACTTTACTGCTGAAAAACATGACAGTTTTATCTCCCCGACAAATGACGGACAGGTGATCATGGATTTCTCCGGTAAAGAACTTGTAAAAGGTGAACCGGATGCCTCCAGTTTTCCTTCAGGAGGTCTTCGTGCTACTTTTGAAGCCAGAGGTTATACCGCATGGGATCCCACCTCGCCGGCATTCATCAAAGACGGCACTCTTTACATACCGACCGCTTTCTGTTCCTATAGCGGTGAAGCATTGGACAAAAAGACTCCTCTGCTTCGTTCCATGGATACCTTAAATAAAGAAGCCGTAAGAATCCTAAATCTGATCGGCAACAATGAGGTACGTCATGTATCCACTACCGTAGGCCCGGAGCAGGAATACTTCCTGGTGGATAAAAAACTTTATGAACAGAGAAAGGACCTGATCTTCTGCGGTCGCACCCTGATTGGCGCTCCGGCTCCGAAAGGACAGGAAATGGAAGACCACTACTTCGGAACTTTAAAACCGAGAGTAACCGCATATATGCATGACTTGGATGAAGCGTTATGGAAGCTTGGCATCCCGGCTAAAACAAAACACAACGAAGTTGCTCCGGCACAGCATGAGCTGGCCCCTGTTTTTGATACCACAAACGTTGCCGTAGACCACAACTATCTGACGATGGAAATTATGAAAAAGGTCGCAGACAAACATGGTATGGTATGTCTTCTCAATGAAAAACCCTTTGAGGGCATCAACGGAAGCGGCAAGCACAACAACTGGTCCATGATCACCGATACCGGCATCAATCTTCTGGACCCGGGAAAAACACCTGCAGAGAACACACAGTTTCTGGTATTCCTGGTGGCTGTTATCAAAGCTGTAGATGAATACGCAGACCTTCTTCGTATCTCCGTAGCAAGCCCCGGAAACGATCATCGACTGGGAGCAAACGAGGCACCGCCTGCAATCGTATCTATCTTCCTTGGGGATGAACTTACCGAAGTCTTAGACTCCATTGAAAACGATACGTTCTTTAACAGCCACGGTGCTGTACAGATGGATATCGGAGCCAGAGTGCTGCCTCATTTTGTAAAAGATAATACGGACCGTAACCGTACTTCACCGTTTGCTTTTACCGGAAATAAATTCGAGTTCCGTATGCTGGGTTCTTCTGCTTCCGTAGCAAATCCCAACATTATATTGAACACGGCAGTTGCGGAGGCGCTCCGTCAGTTTTCCGAACAACTGGAAAAGGTTTCGGCAGAAAATCTGGAACAGAGCATCCATAACCTGCTAAGAGAGAACATCATTGCCCATAAACGCGTTATCTTCAACGGCAACGGTTATACGGACGAATGGGTAGAAGAAGCCGAAAAGCGCGGTCTGTTCAATCTGAAATCTACGCCGGATGCACTTCCGGCCATGATCAGTGAAAAAAATGAAGCGCTCCTGATTGGTCATAAGATCTTTACAAAGGGCGAGCTTCATTCCCGTTATGAAATCAAACTGGAAAACTATGTGAAGACGCTTCACATCGAATCCAACACGCTGGCGGAGATGATTCAGAAAGATCTGATTCCGTCTGTCACCGCTTATATGGAACAGATTGCCCGTACCGCAAGCTTAAAGAAGTCCGTCGTACCGGACATTTCCGTTGCCGGTGAAACCGAGCTTCTCACTACTCTTACGACGCTTTCGGAAGCAATGGCAAAAAGCCTTAAGACCCTGAAAGAGGACACCGCAAAGGCAAGTGCCTGCGACAATCTGCAGGAAAGCGCAAATATGTATCAGTCTGTAGTCCTTGCTGACATGGAAACGCTCAGGAAATCTGCGGATGCTGCAGAAGCATTGATTCCCGAGGCACTGCTTCCCTATCCTACATACGGTAAGCTGCTGTTCTCTATTTGAGGCATAAAAGTATAAACAAGTGTTTCCCTAAATCCCTTTAGTTTCCATAAAACAGGCTCCCCGGTGCTTCCACCGCCGGGGAGCCTGTGCCATATAATCCTCCATCATATTTCCCGGCACGCCTTCATTTTCAAATTCTATGATCTCACTTTTTAAACTCAGTATATCTCATCCACATCCTTCGGTAGGTTCCGGACATGTTTCAGAAAAGATAAAGCAGCTTCCCCTTCGTTTGCATCATAAGTGTAGTTCAGCCCGCTTGCTACAGAGGCAGTCACGGCGGCAAACAGATCACACATCAAAAGAACTGCGTTCCAGGCTTCCTCCATATCACCGCCAAAATAGGTGCTTAAATACAATTGATACTCCTCTTCATCAAGCCACTTATGCAAATATTTCGCCGATTTCCCGATACTTACGCTAAAATCTGTTTTTAATCCGACTTTCCAGGAAAGCATCTTTTCCAACTGCTTACGGACAACGAAATTGGCCATATCCTGAACGTAGGGCATTTCTTCCCGCCACAGGCCTTTCGCCAGATTATTGCTGCACCACCAGAATTCGTTGACGCATGCCCGAAACTGCGCCTCTGACGGTTTCCTTACATAATAATCCGCATCAGTTGGTTCCAGAACCTTTGGCAGAATATCTTCTTTGTCTAAAAGAATCCTGCAAAGTTTATCATCCAGGATATGCTCTTTGGCATGTGTTACGGTTTCCACATGAAGGTCAATTCTGTTTCCATCGTCAAACTGCATCAGCCATCCGTAAAAATTTTCTTTATCGCTCGGAAAATCCGGGTGTTCATCCGGATACTGCATATAAAGGATATTTCCGAATTTGTGAATCCAGTTTTTATCTTCTATAAAAGGCTTTGTCTCCTTTACCACAAATACGATGTCATAGTCCTGAAAGATGTCCTTCGGGGCATTGACATTCACCCTTGAGCCATTCATATATACCGCTAGAATCTTGTCATCTTCATTTGCAATATCCAAGATTAATTTGTACATTGTCGCTTCGTCACGCATAAATAATACCTCTTCATCTACTCTGCCATTCCCGCTGTCACAACCACAAACTCTCCATTGTCATAGCGCAGAGAAACTTCATAGTCTTCTCCTTTTTTTAGTGCCTGATCTTCTCTGAGGCCACGTGGAAATGTATATTCCGTATCGTTGTTACATATAATTTCTATCGTAATATCGCTTGCCAAAATCCCATCCACATCAGCTTGTACTACAACTGCCTGATAACTAACACTCGCATTCGTATTTTCGGCTTCTGTAATCTGCAATACGATTCCTTCCAACACCTGTCCATCTTTTATGGCTGCAAAAAGATCACTTTTTTCCATTT